>JBJECF010000001.1:0-17427 GCA_051870785.1 Candidatus Aphodosoma sp.
ATTAAGGACATTAATTCACTTTTCGACCATACACGATTCTCTTTCGACCGTCTTGAATATCTGCAAGATACATTCCTCGGTTTGGTTAACATACAACAAAACAAGATAATAAAAATATTTACCATTGTAAGTGTAATCTTCTTACCGCCAACGCTTATTGCCAGTATGTACGGAATGAACTTCAAATATATGCCTGAAATAGAGTGGCAATACGGCTATGCCTTTGCAATCGGCTTGATGATATTTACGGTAGTAGGCATTTTGATATTCTTCAAAATAAAAAAATGGCTGTAAGGAACCTCAGTTTTAAACCATTCTAAAAAAATAAGTCTATACAATTGGCTTAATGTCAACAATCTGATATTTCAGTTACAGACAAATAAATAAACAAAAATACTTATGAAAAAAATTTCCATTTTGATAGTACTGTTACTATCAATAATAACAGCACAAGCTACCCCGCTATGGATGCGCTACGGATCTATATCACCGGATGGCAAAAATATAGCATTTGCATATCAAGGAGATATATATTTGGTATCTGCAGCAGGAGGTGAAGCTCACAAAATCATCTCTACAAAGGCTCATGAATACATGCCTATTTGGAGTCACGACAGCAAAACCATAGCCTTTGCTGCCAACACACACGGCAATTTCGACGTGTACACACTCTCACTCGAAGGCGGTAACCCTGTGAGATTAACAACAAATTCAAGAGACGAGTTACCTCTCTGTTTTTCTCCTAACGACAAAGAGGTTTATTTCAGTGCTTACATACAAAAGCCTGCAGAAAGTGTACAATTCCCAAGCGGATGGATAAAAGAGCTCTACACTGTAAACACCAAAGGGGGCAGACCTACACAAATATTTACCGTACCGGTAATGAATGCTTCTACAAAAGGAGACTATATCTATTATGAAAAAGCTACAGGAAGTGAAAACAATTGGCGTAAACACCACACTTCAAGCGTGGCAAGAAACATATTTAGATACGACATATCAAAGAAGAGACACGAGCAATTAACTACCAATAAAGGCGAAGACCGCAACCCTGTAGTAGGTCCTGATGGCAAGATCTACTTTTTAAGTGAAAGAGACGGCGGAAGTTTTAATGTATACGCAGCTATGCCTGACAAGATGGACATGCCGGAAGCAATAACAAAATTCACAAAGCACCCGATAAGATTTTTATCTATAGCAGATAACGGCACACTATGCTTTGGTTATATGGGTGAGATATACACATGTAAACCGGGAAGCAAACCGGCAAAAGTAGATATCACCATGCGCTCGGAAATCGACCCGGACAGCATACAACGCATACCTGTCAACCGTCCGTCGGAATACGAAATAACAACCGATGGCAAACAAATTTTCTTTGCCTCAAGAGGTGATATTTTCGCCTTCACCGACGAATATGCCACTACAAAACAGATTACCAACACTGCGGCTACAGAACGTGGCATTTCCGTACATCCCGACGGAAGAACTATTGTCTACGCATCAGAACGTAGCGGACGTTGGAACCTTTATACCGCTAAAATAGCAAGAGAGGGCGAAATAAATTTTGCCAACGCAACATTGATAGACGAAAAGCCTCTTATCGACAACGAGAAAGAAGAAAGATTCAGCCCATCTTACTCACCGGACGGAAAAGAAATTGCCTATATTGCCGACCGAACCAAATTGATGGTTTACAATATAGAAACAAAAAAAGTGCGTCAAATTACTGATGGCTCAAAATACTACAACACAGATGATTACGGCTTCTACTATCAATGGTCTCCGGATAGTAAATGGTTCGTAATGGAGATAATAACTCACGTAAGAAATCCTTATTCCGACATAGCCATAGTATCGGCAGAAAAAGGAGGAGAAATATACAATATTACCAACTCGGCTTACATCGATTGCGAGCCGAAATGGGCATTAGACGGCAACGCAATTATCTTTATTTCAAACAGATTAGGAATGCGAGCACATGCCTCTTGGGGTAGCCAAAACGACGTATTTATAGCATATCTCAACCAAGATACTTACGATAAATATAATCTTTCTAAAGAGGAGTATGAACTTAAGAAAGCCGAAGAGAAAAGGATGAAAGAGTTGAACTCCAAAGATGATAAAGCCTCAAAAGAAGGCAAGAAAGACGAGAAGAAGGACGACAAGAAAGAAGACAAAAAGGCTGAAGAGAAAGCCATCACTGTAGATTTAGAGCATTTGGAAGACCGTATAGTTCGTCTCACACCTATGTCTTCCAACCTATCTTCGGCTATTTTATCAAAAGACGGCGAGAAACTCTACTTTACCGCTGCATTTGAAGGCGATTATGACTTATGGCAAGTAGAAGTACGCGAGCACGATACCAAGATTATCAGTAAAAAAATAGGGTCTTCCAATCTATTCTTAACTAAAGACGGCAAAACGCTTTATGCTCTTGGAAGATCTTGCAAAAAAATAAACACTGCATCAAACAGTGCCACTCCCCTCTCTTATAAAGCTACAATGTACTTAAATTTAGCTGCAGAACGCGAAGCCATGTTCAATCATATGTTCGTACAACAAGAGAAGAGATTCTATAACAGCAACTACCACGGAGTGGATTTAAAGCAATTACGCAAAGATTACCTACCGTTCTTACCATACATTAATAATAATTTCGACTACTCCGAAATGCTATCTGAAATATTAGGCGAGTTGAACGTATCACATACCGGCTCGGGCTACAGACCACAACTTCCGGCAGATGCCGATGTCACCGCCGATTTCGGACTCTTCTACGACCAAACTTATAAAGGCGACGGACTCAAGGTGACTGAAGTACTACAATACGGACCTTTCGACACTGATTATTCTAAAGTGGAAAGAGGCTGTATTATAGAAAAGATAGACGGAGAAGAGATTAAAGCAGGACAAGATTTCTACCCGATGTTAAACAGAAAAGCCGGAGAAAAAGTGCTTGTAACAGTTTATAATCCGGAAACAAAAGCACGTTGGGACGAAGTAGTAAAACCTATTACGCAAGGAGCCATCACGGAATTATTATATCACAGATGGGTGAAAGGCAGAGCAGAAGCTACAAAGAAATTATCCGGTGGCAGATTAGGCTACGTACATATCCGTAGTATGGCAGATGGCTCTTATCGTGAAGTATATTCCGACATATTAGGTCGCTACAACGAGTGCGAAGGTATCGTTATCGATACACGTTACAATGGAGGTGGACGTCTGCACGAAGATATTGAAGTATTATTTTCCGGCGAGAAATATCTCGAGCAAACTACACAAGGGAGAAAGAATTGCGACATGCCATCACGCAGATACAACAAGAAGAGTATCATGCTAGTAGTGGAATCTAACTACTCAAACGCCCACGGCACGCCATGGGTGTACCGACATAAAAATATGGGTTCAATAGTAGGTATGCCTGTTCCGGGTACTATGACATCCGTAAATTGGGAAACCATGCAAGACCCATCGATGTACTTCGGAATACCTATTATCGGATACCTTACTAAAGAAGGTTATTATTTGGAGAACACCCAATTAGAGCCTGATATATTGGTAGATAACGACCCTACATCCGTAGTAGCCGGAGAAGATAAGCAACTCGAAGCTGCTGTTAAAGAGCTCCTTCGCCAGATTAATGAAGACAAGGACAATTGGTAAATATAATCATTATACAACAAAAAAAAGATGGTCACTTTATCGGTGACCATCTTTTTTTATCAATTATCTCTATCATTACTATTACACATATCTTTAAATGATTGTTCTGTAAACGTGTGATTTCCATAACCATAAGTATAGTTAGGACAAACAAATTTACATCTTCCATCTACTGCCATATTATATGTTTTATCTCCATAAGTAATGACTACACTTTCCATTTCATTAATATACAAACCATACCATAAATTAGCCGATGGTTGGATTTCTATTTGACCATCATATTCAACGTAATAAAAATCCGGCATTTGAAAAGATTCTCCAGGTTGTATAGTACAATTTATCTTATCAACAAGACTATAAATACGGTCGTTTCTATACCTAATATCCACTACCATTGGTACAGACATATTGTTTTTCCAAATCACCGAAGAATTTATTTCAATTTCGTTTTCAGGATGATCACCTAATAAGAAATAGAGCAATCTATTGTAAAGTATCAAGGTATAATCGACACTATATTCATAATTTTTAATATCAAACAGATAATTATTACTTACATTAAGGCAATGTTTTCTAATTGAATCTCCAGTCCACTCACCTCCTGAAATCCACTCATCATGATCCTTTACATCCGGGAGGAGAAACAAAACATCATCTAACGATGATTTATAGTCTGACATAACATCAGCAAGCAATTTAGCGTTCAATTCATCATTATTTGGAAAAACATAATAAGAAAGTTCAGTAACTTTTATTGTTTCATCAGGTGCAATTTGCTTGGTAATATTCAACTCCGGATTAGAGGAAGAAGAAATCTTCAACCCAATGGATTTGGCAAAGGTATTTTTCCAATTTAAAGAAATTGTTTTAAGTTCACCCTCAACAGTAACTAAATCCGAGCTACTTAAAAAATCCTTGGAAACGACAAGAGTTTTTACACTATTATTTGACATATAATCTTCATACTCACCAAATTGCAACAAACCGCCATCACGAGAAGTGTACATCAAATTGTCTTCAAAATATCGTAAGTTTATACTCTTAACTGATTCTATAATATTCATCAACATTTCTTCTTCATACATTTGAATTGTATGAATAGAGTCCACTTCTACCATTTTATTTACAACGGCAACAACGATAGAGTCTCCATCTTGAAGTACAGTATCTAAGGAATTAAATAATGTACCTACTACTTCATTCCAACTCGCACTTATCTCAAGAGAGGAGCCTAAATTATTTTTCCAGACTACAGAAAAATTCAATTGCTGTTTGATTGTTTCTGTGGAATCATTTTCAGGTAGCTCCGGTGGATTGATTGGTTTATGGGGACAACCGGCAAATACTGCAATAACCATCGCTAAAGTGGTTAGAAAATACAATTTACTTTTAAGTGTTTTCATAACTATAATAATTTGAAATTAATATTGATTGATAATTAGTTGACTAGTTGATAATATTATTCCATCTTTCGATGTCATACGAATAATGTAATTTCCCGGTATTAATCCATTAAGCGGTAATTCGAGTGTATATGAATTACTTTCGATTCTATTCATCAAACCATATTCTTCACTCCATAATTCTATTACAAATTCTTCAGGATATGGAGTTTTAGATCTATTTGAATAGGTGCTAAAACCGGAATTTTCATCGTCATTATTAACATAAGCACTTATTTGTATGTTTTCTCCATAGCTTGCTGGATTTTTATGTGCTATTTCTATAGTTCTATTAATAATAGTTTTTGTCTGAGAGTTATAGTCTGCACAACCACCTCCATCAACAACAGTGACACGAATAATTCCAGGTGTTGTACCTGACAAAGTTACTTCTTGTTCTCCGTAAATTTTTCTATTTGCTTTTCCCGGTTCTTCTATGTTCCAAACCAAATAATCAGGAAGTGTATTGACTTTAAATGTATAAGAATATATGTGACCCGGATTAAGACCTGAAGATAAATTATTTTTACAACTTAATTCAAGTTTGTTATTTGCAAATAAGTTTTTATATATTCGTTTAGTAATTCCGTTGCAAGTAATAGTTGCACATAATGTAACATCACCTACGTATCTTCTTGTTTCAGCACCAATTTCCTGCATGAATAATGCAGAACGTTCTACTACAATATCAGATGTGTTTTGTCCATTCACAACAGATAATTTTTGTTTTGTTATTTGATTTCCAGGCAAGCCATCTACATAAGTGTCAGTAGACCAAGTAATTGTTGCCATTGGAGGTAAATTATCAACAGAATATACCCCACCATCACATACTCCAAATTCTCCATTTATTGCAGTTGGAATATATGGATTTCCTACTCCAACGGCATACCAAGCATTCATTACTGATATATACTCTTCAGAATCATTTCCATATAGATTTCGTACTGCTAATAATGATTTTTCTCTAACATCTTGAAAATTTGAATTTGGAGTTAAATATAATGTTAATGTGTTATATACTATTTTCATTGCTTTGTCAAATCCAATTCCATTAACAGAATATTCGTGATCATTATCATTTACTCCATTACCTCCGTTTACTAACAAGTAGAACCAGTAGTTCATTACATTGGCTTTTCTATGAACACCACCATAATCACCATTTGGATTTTTTTCATCAACCCAATTCAACCCATTATAGGTATCTGGATAACCACAAGATTTTGGATTAGATAAGTTTCTCATTATAGTATCCATATCTTCACCCATCTGCCAAATTTGATCATGTGTTCTTCCTCCAACATAATTTTCTACACAAGCAGCCCAAATATCACTAATACTCTCACATATACCTCCCGGTTCTCCATAATATTGCAAATTTGCGGTTGAATTTGTTACTCCATGAGCAAATTCATGAGCAACTACATCCAAGACTCCTAAATGATGAGGCCAAACAAAATCGCATCCACCACCAATAATGATCATCCCATTATTCCAACAAGCCTTTCCTCCATAAAAAATATTTCCATAATTAGTATAAATTGTTACCAAAGAGCCATTCCCGTCATATCCATTCCTTCCAAACTCATTTAAAAAGAAATCATATGTTATCCCTGAAGCCCAATGACTTACTAATCCGGAATTTTTACTATTAATATCTCGCTCTTGAAATTCAACCTGAGTCCAAATATTATTATCATCTACATAAATTTCAGCTAAAGATAACATTGTATCTCTATTAAGATCATATGTCATTACATTATGTACTTGGTCAAATAAGATATACTTACCATCATCAAAAGAAGTATGAATAGATTTTTCTCCATGCAGATGAAGTTCAGCTGTACCTAACGAAGGAGAAACATAATACATCAAATCATTCTTATATACTAATGAAGCATCTGTAGCAGAGATAAATACTTCATATGAAAACAAAGGAGAGACAGAAGATAACTCCATTCTATATGCAAGTAAAGGCAACTGGTGTTCTGCTTTAAAAATAACCAACTCAGAACTAGGATAATAAGAAGCTAAAGAGTCTCCTGATTTTTGTTTAATTTGTTCTTCAAGTTCTTCAACCTCCCAAAAATAAATCTGTGCAGGGAACAAAGATTTTGCCACTTCTATAGCTTCAGATTCCGTTATATAAGGGGCCACAGAAACATCCTCGGTAAATAGACTCGAACCTGTAATAGTATTTAAAGTATCTCCAGCACTATGAACAGTATAATGATAATTATAAACTGGAATTCCTTTATACAAAATATTATAGCGATAATGTGGATTATTGTTTAAATCATATAAAATTTGTTCATCTCCAAGAGAAAAGTCAGAATTATTTGATTGAAGATAACGATTTAACACGTAAGTTGAATTACTTTTAGAATTTGCTTTCTGTGATGAGTTGTTAGATGTTTTATTCTCATTGATTAAAGAATCATTGACAACATCAATACAAATGAATTGACTTAAAATAGTTTGTGTTGCCATAAAAATTATGGTCAACATTAAAATAATAAATTTTCTCATATTATTAATTAGATTTAAAGTTAATAAAATATCTGAGATTAATAAAATGTGAATTTATAGCTATTATACCCTTTTATCAAATGCAAAGATACGTATTATTTTTTGAATAAAAAAAATATTTAAACATAAATTATTAGTAGCTACTCTCAACAAGCAACAGCAAAATTAGCGACAAAATTTGAAGAAGCTTCCCCGAGTTTCTCGACTGATTTTTAGGATTTTATCTTTATCAAGTAAATTTAATACCTGATTATATACCGACTGTCCGGTAAAATTATTATCTTTCAATAAGATAGGCGGCACCTTAGCATAATATTCAAGTAAACTTGAATTTCTGCATTCGGTTTGCACTATCTTTGCCCATGGTTATGTTTTTTTTATACAAAAATAACTAAAAGGGTTGATACTTCGTGAGAAATGTCAACCCTAATTTTTATCGTTTAAAAAAATTTTACCGGACAGCAATAATAATAAAACAAAATAGAAGAGGTGCCCATATTAAAATGACCACCTCTTCTATTTTTATTAACTAGTGTTTATTAAAGAGACACTTGTAAAAATTTACTGTTCCCAACGATAAAGCATTTATCGATAGATGCCGGGATAAGGGCTGTTTCTCCCCAATTCAAGTTAACATCTTCAGCATCTTTACATTTAATTATCAAGCTACCCTCTACACAAGAAATAACGGCAAATTCGTTATTTCTATTTTCATATACATAAGAATCTTTTACATCAACCAGATTCACCAAGAAATGCACATCATTTACGAGGTTAACTATATTTTTTTCTATATCGAAAGAATAATCTACTTTACCAATTTTCCAATTATCGAAATCGAAAGCCATAAGAGCAAAATCTGTGTGTAACTCACGTGGTTTACCATCTACTCCCAAACGATTATAATCGAATATACGGTAAGTGATATCAGACGACTGTTGGATTTCCAGAATTAAGCAACCTTTCCCGATTGCGTGCACAGTGCCAGCCGGAATAAAAAACACATCTCCTCTATGCACATAATGTTTTTGTACAATACTTTCGATATCATTATCTTTCAGCTTATCGAGGTATGCGTTTTTTGAAAGGGGAGCTTTCCAACCTGCAATGATATAAGCATTTTCTTCAGCATTTAGCACATACCACATCTCACTTTTTCCTCGCATTTGATGTAGCTTTTGGGCCAATTCATCACCGGGGTGCACTTGTATAGAGAGTTTATCCGTGGCATCGATAAGTTTTACCAGCAAAGGAAAGTCGCAGCCGTACTCTTTTACAACATAATCTCCGAGGAGCGAAGCACCGTATTTACTTACCAAATTAGGCAAAGAAGAGCCTGCAAGAGGACCATTAATTACTACACTTTTGCTATCGATAAAAGCAGAAACATCCCAACTCTCACCTACATTAAGGAGAGAGTTGGAATGATTTGTTATATTTTTTATGTTTTCTCCACCCCAAATTTTCTGTTTAAATACAGGGATAAATTTAAGGGGATAAAGTTTATTTTGCATTAATTATTTCTTAGGGAGCATTACAACTTCAACAATATTACCTTGAGCTGCCAATTTTTTGAGAGCCTTTTGGATGTCTTTTGGAGTAATAGAATCAAGGACTTTCAAATAATCTGTAGAATCGAAGTTATAGAAATAATAGCGAGTAAGGGCTGTTTTCCAATAGCTATTAGTTTTTGAGTTAACCTCAAATTCTTTGCGCATGCTCTCTTTAGTTTTATTGAAGTCCTCCATAATCGGACCATTTGCAATGATATCCATCACTTCTTTATGAATGATACCCATCAATTTTTCTTGTTTTTCAGGGTCGGTATCGAATTGCATAAGTAGTTTGGCTTTAGCAACCGGGATATTAGACATATAACCGGAACAACCGACGCCGTAGCTACCACCCTCTTTTTCACGTATGCTCTCGAGATAGCGAGTAGAAAGAAGTTCACCGATGATATTCATCACAAGGCGATTCTTCATATCATATTTCAATTTACCGGTATACTCAATACGGTTTGAAGCGGTATTGGTTTGCATTTCTCTCTCGAAGTAGTTCTTAACCACGCCTTTAGGAGAGCGAATACCATTATCTACAAATTTCTCTTTTGCAGCACCCGTTGCAGGAATACCACCTAACCAAGTAGCGATAAGAGTACGGAATTGCTCATTATCTTCTATATTACCAACAAAAATAACAGTAAAATCGGCAGGATTAGAGAATCTCTGTCTGAAAATTTCATATGCTTTATCTTGGTTAATTCTTTGTAACCAGTTGATATCTTGGATAATATTACGTTCGTGGTGATTGGAAGTGACAGCAGAAATACTATCTTGGAAAGCAACTTTAGGGTTGCTGTCGCGAGAAGCGAGAATAGTAGTGTATAAATCTACTAAAGATTTAAAAGACTCGTTGTCTTTACGAGGATTAGTGAAATACAAATAAGCCATTTGAAGCATTGTCTCGAAATCCTTAATAGAAGAAGAGCCGGAGATTTCCTCGCTGTACTCATCGATAGACGGAGATACTGAAATTGTTTTACCGGCGAGGTATTTAGAGAGATCCACCAAAGGATATTCTGCGATACCTGCTTGAGTAATAATATCTGTTGCAGCTTGAGCGGAAGGGAGGTCAGCTACGGCAACTTTACTATAGCCACCTGCGGAAATCATAGACATTAAAATTTGGTCGTTTTTAAAGTCTGTATTTTTGATAATCACCTTCATGCCGTTAGAGAGAATAAATTCTTTAGTAGCGAATTTTTCGTTAGAAGTGACTTTTACGATAGTACCCGGAGTAGGATCGTTTTTAACGAAATCGGTAATCACATTAACCTCTTTTGGTTTGTCAACGTTCAATTTAGGCATCTCAGAGAGGAAGTTATACATATCTTTTTTAGTGATATTTTCGTCGCCTTTATCTTTACCTTGGAAGCTAAAGATTATATTTTTATCAGAGAAGAGAGATAAGAATACTTCATTAATTTCTTCAACGGAAAGAGTTTTAATTACAGCATTAGAGAATTTATATTCCCATTCGATACCTGGAATAGGTTCTGCATCGAGGTAGTTTCTATAATATTCGCGAGCATAAGATATGTTTTCTCTTTTATCTTTTTCTTTAAGAGATTTTTCCATATCATTCAAATAAGCCCGTTTAGCAACTTCGAGTTCTGCTTCGTTAAAGCCGTATCGTTTAATTTGCTCCACGATAGCAGTAAATTCGGCGCAAGCGTCTAATTCTCTACCATCTTTTGGTACAGCATAGAATTGAAGAGCATCGGTAACACCGATAAGGTTGCCGTATCCGGCTTGCATTTGCATAATTGCAGAATTCGGGTCGAGTTGCAATTCAAGGAAACGTTGAGCCATCATAGACTCGGCAAGAGATATGATTATGTTGAATTTATATCCCTCTTGACTCAGTTTAAATTCATCAGAGGCTTGAGGACGTTTATAGTCGAGCTCGAAGATAGAATAAGCGGCTTCTTTATCAGTGCAAAGAGCAAGAATAGGTTTTTCATTTTCCGGAAGAGGGAAATGAGGGCGAACGCCACGGCTCCTACGAGGAGCAATAGGAGAGAAAAGGTCAATTACTTTTTTCTCCATCTTATCTACATCAATATCACCAACAATAACGATAGATTGGAGGTCCGGACCGTACCACATTTTGTAGTAGTCACGTAAAGCCTTATGAGAGAAGTTATTAATAACGGCAGTATCACCGATTACATCACGTTTTTCATAAGGTGTACCGATATATTTTTGTTTGTTAATATCTCTCCAAAGTCTACGATTGGCAGTAGAACCCGTACGCCACTCTTCACGAATAACTCCACGCTCGTTATCAATTTCTTCACCTTCGAGGGCGATAGCGCAAGACCAATCATGAAGCACGAGCAGAGCACTATCAAGGACGCCGGTGCGAGTAGGCACATTGGACAAACGATAAACTGTTTCGTCGAGAGAAGTATAAGCGTTAATATTATAACCAAAAGAAACGCCTACGGATTCGAAATAATTTATCAACAGTTTACCCGGGAAATTTTTGGTACCGTTAAAAGCCATATGCTCCAAGAAGTGAGCAAGACCATTTTGATTATCTTGTTCCAAAGAGGCACCTACAGCTTGCGCTATGTGAAATTCACAACGGCCTTTAGGCTCTTCATTATGACGGATATAATAAGTTAATCCATTAGGAAGCACGCCAATACGTACATCCTTATCTACCGGTACGGGAGTATATTCTACAGCCTGAATACCGGATGCCGCAAAGAGGATTGCAGCAAACAATAATACTATTTTTTTCATATTTTATAGAATTTAAAGAATAATCTGATTATCAATAAATTAGGACGAATATCATAATAGAAAAAGCGTCCTTAATTGGGACTGCAAAGTAACAAAATTTTTATGAAACCACCAAATATTTTTATCGAAAAACGATAAATCGCTCATATTTATTGTGTAGAATTTGTTGCTGATACAAAAAATCGATAACTTTGTATTTCGAAAAGATAAAATAAAAACAGTAATGAAATACACATTTGACAGGGTGGTAAGGATAATCATATTCATTACCACATTAATATTTTTGGGATTATTAACGAAGCGATTAAGCGGTGTATTATTGCCGTTTTTAATAGGTTGGTTACTCGCCTATTTGATACATCCGTTAGTAAAATTCATACAATTCAAGATGCGGGTAAAATACAAAATTCCATCTATTATTTTAGCTTTTGTCTTTATCATCGGCATAATAACGGGTTTATTATATCTGTTAATACCTATGTTATCAGCCGAGATAAGCAAGGCATACGTAATGATATCGGAGTACATCACGGCATCGCAACAGAGTGGAGATTCAAGGCTTAGAGAGCTGACGAGCAAGATAATAGATCAATTCGACTACGAAGAGATTTTCAAAGTAAAATCTATACAAGATGCATTTAACTTGATAATGCCGAAAATAGCAAGTCTACTATCAAGCACATGGGATGTAATTACCGGTATTTGTGTAATATTTATTATCCTTCTCTATACAATATTCATTCTCAAGGATTTTGACAATATTTCAAACGGATTTATAGAGTTGATACCGAGAAAATACAGAGAGCTTATCACAGGCATTATAGAAGATTTGGAGCATGGTATGAACCAATATTTCCGCGGACAATTTTTAATAGCGATGATAGTAGGAGTGTTGTTTGCCATCGGATTTAAGATTATAGGTTTACCTATGGGTATTACGATAGGATTATTTATTGGTGTATTAAATATTATACCATATCTACAAACGATAGGAATAATACCCGTAATAATGCTGGCATTTATAAAAAGTATGGAGACGGGGCAAAATTTCTGGTTGATAATAGGGCTTTGTGCAATAGTTTTCATCATAGTACAATCGACACAAGACCTATTTTTAGTACCGAGAATAATGGGAAAAGCAATGGGTCTGAACCCAGCAATTATTTTACTCTCTTTATCCGTATGGGGCTCATTATTAGGAATAACGGGTATGATAATTGCATTGCCGATAACAACGATAATGATATCATACTACAAACGCTTTGTGATAGACAAAACGGAAAAATTACCTCTATAGCAAAACTCATATAGATAAATAAAAAACGTTCCGAAGCATATTCGGAACGTTTTTTGTAGTAAGTGATAAATTTTTTATTATAAAATCACTTTATAAGAAACACCGTTTACGCGAACGATAGCAACACCTGCAGAAATACCGGAAATAGTGTTGATACCTTCGTTAGCAATAGTATTAACAATCATTTGACCTTGAACGTTGTATACTTCGATAGTGTTACCAGCTTCTGTTTCAACGAGGATGTCATTTCCTTTTGTATAAACATTAGCATTTACGGTAGCATTTTCTACGGCTGTTTCTACAGGAGAATTATTAATAGAGATGATAGAAATTTGAGGTGCGTTTTTGTAAAGAGTAACCATACCAACAACATCTACAAGACTATGAGCTACAAAAGTGCCTGAAATTTGTTTGAAAGCAGAGCGAGCAACGATAGTGTTATGTTCTTCAGAATCATCGGCAAGAGTAACATTAGTTTGTGTACCCTCTTCAAAAGTAACATCTGCAGTAGGAGCAACTCTATTTAGAGCAACAAATACGTTAACATCGTCAGCAGTGATAGTAGAGATAGTGCGAACCTCCGGAGTAACAGCAGTACCATGAGTAGGCTCAGCAAGTACATATTCTTTTGCAGGAACAAGTTCGTGAATACCATTATAAACGGCATAAACACCACATACACGGCTTAAAACGTCGCCATTAACGAGTTCATGATAACCGAGATCGCCATAAATCAATATATAGCCTGTTTCATCTTTAACGAAAGTATTACCACCGTTTTGGAAGATTACAGTAACATCGCCGGTGATGATAGAAGCAATATTTTGTTCTTTAGCAGCAAGGAAAGCAGCGATATTGGCAACTTCGATAGGGAAGTTATAAGTAACTATAGAAACCTCACTGGAAACACCATCTTTAACAGCAACAGCTTTAATAGTAGTTGTAGCGGAAACGAGGATAGAGTCGGTATAAAGGGTAGAAGCGTCAGTAGGCTCTGTACCATCTAAAGTATAATAGATAGAAGCATCTTCTGTAAGAGTAGAGATAGCCACTTTAGTTGGGTTGAACAAAGTACCTTCAGCAACAGAGAAATGAGGAGCCTCTACTGTAGCAGGGGTCTCATAACCAAGTAAAATTTCTTTGAGATACATTGCTTTACCTTTATTATCAACATAAGATATAATGATAGCTCCAGTATTTGGAAGACCGGTAAATTCTATTGTATCATTAACAGTAGAAGTCATATTAATAGTGTCAGGAATCATAGTAACACCATTAACAGATACAGTGATTTTGAAATTAGCACCAGAAGCACCAGAAGCAATAAGACGAATTACATTTACAGGGGCTGTAATGCCGTTTGTTGATAAAGAAAAACTAGGTTGAACCTTTTGGGAACTACCTATTTGCCAACCTCTTAAAGAAGTACTGGTATCAAATCCGGTATAAACCAAGCTATCGGAAATAGTCCATTCAATACCACTTAAAGAATCGGTAGAACCAGCTGCTAGGAAATTTGGTTTAGCAGTAAATTGGTGTAGATAAACGGTATCCATAGCATTTACCATTGCCACGGAAGCCAACATTACTAAAAATGAAAGTAATAGTTTTTTCATAACAAAAAATGTTTTATTTAAAATTAATACTAAAGATTTTATTCACACTATGTAAGAATCCTGAAAATGAGAACCCTTTGCTTAACGCTCATACACCGCAAAGGTATAACAAAAATCAGATACCACCAAATATTTACAATAAATAATTATCAACCTACTCTCAAGGGGCAAGTGCAAAATTAGTGACAAAACTTGAACGTTTTGATTAAGCTAAATGGACAGAACGAAGCTTGCTTTGGTTATGCCAAGGCAAAACTGAAATACGAGCAAGAGGAGTGGCAAAGCTTGCTAGTCCATGGCGTTATAAATTGATGATATTTTGAAGTTTAACTTAATTGAAATCATAGAGAATATTCCCGACTAAACAAACTATTTTTTGATAGAAAAGCATATAACAATAAACCCAAGCCTTCATAAAATCTTTAGAGGAATATATTAATTATTATAACAATAAAAGCCGATTAAAAGGAAAGAGTCCGGTGCAATACCGAACTCTTTCTCATATCGTATAGCTTATAACTTGTCCAACCTTTTGGGGTCTCTTCATTGATATGCGGGATAAAATTATTTAGCAATCACATTAAATAGGATAATATTATTCCACTAAGTGCCAATATACTTCATTATTGTCTCTGAATTTGGTAATTCCCTTTCCTCGCTCAACTTCGATGTACAAAATATCAGATTCATCATAAAGGTTAATTGTATCAGTTAAACAACTATAAAACAAACAATCTTTACTAAGACAATCACAATTTGTGCAAACATAGTTCTTAAATTTCGTATCCTTAAACCAGAAAGTATATTCTTTATTCATTCCAGCGAAAGTATTTTCCTTTTTTACAGTAGTATAGAAATCTAATACAAAAGTGAGTTCAATATTGTCTCCTTCTAATTTAATCCCTACATTGACATTTTCTAACATATGCGAAAGTAAATAATCATCATCAGGATAATACTCATCATCAAAAATATCATCATCGTCGTCATCTCCAAAACCTCCAATTTTTTTTCTTCCATCAACTACAGATTTATTTATAGAGGTTATTTTATTAGATGAATCATTATGTGAAATAACCGCAGTCTGTAATTTAAAAGCGCGCTTTATATCATTATAAGTCACAGTAAGGGTTATTGTATCAACGACACTATCTATTTCATTAACATAAACAAAATTTGTACCTATTTCAAAAGGAAAATAACTACGTAAATAATCCTCAGAAATATATTCATACAAACTATCTTGTGGAGCAGGAAGAATAGAATCATTATAATTCGAATCATTCGGAATAGTATCAGTTGGTGGCTGTGGAGGATTCGGTACCCGAGGAGGACAACCAATAAAAAGTGTTGATACAAACAACACTATCAACATAACATAAAATATTTTTTTCATAACTAAGATATTTTAATGGTTAATAATTAGTTTATATGTATTAGACGAATTATTTGTTTTCAAAGACACAAAATATATTCCATTGGGTAGTATATTTAATCTATCATAAATACTATTATAAGTTGTATTACAATTAATTAGCATCTTTCCACTAACATCAAATACATTTAGATTATATTCAATATTAGTATCTAAATCTTTTAATAGTTCAAATGGAGAAATATTTTTGGACTGTTGAGAAATACCATTACTATTTAGAATAATTACATCATCTCTTACTCCTCCAAACATTAACAAAGAAGGATCTCCATAAATACAATATTTTTCAGTTTGATTTCTAACACTACTCAAATTTGGATTTGAAGAATACAATTTCGCCCCTCCTATTAACAAAGGCATCGAAATTGTTTTGTTAAGATTTGGTCCAAAAAACGTAGCAATACTATAAAATAATTGACAATTTAATCCAGGAGCCGAAGTGCCTGTAGCCCCATAATGTAATACTCCTCCAATTTCATCATAAACAATCCAATTTTTACCATAACAAGAAGTATCTAAAATTTGATTTGTCAAACAAGCAAAAGATAAAGCTATTGGAGGAATACTAATATAAGATATACTATCTATGTTCTCTTCTGAAATTAATATTGGTTTTCTTAACATATAATTTTCTCCATGACCAACATAAACAAACATCCATGAATTAGAAATTTCTACAAACATTCTTTGTCGCATTATATTATTATTACGATAAAGCCTACCATCATAAATAGTAATTTTTTGATATAAGAAATTATATTCTATAAGTTGTTTAACCTTCGATACTATTTTATATCTAATATTTTCTGCATTATCATCATAATTAATAACATCTTCAATGCCGGACAACATCATAATATTATTAAATGCCGGATAATTACCAACGGTATTTTCAAATGTAATAGATTTATTTATAACAACCCCCAATTGAGAAATATTAGAAACCGGCCATCGTCCTACAAACATCTCCGGGAAATAATCTGTTTCTTTTCGAATTACTGCTTTATTTAAACATCCATAATACAAATCAGAATAAAACCAACTTCCTTTATCATAATCACTTAATGAATAAGGTATTACATCATAATTACCAACCAACAATAAGTATCTTGGGCGATGC
>JBJECF010000002.1:0-17426 GCA_051870785.1 Candidatus Aphodosoma sp.
ACTTCGGACAGTTATTTTATGCCTTTTCGGGTTTTACCGGACAGCAATAATTTAATACAATACATCATTTAAAACAATGTACAAACAATTTAATATAGGGATTGTTATCTAAAGTTGATGTCTTTAACCAAACAGAACAAACAATAAATGATAGATATATAATCCCTACAAAACCAAAGGGCTTGAGTATCACTACTCAAGCCCATTTTTCATAAACGACGAATAACAAAATTATTTTACTATTACTTTCTCTAATTTAGTACCTTTTTCTCCACTGAAAGATAACATATATACACCTTTATTCATAGCGGAAACATCGATGCTACCATTATTATTTATTGTACCATCGTAAACCAAAACGCCGTCTAAAGTGTACATTTTTACATTATATATACCATCTAATCCGGAAACGAATAACTTATCGGAAGCAGGATTAGGATAAAGAGTAATATTAACATCCGTATAATTAACTTTTGTCTCTACGGGACGCGGAGAATTAAAATCATCAAAGCAGAAATATGTAGGAGTAACCAAGCCCCAATCATTTCTTACATTACTATCAAAAGAGAATCTGATACGATTAACAGTGCCGAGTACCGACAAATCAATCCATTGCCAAGTAGAAAGAATATTTAAAGATTCACCACGATAATCTGCAAGATAATAATCTATTGAGTCGGTAACTTGGTAAGTAGTATCTATACCTTCTACAACGCGTCTATCTCCATAAATTCTTAATATAAAATAATCACCTTGAGCAAAAGCAGCTGTATAAGCATCGCCGTTAACAATAGAAGAATAAGTCCATGCATTGTTTGTAATATACATACCTTTTACAACTTCGCCTTCGGAATTATTTACAAGAACAGGCATTTCGCTACCGCCATAATAGATTGCAAAATTATCGTTACCATGTAGAGGGCCGGCAATAGAGCGGAATTGATGTTCGAAATAACTATCTGCATCGAAAGAGGTCTCGGTAGTATTGGAAACCATTGTACCGGTAAAATACTGATAAGACGACATAACATAAGTAGAGAAGGTAAAACCTCCTGAAGTCCAATAATTATTGGAATTATCAACAAACATAGAGTCGGTTAAAGAGTAATGACCTTCTGCCGGCAGAGTAAATTCATCAAAAGTAACAACACCGGATTGGGCTGTTACACTAAAAAGTGAGGCAATAAAAGCCGCAAGCATTAATGAGAAAAATTTCTTCATAAACAAAATAACTATTTAAAAATTAATAATTTAAACAAAATAAGAAAGGGGAAAAACTACCGAGAAAACGGCACAAAAAAATACCCTTTCGTGTTATTGTAAAAAGCGGTAATCAATAACGCAAAAGAGCAAAATACAATATGCTTCTATAAAAATGGCTTATGGCCTTGCTTACACTTTAACTCCCGAAAGCGACAAAGATTACCGTAGAGGCAGGTCTTCTGACTTATCTCTCCTTTTTGCGCCTTCCCGGATATTAACCAGTGACATCGTGCAAAAACTCAACGAGAATTACAGCAGCGGGTACTGTTGCCGAATTACACGGCATTCCCTAACTCCTTTACATGGTGCAAAGGTACAACTTTTTTCTTATATGCAACACAAAGAAACAAATTATTTAAAGTAATTTTTAATGTAGTAAAAATCAATAGATTAAAATAGATCTTCATCTAAGAATATATTAAAAAAGAGAGTAAAATAAGAGAAAGAGTACGAGAAAAGAATAATAGACAAATAATAAAAAAGTAATAAAAAAAGAAGAGCAAGAAAATTTTGCTCTTCTCCGTCGGGATACCAGGATTCGAACCTGGGACCCCCTGCTCCCAAAGCAGGTGCGCTAACCGGACTGCGCTACATCCCGAAAAAAAATTCAATACAACTTAATTACTAACTTTCTCCCGAAAGCGTTGCAAAGGTACAACTTTATTTTAAACCAGCAAAGCTTTTAAAGAAAAAATTTCACCATAAAAATAAAAATTTTTCTCACACGCTATAACAAATTAATTTAGAAGCAATTAAACATTAAAACAAGGAGTAAACATACCACTCTACTACATAATTTATCAATATTTAAAGCAATAATTAGAGAAATATTAACTACCTTTGCACGTGAATAACGCAAAAAAAATCGTATCTCAAGAGCTGAAGCCAAAAAAATTCACCATCAATACGATTCTTAGACACTAACCAAAATAGATAAAAGAAAGGAAAATGAAAAATTTTCGAATAGAAGTATGCGCCAACAGTGCAATAAGTGCCTTTAAAGCACAAGAAGGTGGAGCAGATAGAGTAGAATTATGCGCCGGTATTCCGGAAGGAGGCACTACACCTTCGTACGGAGAAATAACCACAGCAAGGGCACTATTAACATCGACAAAGTTACACATAATTATACGTCCGCGCGGAGGAGATTTTTTGTATAATAATACAGAACAAGAAATCATGCTACAAGACATTGAAATAGCGCATAAAATAGGGGTAGACGGTATTGTAATAGGTTGCCTTACAAAAGATGGAGAGGTAGATTACAAAGCCAATAAACGGCTGATAAAAGCGGCAGAAGGACTTAACATTACTTTTCACCGCGCCTTTGACATGTGCAGAAACAGATTAGAGGCGTTAGAATCTATTATCGACTTGGGTTGTAACAGAATATTAACATCAGGAGGTTGTAATAATGCTTACAATGGTAGATTTAATTTAAAAGAACTGGTACTACAAGCTGCAGGAAGAGTAATAATAATGCCGGGATGCGGAATTACACCCGACAATATCAAAGAAATAGCCGATTATACCGGAGCACAAGAATTTCATTTTTCAGGAAGGTCTACTTACGAAAGCCAAATGCTATTTCGTAACGATAAGGTATCGATGGGAGGAACGGTAACAATTGATGAATATAAACAATCCATCACAAATCCCGACATCGTTAAAGCTGCGATAAAAGCCCTTTCTAATATTTAACTCTATTGACTATAAACCTATTTTCTTAATCCATATTTACTTAAGTTCATTTCTGACTTTTAACCCTTTTTACAAATAGAATAACAATAAAAAGAAATAGCCCGAAGTACATATTAATGAACTTCGAGCTTATATTATATAGTACGGAATTTAACCGCACACTAATTAAAAGCATAATTTACAGCTTATTAATTACTTTTAATAATTGCTCTCCTAAACCGATTGTGTAGCCTTGTGATGCGAAAACAACTCGGTTAAAAGTATCCCCTATTATGAAGATTGGTAAAATATCGTTATTCTTAAACTTCATCTCCTCGGAAATATGCTTTTGAATAACGCCATCCACATCAATACCAAAAGTAATATTATTTGGTAAGCCTTTAAAATCTTCCGGGCGGAACTGATTGTAAGCTTCTTTACTTTGGAATAACAACACCATCTGCCTATTCCAGTGTTCCAACTCATTTGTGGCAAGTATAATATCTTTCAAGGCATGATTAGTAGGCTCTTGTCCAACACCGAGCACTGCAACAACATAATATCCGCGACCTGTAGTAGATAATATTGATTTTAAATCACCGCCTTCTATTGGTTGATATAAGGATTCCGAATTAAAAGAGCCTATAACTCTGACTTCATCCGTACTTTCTCGCATTATCAGTTCTACTCTTGTAGTGCTATCCTCTTTAATAGGGAAGCACTCCAAGCTGGCAAGAACACCACCATTTGCAAGTCGCGTTCCGGAAACCATTAAATAAGTACCAGTATCCAAATTTGTTCCATTTTTCAACAAAGTACTCCATGTAGGCACTTCATCTTCGTCATAATTAAGTAGTTGCAAACTACCCTCCTCCGTAATTTTTGAAATAGAAAAATGATAATAATACTTTGGATCCGACATCAAATCGATAGGAGAATACATAGCGACTAACTTACCTTGAGGGGCGACAGCACTATTGTTTTCTGAGAACACGACATCTACAAATTGATTGTCGATAAAGCATTGCACTTTACCTGTAACTACATCAATACAAGCAGGTATACCGATACTTCGAGCCATAGAAACAAAGAATATATTACGGCTATGAGTATCAGCCCTACGAGATCTCCACACGCCTTTAGGCTGTATGGGTGCTCCACCTTTATTACACTCGTCATCTACCATAATATTTTCCGTCACCCAATTGACAAGGGTCATCGGATTTGAAACAAAAGAATCTCTCATTTCATCGGATATAACGTTGGCAAAGAAAGATTTATATGGAGTTATCATCTCGTTGGCAACTCGTGGATTACGAATATAATCGGAGAAAACTTCTTCGGTATAAGCAGTAGTATTAAGTTGCATATGGTCGTTAAGCACAGATAAAGAGACATCACGTAAATCCTTAGCGGATATGGAATTAAGTAATTGCACACCCCCTGCTTTCAAATCACCGGAAATAAGTCCGGAGAGAAAATCGCAAATAGTAGAGTAATTACCACGGGAAGCTACAATAAGGTTTTCTACCTGAGCAACTTCAAGGCCTTCTTTCTCAGCAAAATCAATAATTTGTTCTTTATTCATGAAAGAGGCAACATAAGCGTTACGAATAGAATCCTCTTGTGCAAAACGGCGATTATTTTCGGCACGTTGTTCAGGCGTAACATCAGGAATATTAGCACCTTCGGTAGGAGGTACCAAATTAAGCTCCATGCTATAAGTACTATTTACATTTTTATCAAGAACGATAGAGACGTTGGAATTTTCGCTGAAAGAGACCTGCTTAAAGCCATAATTTCCATTTTTCGATGCCCATACAATAAGGTCGCCTTTGCCGGCAGTCAGAGATGTATTTCCTTTTGAATCAGCCACTTTTGTAGCAATTGAGTAAAACTCTGCGTAATTATACAATTTAAACTCCACCTTAGCACCAGGCACCGGATTATTAAGAGTATCTAAAACCGTAACATTAACGGTTGAGCACGGGGCATAATTATCAATAATATTAATTTCCGTGAAATTAGAAGTTTTATTAACTACATCTTCCGGACCGGAATAATTGCCAAAAACTTTTGTATGCATGAGCATACCTCTTGAGGCAGGAGCATTAAACCAAGCCAAGTTAAGCACCGGTTCCGGTTCACAAGCACCGAGGAAATACCATTTACCATCTACCCACACCTCTACCCAAGCGTGATTATCATCGGTATGCGCCCAACGAGGAGTATACACTTGTCGAGCCGGGATACCCACTGAGCGAAAAGCGGAGACTGCGAAGGTAGACTCCTCACCGCAACGACCGTAAGCCGTTTTAACAGAAGCCAAGGGTGAGCTGGTACGCGAGTCGGATGGTGTATAAGTAACCTTCTCATGGCACCAGTGATTCACTTCCAATACCGCATCATAGAGTGATAAATCCTTTACCCTATCTTTTAATTCAGCATAGAATACCATTCGGCAACTATCGAGATTCTCGTTATTAACCCTAAACGGGAGAACGAAATGCATAAACTCTCGTTCCGGGATAGAAGCACCCCAAGGCATCTCATTTCGAGCCTTTAAAGATGCATTTACATTCTGTAAAACAAATTCACCGCTATAATCTGCCACGTCCGACATTGGCATATAAGCATACAGAAACATCATTGCCCTACGCTGCTCGGCTGTCATCTTCGTATCAAAGATGGAAAACAAATTTTCTCCTTGATTCCAACTCTCTACTCTGGCATAAAAATCTTTCTCAACTTGCTTGTAATCTACTCCTTGATAATCTCTATTGCAGGCTGATAAACAAAGTAATAACAAACCGGAGAATAATAAACTAATTTTTTTCACGATATATATTTATTTATTGTTTAATACTTATTTGGCATTAGAGTATACTATGATACTCGGGATCATCGGTATTCATTCTTATACGCCAATGCTCGGGATAAAGATTATTACACCTATTACCTACATTCTTCACAAAGCCAAGAGGCAAACCTTGAAAAGTAATACAAAGATATCCTTTTTCTACATTTTGAAGAAGTAATGCTTCGTGACGAAGAAAAGCAATAGCGGTTTTGTAATCTACTTCCACTTTCTCAAAAGCATCGACATTCATACTGCAAGACAATGGTAGTGCCGGATGAGGGATTATAGTTTGCGATTTTCCATTCATTATCACTGCCACCGGAATACCGATAGAAAGAAAATTAAAAGAAAGCGACATCATATTAACTATGAGAGAATAATATCTTTTCTCTATAGCAAAGACGGTATCTTTTAATACAATGGTTTTAAAATTGTCGGGATTTACAACCCAAGAAAGCGCACTTTTACAAATAGGGGGCAATTGTTTCGGCAACTTGATATTACAACTTCCGGTAGGAGAAGTTTTTCTGACAACTGCGATAAAAAAGCCTTCGCCTCTTACTTTATGAGGCAGAAATTTATAGCCGTATTCAACCTCAGTAACACCCCAATCAACATCGGGATGCAAAGGCAGATACTCGGCACCAAACTCCTCTAAAAGCCACTCTATATTACGCTCATCTTCCAAATCATTAAATGTACAAGTGCTATAAATCAAAATACCGTTATCCGCCAAACATTGCCAAGCATTATACAATATTTCTTTCTGACGTTCAACGCATTTACTTACATTCTCCTCGCTCCATTCACTTATAGCTACATCATCTTTACGAAACATTCCCTCCCCGGAACAAGGGGCATCTACAACAACGACATCAAAAACTCCTTTTAGTTTCGCAAACCTATATGAATCGGCATTAGTAACAGCACTATTCGGATTTCCCCATTTAAGGATATTTTCCGATAAAATATTTGCTCGTTGTGGCACATATTCATTCGAGATAAGAAATCCATCACTACTGAGGTAATCGCTTATAAGAGTGGATTTACCGCCCGGAGCGGCACATAAATCAAGAACGAGAGCATCGGGCGAGACGTACTTATACAAAGCTTGATACAAAAACATCGATGATGCTTCTTGTACATAATATCTACCGGCATGAAAGAGTGGATCGAGAGTAAATTGAGGTCGGCTTGCCAAATAACGCCCTTGTTTACACCATGGTACAATATCATTATTAGAAGTATCAACACAGTTTTTAAGGCGAATACTCGTAGCCGGAGGCGTTAAGATGGCTTCTAAAAAGGCAGAATAATCGTTAGGAAAAAGTGTTTCTATCCGCTTAATGAATTGCAATGGTAATTGTTTTTCAGCCATTATATATCAGATATTGTTACTTGATTAATAATTTGTTTAGAGATTCTCATTCAAAGACGCCTTAAGTTGTTCCACCTCTTCACTTTGCAATTGCCATTCATACATCTTTTGATTTAAAAGATGCTTCTTTGAATTATACTCTTGTACCAAATCGTTTCCGGCCTCCCCGGCGGCAAATTTGGTTTCGATATCAGCCAAAACACCTTCCAGCTTCTCTATTTCCACTTCTGTATCAGCAACATTACGCTCTATTTTTTTGATTTTTCGAGACAACTCTTTTCTCGCCTCATAAGCCAATTTATTATCAGATGGAGTATTATCGACACTTTTTGTACTGACGGCGGCAGTTCGGCGTTCTATCTCATTCAGATTTTCAATTTTCTTCTCTTCGAGAAATTCCTTTATTCCGCCGAGATGTAATTTTACTTTATGGTTAGCAAATTCGTAGACTTTAGTAACGAGGCCATCGAGGAAATCACGGTCGTGACTGACAAGGATAACCGTGCCGTCAAAAGCCTTTATTGCCTCTTTAAGCACATCTTTAGAGCGCATATCAAGGTGATTCGTAGGCTCATCAAGGATTAAAAGGTTAGCAGGCTCGAGCAATAGTTTTATCATTGCCAAACGGCTGCGTTCTCCACCGGATAACACTTTAACCTTTTTATCGGATGCAGCGCCACCAAACATAAAAGCTCCGAGTATATCGCGTATTTTAGTACGAATATCACCTACGGCGGCAAAATCTATTGTCTCGAAAACGGTAAGATTCTCATCAAGTAAAGAGGCTTGGTTCTGAGCAAAATAACCAATTTTTACACCGTGACCTAATTTTAATTTTCCCAAAAATTCCACCTCGTTCATAATACATTTCACCAAAGTGGATTTTCCTTCGCCGTTTTTTCCGACAAAGGCAACCTTCTCTCCACGAGATATTTGCATATCTATGCCATCAAGCACGAGCAGAGAGTCGTATTTCTTAACAAGTCCCTCTATATCAACAGGTAGCACACCGGAATGAGGTGCTGGCGAAAATTTCAACCGCAACGCGGAATTATCTTCTTCATCCACTTCAATTCGTTGTATTTTCTCGAGTTGTTTAATTCTACTTTGCACTTGTACCGCTTTAGTAGCCTTATATCGAAATCTTTCGATAAAATCCTCGGTATCGGCAATCATCTTCTGTTGATTTTCAAAGGCGCGCAACTGCTGTTCTCTTTGTTCCGCTCTCAACTCCAAATACTTGGAATAGTTAGCTTTATAATCGTAAATTCTGCCGAGCGAAATTTCTATAGTACGGGAAGTTACCGCATCAAGGAAGGCACGGTCGTGACTGACAAGGAGTAGTGCACCGGAATTTGTAGCAAGAAATTGCTCAAGCCATTGGATAGATTCTATATCGAGATGATTAGTTGGCTCATCAAGGAGTAAAATATCGGGATGAGATAAGAGTATTTTAGCCAGTTCGATACGCATGCGCCATCCGCCACTGAATTCTGAAGTATTACGTTCGAAATCAGAGCGTAAGAAACCCAATCCGAGTAATGTTTTCTCTATTTCACCCATCATATTGGCGGCACCCATAAGCGTTAGACGCTCATTATACATGGCAACAGACTCTATAAGGTCGTTATACTCCTGGGATTCGTAATCAGTACGAGATGCAAGCTCTTCTGTGAGCTTATCAAGAAGTTTTTGTGTTTCGATTAGGTTAGAGAAAGCACTTTTTACCTCATCGAGCACCGTTTTTTCATCTCTTACGAGCAGATGCTGAGGCAGATACCCTATTGTCGCATTTTTTGGTAATACTACCCTGCCGTGCGACGGCTGTTGCAATCCGGCAAAGATTTTAAGAAGTGTGGATTTCCCTGCACCATTCTTTCCTACCAGAGCAATTTTTTCTTTCGGATTTATTAAGAAAGATATATCTTCAAATAAGGGGGTTCCAGTAAAATCGACTGTCAAATTTTCGGCAGCAAACATAAACAATTCATTTATCGTTGACTAATAATTCGTCAGCGGCATCAAAAGCCGCCTTAGAAGGGTTTTCTCCCGAAAGCATTTCGGCTATTTCCCTTCGCCTTTGTTCATTATCAAGTAATATTATTTTAGAAATGGTATCTTTTTCATTATCCTCTTTATACACTTTGAAATGAGCATTACCTTTTGCCGCTATTTGAGGCAAATGAGTGATAGTAATTACTTGCGTATCAAGAGATAGTATTTTCATCATCTCTCCCATTCTCTGAGCCACCAAGCCGGATACTCCGGTGTCTATCTCATCGAAAATAATAGTAGAGATATCTTTGGTTTTAACAATAAGCGACTTTATTGCAAGCATGACGCGTGAGATTTCGCCTCCCGAAGCAATAGTAGAAATAGGGCGAAGTGGAACATTTTTATTTGCAGAGAATAAGAAATTAACTTCATCACTACCGTTTACGGTATAATTTCCGGTTAGGTTAATAGCAACTTCCACTTTAGCATTATTGATACCGAGATATACGAGCTTCTCTACTAAATCTTTTGCAATAACATCTCTTACTGCACGGCGCGAATCAGACAAAACCTCCGATGCCTTAACCATCTCTTTTTCTGCCACGGATAATTGTGCTTTAAGGCTATTTATCTCATCATCGAAAGAGTCGATACTCTCTAATTTCCGCGCAAAAGCATTATATATCTCTATCAACTCCTCACACGACTTCACATTATGTTTATGCTCAAGCAAATATATAAGATTCAGCCTCTCCTCCACATAATTTCTTCGAGCGGGGTCGTAATCGGTATTTTCAAAAAGTGCACTCACATCAGCGGCAACATCTTTCAATTCTATAACTACCGAGTTTATTCTTTCATAAATAGAAGCGATATCTTTATCGAAATCGGAAATTTTACCAAGCGATTGCTCGGCAGTTTTCAATTGAGCTATTGCTGCGTCATCATTAGAAAGAATAGAGTCGGCAAGTTGCAAATTATACTTGATATCTTCTATATTTGCTAGTTTATCCAATTCAGCCTCAAGCAATTCTTGTTCGTCGGCACCGATAGCAGCCTCCTGCAGTTGGTTGAATTGAAATTGGTTATAATCTTTCTCAGCGCGTAGTTTCTCAGCCGACTCTTGCAGTGTAGCAAGCTCTTTTTTCAATGAGTTAAAGCGATGATAAGCAGACTTATACGCCTCAATAGCAGGAGCGTTTTGCGCTACAGCATCCACTACCTGCATCTGGAAAAGAGAGTTGTTAAGAAGGAGATTTTCGTGTTGAGAATGTATATCAATCAATTTTGCCGACACTGCACGCAGTTGTTGTTGATTAACCGGAGTATCGTTAATAAAAGCGCGCGATTTACCATTAGCCGTTATCTCTCGACGAATAATACATTCTTCTGCGTAATCAAGGTCGAGCTCGTCGAACAAAGAGCGGATAATGGAAGAAGTGATATCGAAAGTAGCTTCAACAACACATTTACTCGCGCCGTTACGAATAGATTTATAGTCGGCACGCTCGCCCATCACAAGGGCAAGAGCACCCATAATAATAGATTTACCGGCACCAGTTTGACCCGTGATAACGTTAAACCCGGGTGCTATATCAAGGTTGAGAGAATCAATAATAGCGAATTGACTGATGTATAGATGTCTTAACATTGTTTATCACTCTAAAATAAGGTTGTAACGCTCTACTAAAGTAGGATTTACGGCAACAAGAATTTCGTGTACCGATCTTTTTTCTTCCGAAGTGCCGAATTTAGCGAATATATTAATCAACTCATCATTCTTTGCATTAAGGAAGGCATTAATAAAGGCTGCACCCGGATATTTTCTGTTCAAATCGCGTAAAACAGGAATTTTTTCCGCTATTTTGGCACGGGCATTATCCACATTTTTCGCCATATTATCGAGTGCAAGGCGGTGATACTCATAATAAAAATCTCTCAAGCCTTTAAAGCTATCATTCATAATATCGTTAATAAGCGAATATCTGGTGCTATTATCGGCAAAAGCCATTTTCCAACCTGCAGTTTCGGCATCATTACTTCTTGATTGGCAAGAGTTAACGATTTGCTCGGCAGCCGTAAAAGCGGCAGTACCCCCGAGGCGGGAAAAAGAGTCAAGATCGAGCCCGATAATAAGGTAAGCATAATAAGCCAGAACTGCGGTAAGATTATTATCATAGCTCGAAGTATTTAACTCAATAGGGTCGAACTCTTTATAAGTAAAAATAACTTTTTTATCGCGAGTATTCAACAATCCTGTTGTGTACGATGTGCCAAAAACGGGACGAGACGCCTGTACTTGAAGTTCGCAAGTAAAGACATCTGCCTCCACAGAAGTGACTAAAAGAACGAAATTACAGCTGATTTTTTCGTTATCGGCATAGACTAATTCAGTCCACCGTTGATTATTCAAAAAGTCTGTAACAGCACTTTGCAACGTAGTGAATACCTGTTTATTGACATCTGTAACAGACGGAGCATTAACAGTAAAAGTACAGTTAAGCTCTTGAGAATAAACCGTAACAGAGAGTGCTACTGCTAATAAAAAAGTAATTATTGTTTGCATAACATATTAATTTCATTTAATATATCGAGGGCAACGAGTTTCTTGGATTTCAGTGGGAAAGGCTTTTTCTCGCCGTTACTATGGATAATAGTAATCTTATTAGTATCGTATCCAAAGCAAGCCTCTTTATCGTTTAGCGAATTAAGCACGATAAAATCGAGATTTTTTCTTTTCATCTTATCTGCTGCATGCGCCTCTTCATCATTTGTTTCGAGAGCAAAACCCACAAGGAATTGTTTCTCCGTTTTCATTGTGCCCACGGTAGCAGCGATATCGGCAGTAGGTTTCAGTTCAACAATCATATTCTCGCCCTCTCGTTTAATTTTTTTATCAGCAACAACAACGGGAGTAAAATCGGCAACGGCGGCGCATAAAACAGCACCATCTACAGCACAAAAGCGACTCACTACGGCATCGAGCATTTGTGCGGCAGACTCCACTTTAACCACTTTCACATTGGGGTTTTGCGGACTGATTTGCACGGGACCGGAGATAAGAATTACCTCGTTACCGGCATCAGCGCAAGCATCAGCAATAGCATATCCCATTTTTCCGGAAGAGTAATTACCGATAAAGCGTACGGGGTCGATACGCTCATAGGTAGGACCTGCAGTAATAAGAATTTTCATAAATTAGAAGTCTGTCTTTTCGAGGAAATCAACAATATTTTCAGGCTCTTCCATTCTACCTTTACCCACGGCACCACAAGCGAGTTCGCCATAAGCAGGCTCGATAAAAGTAACGCCTATAGACTTTAATTTATCCATATTAGACTGTACGATAGGGTGTTGATACATCTTATCGTTCATAGCAGGAGCAATAAATACCGGCTTGTCAAAAGCGAGAAAAGTAGTAGATAGAGCATCATCGGCAATACCGGAAGCAAATTTACCTATGATATTTGCTGTAGCGGGAGCCACAATCATCGCGTCTGCCCAATCGCTATGAGATACATGCTCCGGATTCCAAACTCCTACAGGCTCAAAGACTTCGGTATACACTTTATTTCTCGATAGAGTTTGCAATGTAACCACAGTAATAAATTGTTGCGCATTCTTAGTCATTACAACGCGCACTTCGGCACCGGCTTGAATCAATTGACGCACCAATTCGCCACACTTATAAGCAGCGATACCGCCGGAAATACCCAGAACTATCTTCTTATTATTTAACATTATAGTATATCTTATAAAAAGTTTTATGCCCAAGAAAAAAAATATTCAGGGCACAAAACGAGTAATTGCGATTATAATTTTTTATATTTCTTATCCAAGTCTTCGTCAGTAGCAGGGCGGATATAGATAGCGCAACCGCCACCGGGGGCAAGTTTTATTTTTGTAGAGCTTTTATCCGTAACGATATAAGTATTAATCTCGTAAGCCTTAGGATTTGTTTGCCAATCGGCATCCGGAGCATCAGAATAAACTACTGCAACATACTTAGTTTTCGGTTCAAGGAAATCGAAGTCTATTTTAGCTTTACGGGCATTTTCATCGGTAATAGCGCCTACAAACCAATTTTCAGATTTCTTACCTTGACGGGCGATAGTGATATAATCTCCAGGCTCAGCTTCAAGTATTTTAGTATCCTTCCAATCGCACTCCACATCTTTAATAAATTGGAAAGCATCGAGATATCGTTCGTAATTTTCCGGAAGATCGGCAGCCATTTGAAGAGGAGAATACATAGTAACATAGAGGGCAAGTTGCTTTGCAAGAGTAGTATGTACTTGGCAAGGGTTACCCGGTTGATAATAATCCATTTTGATTTCAAAAATGCCAGGAGTATAATCCATACCGCCACCGAGGAGGCGAGTAAACGGCAAAATAGTTTCGTGCTCAGGAGGGTTACCGGCACTCCAAGCGTTGAATTCATTACCGCGAGCAGCCTCACAAGCGAGGAGGTTAGGATAAGTACGGCATAGACCGGTAGGACGTACCGGCTCGTGAGCATCAACCATTATCTGTTTATCTGCCGCTTTTTTAATTACTCTGTTATAATGATTTACCATCCATTGACCATCATGCATTTCACCGCGAGGAATAATTCTGCCAACATAACCCGTTTTTACAGCAGGATAGCCATATCTCTTCATAAAGTCGTAAGCCTCATCGATATGGCGTTCGTAATTAGAAGCGGCGCCGGACGTTTCGTGGTGCATAATCATCTTAACACCACGCTGAGCGGCATATTGATACACTTCATACACATCGAAATCGGGATAAGGAGTAACGAAATCAAAAACGTCTTCTTTCCAATTACCTGCCCAATCTTCCCAACCGACGTTCCAGCCTTCAACGAGTACGCCATCGAAACCGTGTTTAGCGGCAAAATCGATATATTTTTTAGCATTTTCCGTATTTGCAGAATGGCGACCGTTTGGTTTTAACGCTTTCCAATCGGTATCGGCGAGTTTGATATTAGGCTCATCGGCATAGTTCCAAGAGCCCCGACCCGGCACATGCATTTCCCACCAGATACCGACATATTTCATTGGTTTAATCCAGTCTGTATCATATATTTTGCAAGGCTCATTAAGGTTTAAAATCATACTGGAAGCCAAAATATCTTCGGCTTTGTCGGTAACCATGATAGTACGCCAAGGGGTATTGCAAGGAGTTTGCATAAAAGCGGAAATACTATCGATAGGAGAAGGAGCGAGGGTAGCCTCAAAAATTTGTTTACGCTTATTAAACGTAAGTGCCATAGCGGGATAATCTACAAGTGCAGCCTCAAAGATATTGATATAAACGCCTTTTGCAGTTTTCATCATAATAGGGGTTTGAACGCCACGTTTATCAAAAACATTATGCGTGGAAATTCCCCTACCATCACCATCTTCAGCATTAATTTTGGATAGTTTGGTTTTATAATAGAAATACTCATTAGTATCGAAAGAACCCGGAATCCAAAAAGCGGTATGGTCTCCGGTCATTGCGAACTGAGTAAGTTCTTTGAAAATACGGAAATAAGCCAATTCCGGTTGTCGTGGGAAGATATATCTAAAACCAAGCCCCTCATCAAAAAGGCGGAATTCTATCTTCATTTCACGGCCTGTAGATGGTTGTTTCAACGAAATCAATGCGGAGTTACAACGGTTATAGATAGTATCGTACTGACCGAGCACCGGCACCCAAAAATCGTTATATTCCAAGAACTTAACCTCCGACATTATAAAGCCGGAACTTAAATCCGGACCATCATAAAGATCAAAACCCATTATACTTTGATCTATTACAACTTTATCCTTAAAAAGCAATGAATAGACAGGGACGCTGTCTTTCTCTTTAATTTCAAAAACCAACTTAAGTTTCTGATTAGGAGACAAAAGTGTAGTAGCAAACGCATTAACTACACATAAAACACTCAAAGACAATAAAATAAATTTCTTCATAACGGATATATTTATATCGCAAAGGTAATAAATTTATTTGAAATAATCCTTAACAACAAACCATTATTTCCACCCCTACTCTCAACAAGCAACTGCAAAATTAAAGACAAAACTTTAACGTTTTTGGCAAGCCAAGTGAGCAGAACAAAGCTTGCTTTGTTATGCCATGGCGGAAAAACGTCTGTTGAAAACGAACGTTTTGATTAAGCCAAGTGAGCAGAACAAAGCTTGCTTTGTTATGCCATGGCGAAACTGACGAACGAGCAAGTGAAGTGGCAAAGCTTGTTAGTCCACGGCTGTATAAATTGATAACATTTTGAAGTTTAACTTTATTGAAATCATAAAGAATATTCCCCCTAAACAAATAATTTTTTGATAGAAAAGCATATAACAATAAACCCAAGCCTTCATAAAATCTTTAGAGGAATATATTAATTATTATAACAATAAAAGCCGATTAAAAGGAAAGAGTCCGGTGCAATACCGAACTCTTTCTCATATCGTATAGCTTATAACTTGTCCAACCTTTTGGGGTCTCTTCATTGATATGTAGGGTAAAATTATTATGCAATCACATAAAATAGAATAATATTATTCCACCAAGTGCCAATAAACTCCATTATTATCTAAGAACTTAGTTATTCCCTTTCCATGCGCAACCTCTACATACAATTTATCATTCTTATAAATAGAAATAAACGAAGGGAAACAACATTCTGATACACAATCTTTTGTAGTACATTCACAATAAGCATGGGCACTTATATCATTATCAGAATATAAATAATAACTATAATCAACTTCGCATATATTATCATTTAAAAGTTTTTCAATGGAAAATAACATCATAAAATTCACAATTATTTCATTATTAGAATAACTGAATGATCTTCTAATATGATCTGTCATGACCTCGAATATATTATTAAAGGGTTCTGAACCATCAACTAAATTAGAAAACTTATAATAAAAATTATCTGATAATTCTAACTTAATGGAATCAACAACGCTGTCTCTATACGAAATAAACAAAAAAGTATCTCCAATTAAATTTGGTTGATAATTATTTAAATACTCCAAAAAGACATAATTTTCAACACTATCCAATTGATAGTCAGCAACGCAATCACTTGAGATAGAATCATCCGAATTAATAGGAGGATTTGAAACATGAGGAAGACAACTTATAAAGAGTGTTGATACAAAAAGTAAAATCAACGAAATATTTAAGATCTTTTTCATACGATTTTATAATTTAAAATTCTACAATAAAGGAATAAATTCAACGAGATTTGGAGGTATAGAAACATACAACAAGAAGAGTTAAGTATCTATACCTCAAATAGTTTAAAAGCGTAAGAACAAAATAATATAAACCGTAGGCTATTCTTAATAAAAATTTTAATAATAGTCACCACAAATTTAAGAAAATAATTTTGAATATAACAACTCCGCACACAATAAATTCAGAGGAGGATACCCTAAAAAGTAAAATATAAACACAAAAAAGCCCGCACTCCGTATGATGTGCGAGCATAATAGCAAATTATAATATTAAAATATAGTATTATTCAACGAGGTGCCAATAATTACCCTCATCATCCCTAAATATTGTCAAACCTCTTCTATGCTCTACTTCTACAAACAAACTGTCATCTCGATTAATTGTAATTGTTGTAGGGAAACAAGTATTATAAATACAATCTTTAACAATACAATCACATCCTTGTTGACCTGAAAATGAAATATTATTATTTTTATTGTAAAAATCAGAATTATAATCTGCACCTCCTATATCTACACTTTTATCACTGTGTATGGATGCGAAAATTTTAAAACTTATATAAATGTCCTTGGATTCATAGCAAGCAAATTTTGATATATTATCCCAATAAAAAATATGGTCATAATCATCACTATCAAAAGATATAAATCGTGATGGAGCTAAGCAAAAAATAGATTTATTAATATAATTATGAGTTAGCTGCAAAAATATAGTATCTACAATACCATTCTTAACAGCAGTAAAAAGAAATGTATCTCCGACTTCATTTGGTAAATAATTATCCAAATACTCTATTGAAACATATTTTTCTATACTATCATATTCAATGCTATCTAATGGATTAGTAATAGTATCACTGACGGTATCATTTGGAGTAATAGGCGGATTCGGTACCCGAGGAGGACAACCTATAAACAGTGTTGATACAAAAAGTAAAATCAACGAAATAATTAATATCTTTTTCATATCACATTATTATTTATTTGTTAATAACCAATTTATACA
>JBJECF010000003.1:0-4442 GCA_051870785.1 Candidatus Aphodosoma sp.
TTGGTCGAAAACTGGGTCAAACGCGATTTGGGTAACGCATGACGAAAACAGGAAGTAAAGTTTTTTAATTATATGAGTACCTCTTATCGAGATAATATATCTACAATAATTTGGGCGGTACACTCTATACCAAATTTAGATGAATTCAGAGTAAGGTCGTAATTAGATGCCACTCCCCAACCTCCATTGGCAAAATATTCATTATAATTAGAGCGTTGCTTGTCTACTTTTTCTATGAGTTCGGCTGCCTCTTGTTCAGAGCAAGCGTTACGAAGCATTACTTGCTTAATACGAAAATCCAAATCGGCAGATATAAATACACGGAATAAATCGGAATGATTTCGCAAAACAAAATTTGCACAACGACCAATAAACACTACGCCACGCTCGGATGACGAAGCGAGACGCTCCATTGTATTCGACTGCAACAAAAAAAGATTATCGGCAGAAAGGGAATTTACATCGACATAACTACTCCCGCCAAGAGCACCTCGCATACCAAAGATATTGAAACTTGGGAACTTACTACGCGCTTTTTCATCAACTTTAGAGAAAAATTCCTCCTTCATACCACTATCATTAGCAGCTTCAGAGAGCAATTGTTTATCGTAAAAATCGAGGTTTAACGTTTTTGCAACAATCTGTCCGATTTGCAAACCACCACTACCTAATTGTCGCCCTATAGTAATAATCATAAGAGTAAGATTTAAATATTTATCAATAATTCGTCGTTACGGAATTTTCTCATATAATAAATCATCATTGCCAAAGCCACTACCGCAGCGAGAAAATCGCTTATTGGCATTGATATCCACACACCGGTAGTACCGAAATAATAAGGGAAGATAAGAAGCCCCGGAAGGAGAAATAGCAATTGCCTTGTAAGAGAAAGGAAGATAGCTTGTCTTGCCATTCCAATACTCTGAAAAAAATTGGTACTAACCATCTGAAAGCCTACAATAGGGAATATCATCACCACATATCTCATCCCCACTTCTGTTTCAGCAATAAGATTTTCATCTGAAGTAAAAACCCTTGCAATATAATAAGGGAATATTTCGCAAATCAAGAAACCGGTAGTAGTAATAACTATAGCGTAAACAATTGTCAGCTTCAGCACACTGAATACCCTCTCCTTATTTTGAGCGCCAAAATTATATCCGGCAATAGGTTGCATTCCTTGATTTAATCCAAGCACTATCATCACAATTACAAATACCACTCTGTTAATAATTCCATAAGCGGCAATAGCAAGGTCGCCTCCATGAGTATACAAAGTACGATTAATAACAATAACGATAAGGCAAGCGGCTACATTCATAAGAAAAGGAGACATACCGATGGAAAGCGAAGAAGCCACTATCCGCTTTTCAAGCAAGAAACCTTTACGAGTAAAATGCATCACTTTGTCTTTATGGGAAAAAGAGATAAAAAGCCAAATTAGGGACACCACTTGAGCCAGGATAGTAGCAATAGCAGCGCCCTGTATTCCCCATTTAAAGACAAAAATAAAAAGAGGGTCAAGAATGGCATTGAGCACAACAGTAAGAATTGTTGCTCCCATTGCTTGATTTGGCATTCCGGAAGAACGCATTGCAGAGTTAAGACCTAAGTAGCAGTGGGTTATAATATTACCCCAGAGAATAATAACCATATACTCACGTGCATAGGGAATAGTATTTTCACTTGCACCGAAGAAATAGAGTATTTGATCGAGAAAAAGGAGTGAAACAACGGTAAATATGACACCAATAATAATATTGAGCGACAATACATTACCGAGTACTTTACGAGCAGTATCGTAATCTTTTTGCCCCAGTTTAACGGAAATCATCGTACTTGCGCCGACGCCCACAAGCGAGCCGAAAGCGGCAGCAAGATTCATAAAAGGGAAAGTAACAGCAAGACCGGAAATGGCGAGAGTACCAACCCCTTGTCCGATAAAGATGCTATCTATCATATTGTAGAGCGACGATGCAGTCATTGCAATAATAGCCGGTATGGCAAACTGCTTTAGCAATTTACCGATAGGTTCTGTACCTAAAGTAGTAGGAAGCATATATGTTTATTCAATTATTTCAAGCTCTCGAAGATTATCATCAATCACTTTTATAGAAACAACCAAAGTATTATCAGGTAAAATGGATGCGATATTCTCAGCCCATTCCATAAGACAAAGCATATTACTATCGAAATAGTCGTAAATACCAAAATCCAAAGCCTCTTGTACGTTTTTTATTCTATAAAAATCGAAATGAAAAATAGTATCTTCTGCGGCTTTATATTCATTAACAATAGAAAAAGTAGGGCTATTTACCACATCTTCTTTCACATTAAGTGCCGAGCACAAAGCTTTGATAAGAGTGGTTTTACCTGCACCCATAGGACCATAAAACGCCACAATCTTATTATCTTTCAAATAAGGGAGCAACTTTGTAGCTACAACATTCAAATCGCTTAAAGAATATAGCATTTTCATACCTTGCTAAAAATCTATAATACAAAATATTAGTAATAATACAGAAGGAAAAATCCACAATGCAAAGGTACAAAAAATCAATGTTACTCTCAATAATCAACTGCAAAATAATAGAGTAAAATTGAACCTAAAACAATTTGCTAATAGCTTCGTAAATATCCACAAAACAAATATCTAAAAACTATCATGAATCACACTAGTAATACAATCAATAATTAATAGGAAGAATAATTCTATTAATAGGTACTAAATTTGTTTGAGTATCTTCTATAAAAAAATATTTTTTACAAATTGTTTGAAATTCAGACGAAGAATATACCTTACAGTAATAAATGACATCATTTACAAAAAAAAATTCATCAGTTGTTATATTATTTACATACCAATGTATTTTATTGACATCGTAACAAAGTGTATCATAATTAATATTTGATATACATAATTTTTGGTTAGACAATATTTCATTTTCACTGTCATTCAGATATCTAAAACCATATTTTAATGTATCCTTTCTATTATTTAATACAAGTATCTCATTATTCAATGAATAGGTACATTCACTATATATACATATACTATCTGTATCATTTTTTAAGTATATAATATAAAGGCAAGTAGAATCATCTTTAAATATCAATTTTTCATTAACCACATCAGTATGAATAAAAGTTCTACCCACTAAGGAATTAGGTCCTTTATTTATAAAATTATTAATATCGATGTCAGTATCAGAATTTGTTTGTAAGTATGATAATCCGGGACAAATTAGTACATTTTTAGCATCATTGTTCTTAAACATCAGAAACAGATTTTGTGTTGCTGGATAGTCATCCCATAAAGGGAACATGATAAAAAAAGAAGAATTCTCATTTATTATATAAGGGAAATTATTTACATAATTAAAATTATTAGAACGATAATGATTCATCTGAGGGTTAAATCTAGCTATATTAGAAACAGATCCATCGGGATATAACCAAGGATTATCAATTGATAAGGGCATATAATAGTTTAACCGATAATAATCATTCCCGGAAATTTTAATCGGAGTATCATTTATATTTGAATTATTTAATGGAGACACCTCAATGTAAACGTAAGAAAAATCTTTATTCTTCTTTAATTTTGAAAGATATTTAAAATCACTATTTAAATTTCGAATACTATCTGATAAATAAGGGTCTGAAAATTTATATTTTATATTACAAATAGAGTCGTTTTTAAACTCAATCTCATAAGAAACAATTTCTGCATAAATTACAGAAACAAATTTTTTACCAATCAAATATGACAGAGCCTTATTATTTTTACCATTAGCCTCGTTAAAAGAAAAAAATAAGATAATACAAATTATTAATATATTAGTTTTCATGGAATATTCTGATATAAAGGTTCGTTATATAAAGAAGAATTAGATAATGATCGAACAAATTCTTCTGTAATTTCAGACAAAGAAGAAAATCTGACCATTATTGGAAAATTATATAAATAATTTAATGTATATAATTTTAAGGAGCCACAAAAAGCTAATTGAGCTTTATACGCTCTAATTTCATGATTAATATTATAATTTTTCTCTTCATTAGGAAACAAAATCAAAAATCCTCTAGCATAATCACCTGCATGTTTTAGTTCATGGATTCCTGTTTCATCATCATAATATGTAATCGTAAACAAAAATAATCCATTATCACTTTGTTTTACAGCAGATTCAACTGATTGTTTCTTATCACTATTTTCGATTAGATTAAATATATACTCTGTATTTTCATCATTGATTATACAATCAATATCAATACACAATTGTTTCAATTCATAGAGGATCAACTTATTTCTAGTCTTTCTAACTTTTTTAGCAATTTTATTTAGAAAATCAAAAGCAATAAGTTTGTTTTTTTCATCGACCTTTCTTCCATCCGGGTCGATAAATTTCAGTGGATTATTGGAGCAGTAGGAATAAGGA
>JBJECF010000004.1:0-60326 GCA_051870785.1 Candidatus Aphodosoma sp.
TGGTCGAAAACTGGGTCAAACGCGATTTGGGTAACGCATGACGAAAACAGGAAATAATGAATATTTGTCTTATCTTTTTATCTGCCGGCTTGGGTGATGTAATTCTTTAATGTTGCAGTAAAGTCGGTTTTTTCGAGCAATTCTTCGAGGGTGATGTGCATGCGGTAGCGCCAACTGAATTTTGTGTTCGATGGCACGTTGATGCGCTCATCATTAGGGTTTTCACGTCTTAATTCCGGAGATATGCTCATCAAATCTTGCCATTGGAATATGCTCCACATTGCCGGTGAATAGAGATGCATGTTCAAGATGTCTCTGCAAATCCACCATTCTGCAAAATAAGGTGCTTCTCCCCAATGTCCTAATTGTTGATTGTAAAAGCGTTGACTTACTTCGCGGTCTTCTTCCCACCATCCTCGTATCGTACTCATATCGTGTGTAGATGGCGTTACTACCGATAGGTATGGCGCATCTGCCGGGTGGAAGAATTCTATCTTGTCCGTCTTAGGTGCACGCTGTATTTCAAGACTTAATATAGACAGTCGTTTCATTACTTCCGTTACACAATGCGTCATCATGCCAAGGTCCTCTCCACAGATGAGCATATTGGATGCTGTTTTTAATGTCTGTAATTTCTTTAATCCCGAATAGTACCATCCGTTATCTTGGCGGCGATAGAAATAATCGACATAAAGCTCGTCGAATACTTCCTTTTGCTTCCAATCTAATGCAGTATAGCTACTCAGCGTTTGCATGCCGAAGCGCGGGTAGTATTGACGTCCTTCACTGCCCTGTACTTCAAAGAGCAATACGTTCGATATCAAATCGAATAATCCGTATTTTACTCGCTCGGAGAATTCTCCTTTGTTAAATCGAGCTTCTACTTCTGCTTGATTTTGATACTCCGGTCGCAGTCGATATGCAAAGCCGTGCTCGATATATAAGCAGTTTTGCCTTACCCAATTGCTCTCGTCGCCAAAAAGGTTGTTTAGTATTTCATCTGTGATGTATGGTTTTGTAAAGCGCTCGTAATCAAACCATATTCCGCGTTTTTCAAATTCATCTACATAAAGTGGAACAGATGGATTTAAATATCCCATGATGCCTTCGACATGATTGAGTGGAATTTGCCATATACGGAAGAAACCTAATATATGGTCGATGCGGAAGGTGTCGAAATAGCGTGACATTTGTGAAAATCTCTTCTTCCACCATGCGTAGTCGGTGCGTTCTATCGCATCCCAATTATATGTAGGTAATTCCCAGTTCTGCCCTTTTATAGCGAACATGTCAGGTGGTGCGCCTGCTGCCATATCCATATTAAAGAGTTCCGTTTCTACCCATGTGTCTACACTGTTGCGATTAACTCCGATAGGAATGTCGCCTTTCATTACAATGCCTTTACTATGCGCATATTTTACTGCTTCGGATAGTTGCAAGTGTAGGTGATATTGGCAGTACCACCATTGTGCTACCTCGTCAAACCACGGGTGTGTTGCACTCGATAATTCGTTAGCTTTTTTATCACTATATTTGGCAAATTCTTTCCATGTGCGATAGTCTGCCGTGCCTTTTCGGTCGCGTATGCAACTATATACTGCGTATGGTTTCAGCCAATATTCATTGTCTTTATAGAACTCTTTGAATTTCTTATCTTTGAGGAATTTTGTTTTCTCTTGAAGGTAGGATTGTTGTATGTAACGTAATTTGAATGCTATTACGCGTTCGTAATCCATTATTTCTAACGCATTTAATTCCGGCTGTAGCTTTTTGTATTCTGAAACTATTTCACTGTCGGCAGATATAGGTAGTTTTTCAAGGTCGATAAATAGTGGGTTGAGGGCAAATGCCGATATGGCAGCGTATGGTAGCACGTCGCTACCGGTATGGGTGCTGATGGTGTCGTTAAGTGGAAGTACTTGTATTAGCTTTAGCCCCGCTTCCGATGCCCAATCTGCCATTAGTTTTAAGTCCGTAAAATCTCCACATCCGAACGAACGTTGACTTCTTAGTGAAAAAACAGGAATGCTTACTCCTGCTCCTCGCCATTTACGATTGTAATTTCTGATAAATGTATCTGTTACAATAATATGATTCTTACCCTCTTTCTGTGGTACTATTCTGTCCGGTCCTTCTTCAAAGCAGCAGAATGTGTTCTCTTTTGTATTGTAAATGCCATACTTATAGTGTATTTCTTTGCCTGCTTTGCTTAGATTTATGTTGATGTTCCATTCCGGGAAATTCTTGTTAGATAAGATGCGCGGTGATGTTACGTCCCAATTACCGAGCTCTGCGCAGTTACCTACTATGCATATAGCTTCGTTTTTCGCCAGCATCGGCGCTTTTACTTTGAAAATATGGCTGTAGTGTATTTCGTTAGTGCCTTTCTCCGGCGTGAAGTTAGGCTTTAATAATACATCTACAAATGGTGCTGTAAGATAGTTGTTATTTGGGTCGGAAATGGAGTTCCATGCGTCTATTAGCGTGAGTTTGTCAATAGCTCTTTTCAAACTTACTTTTCGTGCCACACCCCATTCTTCTTCGACTTTTTCGTTTTGCTCGTTCTTAAATATATATTTGTATTCCAGAATGCTATGTTCGTTTTCGTCTGTCTCTATTTCTAAAGACCAATTCTCGGGTGCAGTATAATTCATCGCTACAGCTTTTGTTGCATCGCCCGATCCTAATTCAGGGATGTTTCCTGTGATGTAAATTCTTTCTCCCCACTGAGTGTAGTAGTTTATGCGAAATTCTATTTTCATATCATAATGCTATTTTATGCTTGTTTTTTGTAATTGTTTTACTCTGCAAAATTACTTTTTTTTTGTGATATATACAAGCTATGATTTTTACCCGAGATTGTTTTTACAGTATAATGTTAAATAGGTATCCGGAGATGATTATGAATAGAGTAATAGTGCCGAAAAATATTCCTATTAGCTTCCATGTCATCACCTTCTTGAGCATAGTCATTTCAGGTAATGAGAGTCCTACCACTGCCATCATAAAGGCTATTGCGGTACCGATTGGTACGCCTTTTGCTACAAATACTTCTATTACAGGTACTATTCCGGCGGCATTGGCATACATCGGCACTGCTAATATCACTGCAATAGGTACGTTCCACCATTTGTCTGCCGAGAGGTATTCCGCAAAGAAATTCTCGGGTACGTAACCGTGCATTGCCGCTCCGATGCCTATGCCGATAAGTATGTATACTATTACGCCTTTTACTATCTTTAGCGAGTCTTTTATTATTGAGGGTATTCTTTCCCAAAAACTTGTATTGCTTTTCTCCCACTCTGCCGTTTGATTCGTTGATTGCTCTTGTATTTGTCTTACCCAATCGCTCAAGTATCGTTCTAATTTCATCCTCCCTAATAATATACCTCCCAATGTACCTAATATTATGCCACTTAGCACGTATATCAGAGTAATCTTAACTCCAAATGCTCCGAGAAACATTGCAACGGCTACTTCGTTAACCAATGGTGATGTTATTAAAAATGAGAATGTTACACCTAATGGTATGCCTCCTTTTACAAACCCTATAAATAATGGTATAGATGAGCATGAGCAAAAGGGCGTTATTGCTCCGAATAAAGATGCCAATAAGTATTGTAGACCGTATAATTTGTGATTAATCAGGTAATTGCGTAGCCTGTCTATAGGGAAATAGGCATTGATTATCCCCATTAAAGATGATATTAAGAATAGTAATATCAGTATCTTAATAGTGTCGTAGAAAAAGAAGTTTATAGATATACCCAATGGCGTATCGGGCGATATATTCATTAATGTATATACCAGCCAATCTGCAAATTTTTGTATCATATTTTTGATAATCTACTACAGCCCTAATAATTTAATTATGTCACTTTCGCTCGGTGTTTTACCGCTGACGACTACTTTACCGTCTATTACTATTGCAGGCATACTCATAACGTTGTACTTCATTATCTCCATAATGTCTTCTACTTTCTCTACTGTTGCGTTTACTTTGTGCTCTGTTACTACTCTGTTTACCGTTTCATAGGTGGCTTTGCATTTTGAGCAACCTGTACCTAATACTTTTATTTCCATGTTGTTATATTTGTTTGTTGTTAGATTTTTATATTATCAATATCGTTATGGTATAATATACTCCTATATCGGTGAATAATATCCCAACTACTAAGTTCATCCACTTTTGTATCGATTGTATTTTGCCGTATGCAACTCCAATTTGTTTTGCGCTGAATGCTAATATCCAGGCAATAATTATTACCGGTAATGATGTGGCTATGGCAAATAAAATTGGCAGTAGGTATCCGGCTGTTGCTGTTGCAGACATTGGTATCAGCATCCCGAAATAAAAGAGTCCGCTTGTAGGGCAAAAGGCTAAGGCAAAGAGTATTCCCAGTAGTAATGCCCCGAAATTTCCGGTTGCTTTTATTTTTTCGTTGTTAAAATTAAAACTCGGTAATTTAAGTTTATCTCCTATTAGCATGAATACTCCTACTACCATCAGTATCGGCCCGATGAACATTTCGCTATATTTTGTAAAAAATTTCTGTACTCCGAACATGCTCGATCCGCCTTTTATAATCATTATTAATGCAATACTTAATGCCGTGTATCCTATTGTGCGTCCTAATGTGTATAATAGCCCTCTTAAAAATATCTTTTTTCTGCTTTCCAAGTCGCGACTTATATAGCCTATTGCTACAATATTGGTGCCCATTGGGCATGGCGAAATTGCCGTCATTAATCCCAATAGTATCGCTGTTAATGCCGGTACCGTTTCGCTTTCAAGTAGTGCGTTTATATATTCCATCTTGGTTGGTATTATCTTTTTATGCTCTAATCTTTTTTGATTGTATGCGATGTCTCCTTTTTATGCGAGTAAATTTATTTGCTGTTATCTATCTCCTCGCTAATTATTTTTGCCAGTTCGATACAATATTTTTCACTCTCTTTGCGTGCGTATGCAAAGGCGAATTGCGTGAGGTTCATCACTCTTTCTTCACCTCCTTTTCGGCTAATCAGAATTAATGAAGAGGAGGCTATTTCGTATTTATCCGCTATTTTTTCTTCTTCTTGTATGTCAATAATTTTGTACGATAGTTTCCCTGTGGAGACGTCTTCTTGAAAATCTTTTTCCACTACTTCAGTTGTGAATTTTTCTATTGCCATGCATGTGAGGCAACGTTGTTTGCCATGGAAGTAGAGCAGTTCAACAGTGCCATCTTTTGCATTGTCTGTCGTTTCCGTTTTAGAGGTTGTATTGTCAGCCTCGTCTATCGTATTGCCGTTTTTACTTGCACATGATGCTAATAACAGCACTATAAGCGCGTAGAATAGTGTTCGTTTCATTGTGTATTTTTTTAGTGATTAAGAGTGATTTATTCACAGCATCTTTTTTCTTTTGTTAATTCTTGCCCGAAGAAGTCGGCGAATAATTGACCCGCTATCTCCCAATTTTCTCTGTTGATGCAATATTTTACTTTGGGTGCTTCTATTTCGCCTTGTATCAATCCTGCACTTTTTAGCTCTTTAAGATGCTGTGATACTGTGGCTTTTGCTATTGGTAGCTCTTCGTTTATCTCTCCGAAATAGCACGTGGTTTGCTTTGCTAAAAATTTTAGTATGGCAACTCGTGTCGGGTGTGATATCGCTTTCGCTATTCTGGCAATTTGCTCGTCTTTATCTGTTTTTTCGAATTCCATTTATATAATATGTTTTTGGTTGTGTTTTAAGTCGTTTATGGTTGTTTGTTGTTCGTAAAACTACGAACTTTTCTGTTCGCAAATTTACGAACAATTTCTGAATTGACAATACTTAATTTGTTTTTATTTTCTTGTTCTCGTTTTTATGTCGTTTTTTCTTGTAATCTATTCCAAATATGGTTATAATCCTCTTTGCTTCAGAACTATGAACCTCGAATTTTAGAATTAATTAATTTATTAGTACTTAATTTTAGTGTATTTTTGTAAAAATATTCTGCTCAAAATCAGCTATCTGTGCATAAAATGCACATTTTTTCCGAAAGTGTGCACTTTATCTTCTGAATTATTGTACCTTTGCACGCATTTAAAATAATAATAATATGATAAGCGAAAATTTGGTTCGACTGTTTGAGCAGAGTATGAAAGCCAACTGGGATTTACCTGCTTTTACAGATTATTTGGAAAAGAAAACTTACACTTATGGTCAAGTGGCGGAAGAGGTTGCCCGCCTTCATGTTCTTTTTAAGTCAATAGGTTTTGAAAAAGGTGATAAATGCGCTTTAGTTGGTAAAAATGGTCCGCGTTGGTGTATTGTATATATTGCAGCGGTTACATATGGCGCAGTCATTGTTCCTATTCTTCAAGATTTCAACGTTAATGATATAAAACACACTGTTAATCATTCCGATTCCAAGCTGCTCTTTGTCAGTGATTATTTGTGGGAAAATATCGATGAAGACGGTTTGCTTTACGTAGAGGCTGTTTTTAATCTTTCTAATTATAATATGCTGTATTATAAGCGAGATAAAGAGCAAATAGCTAATGCGTTTAATAAACTTACCGAGAATTATACAGAGTTATATCCTAATGGCTTTACTGCTGCTGATGTGCTTTATCCTACAATTCCGAATTCCGAGTTGGCTTGTATTAGCTATACTTCCGGTACTACCGGTTTCAGTAAGGGTGTTATGTTACCGGGTAATGCTCTCGCCGGCAATATTGTTTACGGCTTACAAACCAAATTACTTGAGCGCGGTGACAGATGTCTTGCTTTCCTCCCTCTGGCTCATGCCTATGGTTGTGCTTTCGATTTCCTTACTTCTTTCTGTGCCGGCTCTCATACTACTTATCTCGGAAAAATTCCTTCTCCAAAAATATTGTTAAAGGCTTTTGCCGAAGTTAAACCTACTTGTATATTTACGGTGCCTCTTATCATAGAAAAAATTTATCGTAAACAAATACAGCCTATGATGGAGAAGCGCACAATGCGTTGGGCTTTGGTAGTTCCTTTCCTTGATAGTACTATCCTTGCCGCTGTAAATCGTAAACTTACAGAGGCGTTTGGTAATGAATTTAAGGAGGTTATCATCGGTGGCGCTCCGATGAATCCTGAGGCGGAAGATTTCTTTAAGAAAATCGGCTTCCGTTTCACTGTCGGATATGGTATGACGGAATGTGCTCCGCTTATCAGTCACTCTCGTTGGTACGATTACAAGCTTAATTCGGTGGGTAAATTACTCCCTTGTATGGAGGCTAAAATTCTCTCTTCCGACCCTCATAATGAGGTGGGCGAAATCCTTGTTCGCGGTGAAAATATGATGATGGGTTATTATAAAAACGAAGAGGCTACTAAGGCTGTTTTAGACGAAGAGGGTTGGCTCCACACCGGTGATATGGGTACTATGGATGAAGATGGTACTCTTTATATCCGTGGCCGTAATAAAAATATGCTCCTCGGCCCTAACGGACAAAATATTTATCCTGAAGAGATAGAGGCTAAACTCAATAATATGCCGTTTGTGCTTGAAAGTCTCGTACTTCAAAATTCGGAAGATAAATTGATTGCTCTTGTCGTTGTGGATAATGATGCCGCCGATGCCGCTAAGCTTTCTCATGATGATATCGTTAATATCATGGAGGAAAATAGAAAACAGGTAAATGCGGTAACGGGGTCTTACGAGAATATTGTTAAGATATATATCCATCCCGAAGAGTTTGCTAAAACGCCTAAACGCAGTATAAAACGTTATTTATATGTGAAATTGGCAAAAGAGCAGGGCTTTAATAATTGATTTTGCATCTCCCTTATTTATTAAAATAAAGAACGAGAGACTGATGCGTAGAAGTTGTCGGGATTGATAATAAGGCCCTTATTTAATAAAATAAAGAACGAGAGTATAGTTTATATACTCCCGTTCTTTTTATATTATGTAGACAGAATTTTTATATGGATAGAATTTGAAGTACATTTACTTTTTCATTCTCTACCTCTTTGTTCATCTTGATGGCTTTTGTAAATGGCACATGTACTATTTCATCATTAACAATTCCTATCATAATGGATCTTTGTTCATCAAGAAGTGCATCTATTGCCGCTACACCCATCCTTGATGCCAATATTCTATCGTAGGCTGTAGGAGAACCTCCTCGCTGTAAATGTCCTAAGATAGAGACTCTTATGTCGTAATCCGGATATTGCTGATGTATGCGGTCTGCCATCGCTTGGGCTCCTCCTCCGCCTTCTGCTACTATTACTATGCTACTATTTTTGGATTTACGGAATCCATTAGTAATCAATTCGTCTAATTGGGCTACAGAAGTCTCTCGTTCCGGTATGACGGCTGCTTCCGATCCGGATGCTATGGCAGAATCTAACGCTAAAAATCCGGCATCTCTGCCCATTACTTCTACAAAAAAGAGTCGCTCGTGTGATGTGGCAGTATCTCGTATTTTGTCTACACATTCCATTATGGTGTTGAGTGCCGTGTCGTATCCTATGGTTGAATCTGTTCCCCATAAATCATTGTCTATAGTGCCCGGTATCCCTATTATTGGTACATTGTATTCTTGAGCAAATATTCTGGCTCCGGTAAATGTGCCATCGCCACCTATTACTATCAAGGCATCTATTCCCTCTTTTACCATTGTGTCGTATGCCCATTTTCTGCCTTCAGGTGTGCGAAATTCAGTGCATCGTGCCGACTTTAATATCGTGCCTCCATGTTGGATGATATTACTTACGTTTTGAGTTTGAAACTCTTCTATCTCTCCTGTTATTAGTCCTTTATATCCTCTGTATATTGCTTTAACTTTGATGCCGTTATAGATGGCTGCTCGCGTTACTGCTCGTACTGCCGCATTCATACCGGGGGCATCTCCTCCGGATGTTAATACTCCTATGCAATTTAATGAATATTTCATTTCTTTATTTATTGATTGTTTCTCTTATTTTTTGTGCTACTTTTTCCATCAACCATTTTGGAGTTGATGTGGCTCCGCAAATGCCAATGCTTTTTGCCCCAATAAACCATGTGTTGTCTATCTCGTCAATATCGGAGATGATATGTGTGCGTGGATTACTCGAAAGGCATTCTGAGTAAAGTATCTTGCCGTTACTGCTCTTTTTACCACTTACAAATATTATTACTTCGTATTTCTTTGCAAAACTTTTGATGTGCGGTATGCGGTTTGCCACCTGCCTGCATATAGTGTCGTGATATTCAAAGAGTACGCCTGCTGATATTCTATTTTGTATCTCACTAACTATCGAATTGAAATCTGTCAACGATTTAGTGGTTTGAGAAAATAATAGTATAGGCCTTTTGAAATCCAACTTGTTAAGATCTTCTATATGCTCTATTACTATGGCATTGCCTTCGGTTTGCCCTTCAAGACCTATTACTTCGGCATGACCTATTTTTCCGTATATCACTATCTGAGCATCGGGGTGTGATGTATATGCACGTTTTATCTTTTGCTGTAATTGTAACACTACAGGGCATGTGGCATCTACTATCTTTATGGCATTTTCTGTCGCTACTTTGTATGTTGTTGGTGGTTCTCCATGCGCTCGTAATAGTACTTTCTTTTCTCGTAATTTTGGTAAATCGTTATGTGTAATGGTCTTTAATCCTTTCTCCGATAGGCGCTTTACTTCATTGCCGTTATGAACTATGTCACCAAGGCAATAAAGAGGGGCTCCACTTTCTAATTCTTTCTCTGCTGTGGTTATAGCTCTCACAACTCCAAAGCAAAAGCCGGACTCTTCGTCTATTTCTATTATCATATCGCATCTGTATTGCTTAATCTTTCAATGTGCAAAATTACATTTTTATCGGTGAATATCAAAAAATAATACCTCTTTTTTTATATGTCCAGATCTAAGAACCATCTGATGCCGAATTTCATTGCGTCCGGGGCGTCTCTGTGGGTTACTCTCCATAAAAATTCGATCCCTCCTACATGTAGTATATTGCTGAAACCGAATCCTGCTTCTATATAAGGCATATTATTCCAATTGGATAAGCCTTTGTCGTTGAGCATTAAAGGCGGATATTCGAGCATCTCTTTGTGGCGATTGCTTAGGTGTCCGTATCCGATGTTAAAGATAATGTCTTCTTTTATTCCGAGTTTGTTGACGTATGGAATGTAGCCGAAAATATATCCTCTTGTCTGATAGCGTATCGTAGCTGCTACATATAGGTCGCTCATCAGCTCCATCTGGTGTAATAGCATAAAGTCGGTGTTGTTGTAATACGACCCTCTGCAACTTCGTGCCATTATTAATAGCGGGAATGGTACAGTTCCTACTACTGCATTGGCTTGAAATGCCCAGTTTAATTTGCCAAATCCTAATGGAAATTTTTGGTGTGCATAGATGCCGAATTTGCCGTAAAATCGTAATTCCGGTATTACCCTCGATACGCCTGTTTCTGCAGTGAAATGTATTACCGGATATTTAGTAGAGAGGTAGTAGCGATGGAAAAAATAATCGAGAGACCTCTCTTCCCACGATAATCGGAAATCCAATTTTACTCCTGCATTAGACAGTTTTTCTATTGGCCTGCCATTTTGAATATATGTTACAAACGGGTTGCTCTCTATCTCTTGCATAAAGGCATTGGCTTTGAACTTAAACCCTTGTTTTTCATACGTGTATTGTAAATCAAATTTTTTGAAAAGGGCTATGGTAGGGTCTTTTTTGAATACTATACTATTGCTGATATTGTCTATATCCATTACTCTATTTTCGCTGTATATCAGCATATCATCGTACCCGTAATTCTCTACTTTATGGTCGTAAAAGAGTGATAGTGTATTGCGCTTTGTAGGACCGAATCGCCATTGTATCTCTCCTCCATATTTATGACGACGGTCATAAAATCCGTAACCCCAATATCCACCGAATGTGATGTTGCGTGAAAATTTCTCTCCCGAACGCATACTCAGTCTCGGTGATATCCCTTCTAATCTGTTATAGTGTAATAAATTACATATCGGTCCTAAATCTATTTGCCAAATGTGTAGGTATTGATTTAATACTATATCAATGCCCCATGTTACCAATTTTCGAATGCGTGTTTGGTTGATGGAATCTACTCCGTTCCACATCGTCTCCATAGAGTTATTTAATGTAGTTGTGATGCTATCGGTGCTCGTTGTGTCGGTGGCGGTTTCGCCCCCTCTTGTAGCATAATCGGTTTTATATTCTTTGTTTTCTGTAAGTATAAGCCCCGTTATGTCCTGTTGTCCGGATTTGGCAAAGAGGTCCATACTCAACCCCATTTGTTGATTTTTTTGTGTAGGAATAAAGATATTGTCAATAGATTTTGCCGTATACTTATAGTTGAAGTTGTTGAGGTAGCTTACGTTAGTGCCGTTGGCAATATTAAGGTCGGCTTGTGTAATTGCATAAGTTGCAGAGTCAATAAATAGCCACCCTTTATACACCAGTCCGTGCTCATTTTTTGGTAATACCCTTATTTTATACTCTTTGCCATTTGTGTTACTCGTACTATCTGCTAGGTAAAAATTATAATAGTTCTTTGCCGATTTGGCTATGGGGCTCATAAAGTTAGTACCGAATATAGTGGAGTAGGTGTTATAAAGATTTATTTTTGGCGTATATCCTGCCACAAATTGCTTCCATTGCTCGGAAGATAACAGCTTAACGGCATTTTGTTTTTCATCTATTATTGTAGATGATGTACTATCTATTCCATGGTAAAAGTCTGATACCGTTTGGTTTATGTATACAGGTAGAGTATAGTTTGAGTCGCTGTGAGATATGGCTCCCGATAATAATTCGTTGAATAATTTTCGCTGTAATGTTTTGCTTTTGATATTTGTTATGTTGATGTGTGTTTGTGTCTTTTCCGTGCCTCGTAACTCAGTTAGATTGTCCGGGTTGTTTTTATGCCTGTTTTCTCTCGCTTTTCCCAATAATTTAATGGCATAATCTTGTTTTGGCATAACTACAATTTCATCGAGTAGAGTAGACTCTTCCTTCAAAAATATTTCTATCATTTGGTCTTTCCCATATTCTAATGAGATAGTTCGTGAACGATAACCGATTACACTTACGCATAATTGCCTTTCCGGTTTGTCGCTTCTAAGCATAAAAAAACCTTCTTCATTGGTGATACATCCCGTTTTACTGCCTTTAAACCACACATTTACCATAGGTAATGCCTCTCCGGTTTCTGACGACATTACTTGACCTATTACCACAATATCTTGTGCTGATAGGTGATTTGTTGCCATGATTATCAATGGAAAAAGGATGAAGAGTATTTTTTTATACATTAAGGTTTGTCTCTTTTATCAGTTGTTTTTACTAACTATATAACGTTATCTGGCGCTTTTTGTTGTTTTATGAGGTTGATTTTTACCTGTTTCCTTATTTTTTGCAAAGTTAGTCATTTATTCCGATTTACCATTAAATGCTATAAGACTATTTTTACTGCGTATGTGTGTAAAAATTAATTATCTTCTTGTCAGTTACGCAAAAAAATATTACTTTTGCGTGATAATGTTTAAGCTATGAATGGTAAAAAAATATTGATGGCTATGAGTGGCGGAATAGATAGTTCTATTGCTGCTATGATACTGAAAAATCAAGGTTTTATTTTGATAGGTGCCACTTATCGTACTTTTGATCAAATATCGGAATCGTGCCTTGCCAAAGAGAAGGGCTGCTGCTCGGCGGATTCTATTTTCGAGGCTAAAGCTCTTGCTACTTCTATGGGTTTCCCTCACCATATATTGGATATTCGAGAGGAGTTTAAATCTTCTGTTATTGCCGATTTCATCGAAGAATATATGCATGGGCGTACCCCTAATCCTTGTGTTGTTTGTAATGCAAATATTAAGTGGGGTAAAATGATGCAAATAGCAGCAGAACTTGGTTGTGATACTATCGCTACAGGACATTATGCCCGTATAGCACAAACCGATGAGGGTAGGTATTATTTGCGTTGCGGTGTTGACTTGGCTAAAGATCAAACCTATTTTCTCTGGAAATTGTCGCAAGATAGTCTCGCTCATACTATTTTCCCTCTCGGTAATCTTACAAAATCCGAAGTTCGTAAGATGGCTTTCGATGCTGGTTATGAAAAACTTTCTAAGAAATCCGAAAGTCAGGAGATTTGCTTTATCCCCGATAACGATTATCGTCATTTTCTTTCTGAGAATGTAAAAGATTTCGATAAACTATGTAAGGAGGGAAATTTCGTGGATTCATCGGGAAAAATCATTGGTAAACATAAAGGTTTCCCTAATTATACTATCGGTCAACGAAAGGGACTTGGTGTGGCATTTGGTGAACCTCGTTTCGTTATCAATATCAATGCCGAGCGCAATGAAGTGATGCTTGGTAGTCGCGAAGAACTTCATGCTGATACATGCCTTGTCAGTCAGCTTAATATGATGAAATATGCCGATTTTACCGATGGCTTTGATGTTGTAGTTAAAGTCCGTTACCGCTCTAAAGCCGTGCCGGCTCGGTTGTATCACCATGCCGATGGTATTGCGCGTGTGGAATTTCTTGATGCCGTAGATAGTATCACTCCGGGGCAAAGTGCCGTATTTTATACCGGCCAAGATTACCTCGATGTGCTTGGTGGCGGTGTAATTTGTTGATAATTATATTTATAGCTTATGAGAAGATTATTCTTTTTGTTTTGTCTTTCTATTTGTTTAGCATCTGTTTTTGCACAAGAAAATATCTATTATGTGCAGTTTTGTGATAAACTTGGCACTCCTTATTCTTTGTCGCGTCCGGAAAATTTTTTGAGTGAACGAGCTATTTTACGTCGTCAGAAATACTCTATTGCTGTAGATTCTACCGATTTGCCCGTATCTCCTACTTATTTAAACGGCGTACGTCAAACCGGTGCTACAGTAGTATATCAGATGAAGTGGCTTAATGGTGCTGTAGTGTCTGCTACAAAATCTCAATCGCTCATGGTGGCTTCATTACCATTTGTTCGATTTGTAGAACTTACTAAACCTTATGATTCCGAACACTATTCTTCTCGACAAACATCGAATTTATCGAAAATTCCTTTACCATATTTTAACTTAAATCGTGCGAGAAGGCAACTCGAACAAATTAATCTGCTTCGCTTGCATAATTTGGGATATCGAGGCGCCGGTATCCATATTGCCGTGCTTGATGGTGGTTTTCAAGGATTGTACGATATGGAAGTTTTTGATTCTCTTTTGCTTTCGGGGCGTTTGCTCGATTATTACGATTTCGTTCTTAACAAACATCAATTCCCTGATTACGATGGTTCTCATGGTTCTTCTGTGATGAGTACTATGGCGGCAAATATGCCTGGTAATTATGTGGGAGCGGCTCCCGATGCTTCTTATTACTGCTTTCGCACAGAGAATGGTTATATAGAATTTCCCGATGAAACCGATTATTATTGCGTTGCCGTGGAGCGTGCTGATAGTCTTGGAGTTGATATTATCACTGCTTCGCTTGGATATACAGTTTTCGATATCGACTCTATGAGTTATACTTATGATATGCTTGATGGTAGAACTACTCGCGCGTCGAGAGTTGCGTCTATGGCTGTAGAAAAAGGTATTTTTGTACTCAATGCCGCCGGCAATGATGCCTTCAAACCTTGGCATTATCTCTCTGTGCCTTCCGATGGAATAGGTGTAATGGGTGTTGGTGCGGTAGATACAGTTAATTATTATGCCCCTTTCAGCTCTTGTGGTCCTTCTGTCGATGGTAGAGTAAAACCGGAAATTGCTACCTGTGGCTACGGCGTCGTCGTTGCTGCTTCCGATAATAATCTTTATGAGTCGTCCGGTACTTCTTTTGCTACCCCTATCGCTGCAGGTATGGTTGCCTCGTTGATGTCCGCAATGCCTAATGTTACCCCTTGGAAATTGTATGAAGATATTATTAAGAGTGCTTCGAATTATTTTACTCCGAACGATAGTATTGGTTACGGCATTCCGGATGCTTACGCCGTATTTTCCGTCTATTCTCCTGTGGAGTCTGCTACTGATGGTGCTCCTGCTTTGTTTGTTTCTGATGATGGTTTCTCTTTCGAAAACCTTTTTATTCCGGCGCAACTCGTTATATACGATATTTATGGCCGCTTAGTGTATAACAATGCCGTTTCCGGTGGAGAAAAAGTTGCCATTCCTCATAGTAGCGGCTTCTATATTCTTTTGCTAAATACGGAAAACGGTCCTTACGTATATAAGTATATTTATCGATGAAATCATAGTTTTATGAATTATAAATCTCTCTACGAATTAAATAATTATATCTCTCGACAGATTCGTTCTTTCATGCCTTCTTCGATATGGGTTACTGCCGAGATAAGTAGCGTTTCTCGTAATGCTTCGGGGCATTGCTATCTCGAATTGGTAGAGAAATCAGAGATGAATGATAATATCATTGCTCGTCAGCGTGCAATTATCTGGGCTTCAAAATATGCGGATATTCATCGACGTTTTGTGGAGGTGGCTCGGTCTGAGTTGAAAGCCGGAATATCCATCCTTTTCTGTTGCGATGTTCAGTTTCATGAACTCTATGGTATGTCGCTTAATATCATAGATATCGATCCTGTTTTTACAATTGGTGATATTCAACGTCGAAAACAAGAAATTATTAAACGCCTTACCGAAGAGGGATTGTTGAAACTTAATTCTTTGCTCCCCTTGCCGATGGCGCCAAAAAATATTGCGGTTATCTCCAGTAATACCGCAGCAGGATATGGTGATTTCGTCCACCAATTATTCGAAAATAACTACGGTTTTGACTATAATGTTACTCTTTTTCGCTCCGTAATGCAAGGAGATAAAACGGAAGACGACTTGATGGGGGCTTTGTCCGACATTGCTACTCGTGCGACTGATTTCGATATGGTTGTGATAATTCGTGGCGGTGGCTCTTCTACTGATTTACAAGCTTTTGATAGTGAACGAATTGCTCGTCAAATAGCTCATTTTCCATTGCCTGTTATTGTCGGTATCGGTCATTTACGTGATAATACTGTACTCGATATGGTTGCCGCCCGTAGTGTTAAAACGCCGACTGCTGCCGCCGAGTTTATTATAAATCTCTCGGTATTAGCGCTTAATAATCTTGCTTCTCTCGAAAATAGATTTTGTACTGCCACACGCAATAGGTTGCAAGACGAGATAATTTCTATTGATAGTATTTCTCGCAATATTATTTCTTTTACTGATAGATATTTACTTAAGCATGAGGCTGTTATCTCTGGATTTCAAACACTCTTACCTCGTGTCGCCAGCAACTTCTTTATCAATGCCAACAATAAATTGAATATTCTCGAAACTAAAGTAAATTTATTAAACCCGATAAATCTTCTCTCAAAGGGATATACCCTTACTACACAAGGCGAAAAAATTATCACTTCCATTAAGCAAATAGATTATAATATCCCGATGAAATCGATATTTTTTGATGGTGAAGTAATTAGTAATCCTATGATTGTTGAAGAAGATAATAAGTGTGCTACAGATAAATAATGGTCGAACGTAAATATAATTGTAAATAAGATGAAATACGAAGAAAAAATTGAGAAATTAGAAAAGATTGTGGCTGATATTGAGAGTGGAAAACTCTCGGTAGACTTGCTCGCAGAAAAAGTAAAAGAGGCTTCTACCCTGGTAAAAGAGTGCCGTGAAATGTTAATAAAAGTACAGACCGAAGTGAACCGGGTGCTTCAAGATGCCGAAAAAGAAGAATAATTATTCGCATTACATTATTATTTCAATGGTTTTTTGTAACTTTGCCAATTAATAAATTACGAATATTATGCAGTCTACTCGACAAGAAAAAATTTCAAGATTATTACAAAAAGAGTTCGGAGATATTTTCGTGCATTACGGCCGTCAGATTCAAGGCGTAATTATCAGTGTATCAGAAGTTCGTATAACATCCGATCTTAGTATTTCCCGTATCTATTTAAGTATTTTCCCAACCGAAAAAGCAGCGGAACTCATCGATCGTATCAATGCTGACAAGAGTTCTATCAGATATGAATTAGGTTGTCGCTTGCGTAATCAACTGAGAATTATACCGGAACTTAATTTCTATCTCGATGAGTCAATAGACAAATTGGCTAATATCGACAAAATTTTAGGAGCGGACCCATATCTCCATATTCCTTTCGATGATGAGGATGAAGCGGAAGATTAATTGCTGTTAATGAAATAGTGCTGTGTCATGTTTATACCTTTTGTTACAACGCGTTACTTGTTTTCTCACAAACGGCATAATACAATTAATTTGATTATTGCCGTGAGTATTGTTGGTGTAGCAGTGGGTACTATGGCTCTTGTAGCAGTGCTCTCAGTGTTGAATGGTTTTGAGAGAGTGGTGGAGAATTCTTTTACGGCTTTTGACCCGGAATTAAAGATTATTCCCGCTACCGGTAATGCTATAGATATCGATTGCCCTCAGTTGAAAAATGCAAAAAACAGTGTTAATGTCGTCACTTGGTGTAATGTTGTAGAGCAAGACGCATTACTCGGTACAAATGCGAAACAGTCGCCGGCAAAAGTAATGGGTGTCGACGATAACTTTGCCAATATCGCTAAGATGGATAGCCTTATGTGGGACGGCGTTTTTTCACTTTCTCATGGGAATGATGGCGAAATTTACGGTGTAATCGGCATTTTACTCGCTCAAAAACTTCAAACTGGAGTGGATTTGTCAATGCCCGTTAACCTTTTTGCTCCTAAGAAGAAAAAGATTAATGTGGCGCGCCCCGAAACAAATTTTTCTAAAACACCGTTTTATTGTACTGGCATATTCTCTTCGCTTCAGAATAAATACGATGAAACTTATTTTATTTTGCCTATCGACGATGTACGCGATGCTTATATGTTGCCCCGTAATTATGCCAATTATGTCGATGTGAGAGTGTCTAAACTCAATGCTAAGACAGATAAAAAAACAGTCGCAAAAACGAAAAAAGAACTTGCTGAAGTGCTTGGCGACGATTATATTGTGCTGGATAGATATGAACAACAAGCGGATTTCTATAAAATATCCAAGATAGAGAAGTTTTCTACTTTTCTTATCTTGAGCTTTATTTTGCTTATTGCCTCTTTTAATATCATTGGTTCTTTGTCGATGATTATCATTGAGAAAAAAGAAGATATTGAACTTTTTAATTCTCTCGGGGTTACCCCTTCAAAGATAAAAAAACTCTTTTTTGTACAAGGTTGTGGTATCTCTTTGTTGGGTACTTTCGCCGGTACTTTGTTCGGAGTAGTGATAGTGTTGCTTCAAGATAAATTCGGGTTGCTTAAAATGGGTGATGGCTATTTGTCAACAGTTTATCCGGTAGAATTGATGTGGACCGATGTAGTATCTGTGGTTGTGGTAGTGCTTGTAATGGGTGCCATAGCTTCTTGGTATACATCATTTTATGTGACTAACCCCAATAAAGACCCGAATAGTTGATGCAGGATGTAATTTATTGCCGATATGAATAAACTAAAATATATATTATTCTTCTGTGTTTCTTTGCTCGTCGTAAATTCTTGTAACGACCCGAGTAAGGTAAGGTCTGTATTTCTCAGCCCGGATACAATGGTGCTTAATGTGGGAGAATCTCGTCAGATAGAGATGTTTATTCAACCTATATCAGCTATCGCCTATAACTCTACTGCGTGGAGCTCGACAAATTCCGATGTAGCTGTTGTCGACTCAAAGGGTAATGTTACAGCTGTTTATGCCGGTGAATGTATGATAATAGGTCAAGCTTCAAATGTTTACGACACTTGTTATGTAAGAGTTGTTACTCCCCAATTCTCTTTCTCTTTCGATAAAATTACGATGTATGATATAGATGATAGTGAAACAAAGCGAGATATTGTGCTTCGCTTGCATGATAGCTCGGTATCGTTCGATGAAGATGGAAATGTATCCGGTGATGGCTTTTTTATCAACCTGTTCCTTTATGCTCCTATCTCTAAAGACTCTTTGCCTCAAAGTGAATATGTGGTTAATGATAATGAAGATGAATATTCCATTGCACCCGGAGAGATTAAAGAAAAAGACGGTCAATACTATATTACAGGTTCTTATCTCGGTCAATATCATGCCGATGGACTAAGTGTTATTCGAATAGTTAAAGGTAGTATAACCATCTCTTTAAATGGAGTTTATGTGGTGGAATGTATGCTTTATGGTGTTGATAATGAAGAGATAAAGGCGCGATGTGCCGCTACTCCCGTTTATTGGCGTGGTGAATCCGGTTCTGATGCAAAGTCGCTTTTCTATAACAATTATACCGCACAAGAGTTTTCTCTTCCTTCCGAGCCTACAGTCAATCATATTCAAGTGACGCTGAATTGTGATAATGATACGTCGGCAGTGTTTATTGCACGAGTGCCACTATCGGTCAATTACATACCTTCCGGAAAATATTCTATCAGTAATGACATATCAAGGGCTTTCACTCTGCTTTCTAATGAGAATAACTATTCTTGTAAATTCATTGTCGGTGATTCTATGTCTCCAATTCGAGAAGCTATACTTGTTGTGGGTAGAGACGATGAGAGAAATATTTTGTTTGAAGCATCATTTTCTACCGCCAAAGAATCGTATGTTGTTACAAAGCAAAATAATATTGATAAAATGAAAATTAATCGTCCTCAATACTTTTTTAATTTTGACAAACAAATATATAAGTAATTGATGCCGAACAATATATATTTTAATTATGAAAACACCTAAACCTTCTAAAACGCGGATGCTTATTGTTGATGTTGCACGCCGTCTGTTTGCTTTACACGGTAAGGCAAATGTTACTATGAATGATATAGCAGTTGCTTCCGGAAAAGGTCGTCGTACAATATATACCTATTTTAGTAATAAAGATGAGGTGTATCTTGCCGTTATAGAGAACGAACTCACTTTGCTTATCGAACGTCTTCAAGTGGTGATGTCACGCGATATGGAGGCGCATCATAAATTGGAAGAGTATATCTTTGTGCGTTTTGAGGCTATCAAAGAGGCTATAGAACGTAATGGTTCGCTACGTGCCGACTTTTTTAGAAATATTTATGAGGTGGAAAAGGCTCGTAGACATATCGATATAAAAGAGATTCGATTGATTAAGCAAATTTTGGATCAAGGTGTAAGCGAAAATATTTTTGCTATCAACAGCACTCAGTGGGCTGCTATGATGATGCTTTACGCTCTCAAAGGGCTTGAAGCGCCGTATCTTAACCATACTATCGGAAATTATATTCGCGACCATCGCTCAAATATTATGCACTATATCTTGGACGGTATAATGAAAAGAGAGGAGGATAAATAATGACTCGCATTGCTCTAATATCCGATACTCACGGCAGAATTGATGACTCATTCGATAAGTATTTAAAAGAGTGTGACTTGATTCTGCATGCCGGCGATTATGGCGATTGGTCTGTTATTGATATATTGCAACAATTCGCTCCGGTAAAAGTGGTGTCCGGAAATATCGATAGCCCATTTTATCGTAATCATGCTCCGTTAGTACTTCGTTTTAAAATAGAGGAGCTATCTTTCCTTATGATGCATATTGGTGGTTATCCGGGTAAATATAGTAGAAATGCAAAATTGGAATTTGCTAAGGAAAAACCGGATGTCTTCGTTTGTGGCCATAGCCATATTTTGCGTATTATTTATGATAAAAATCTGGATATGTTAACGTTGAACCCCGGTGCAATGGGATTTGAAGGATTTCATAATGTGCGCTCTATTATCTGCTTCGATGTAGAGGGTAAAGATATACGTAATATGTGTACCATTACATTGCCTCGTAATGTTATTAATGATAAAGATATAATGTAATTATACTGCCTTGAAGAATTATGAAAAGTAAATCTCTGTTACTCTATATATTACCACTACTTTTTATCGGCTGTATCCGTTACGAGCCGAAAGCGGATGTGTTGGAGTGCGATTCCATAAAGGTGAATTTTTCATTGTCTTCGGCACGTTCTGTGGTGTATAACGATTCTGTATTTATCTTCTTTGGCCGTAATGCCAATGGTCTTTCAAAAAAAATTTATGTTGCCCATGTAGATAATCTATCAGAATTTAAAGAGTATGATTTGCCTATAGAGCCTCGTGTGAGTGCTATTCTTGCATTATATGGCAATAAAGTGTATATGGGGTTGGGGTCTCCTAACCGAAAAAATTCCGTTTTGACTTATTATTACGATTGGTGGTCGTATAATCTCGAAACACATGATTTGGACTCGCTTGCCCGTTTTCCTGGCGTTGATCCAAATGCCGCTATTTCGTGGGTTGATGTAGATAACGACATTATTTATACCGCTTTTGGATATATTTATAGACCTTCCGAGTGCTTTCATCAGAATGTGTACGCTTATTACATAAAAGAGAATCGTTGGGAATTGATATGTAGCGAAGGTAATAAAAAGCGGACTCTTGCTGCTGCCGGTAATCTGAACGGCAGATATTTTGTCGGTTGTGGATTTAATACCTTTAATCTGAACGATTGGTGGGAGTTTTTACCTGAAAATAGGCAATGGATACGCCGTTCCGATACCCCTTCTAAAGGTAGGATTTTTTCTTCTACTGCAGTGAATGATAATGAGTTGTATTTAATTGGTGGAAGATATTGGGGCGGTACGGAAACGTCGATGTATCTCTATAAAGATATCATTGTTTACAACGCAGACGTCGATGAGTGGTATTCTCTCGGAAATATGCCTCCCGGTGGTATGGAAAATACCGTAGCCTTTTTTGCTAAGGGTAAATTGTTCTGGGGTTTAGGACAAATTTCTGATGGTAGTTATGTGAAATCTTTTTATTGCACAATCCCTAAATGATTCGGTTTCATCGATATATTCTATTGCTTTTGTTGATATTTGCTTGTGCCGATATCATTGCTTATAAGCCTTTTAAACCATGGCCTTTACCGATGGATTCAGTCGATAAGGGAGTGGATAGTATAGGGTATTGTGTTTCATTGAGTGCAACGGCTTCGACAGGTGAAAATGCTCCTTTTTGGCTATATTCTAATAGAAATGGAAAATATTCTCCAGCCCCATATGGCGGTACACTTTCATTGTCTTTTGAAAAGCCTGCTTTGCGAGATGCTCGCTGGTGGGATTATTCGTTTGCAGTCTCTATCTCCGGTGGCGTTGATGGTCTAAAAACATTCGATTCCATCGCGGAAATTAATTCGTCCTTGATTTCACTTATAAACCCTTCCGGATATAATTATAACTCTCGATTAAGTACTGCACTTAGATATTCTATCGAAGAGTGCTACGCTCATGTGCGCCTTTGGTGCTTTGATATTTCAGCAGGCTTTAAACGCCTGGAATATGGAAATAATAGAAATATTTGGCTCGATAACGAATTTTCACTCTCTGCCGGGTCAATGCTCTGGTCTGATAATGCAGCATCTCTGCCTATTATCTCTATTGGTATCGATAAATATACTTCTATTCCTTTTACTTATGGTTATGCCGAGATAAAGGGTGCTCTTGTGCATGGCTGGTTTTACGATGGAGTTGGTCCTAAAAATACTTTATTACATTATAAGTTTATTGCCGGTAGAATTGGAGGTAAGCTACCGGTGAATATCAATTACGAATTTCATCATGCAGCTCAATGGGGCGGAAAATCGGATGTGTATGGGGAACTTGGTTCTACTATAAAGGATTGGTGGCTAGTTTTTGGCGCTCATGAGGGTGGTGTTAATTCTAACGAAAAAAATAATGCCGTTGGAAACCATGTAGGATCACAAAATATCGGTATTGAATTGAAATTGAAACACTGGCATGTAAATGCTTATTGGCAAACGCTTTTTGAAGATGGACCCGTTTTTGCTCCATGGAAAGCTTTAAATCGTTATGATGGCTTGTGGGGTGTGCAAATATCTCAGAATAAGTGGAGGTTTATCTCTGCAATCATGTATGAATTCTTGAATACTACAGATCAGTCGGGACCTACTCACGACGTTGATGGCGTGGTGTTTGGCGGTGGTGATTCTTATTTCACAAACTCCATTTACACTCAGGGATGGACGAACAAAGGGTATGTTATAGGTGTGCCGTTTATTATTTCTCCTATTATTACCGATTCACAAAGAGTGCTTTATAATAGAACGATGACGCATCATCTATCCATTTCCGGCGATATTTTTGGCTTTAACTATCTTCTTCGATATGCAAATAGTAAGTACTATCGTCGAGAATTGTACTCTTCAGGTGTAATGGCAAAAAATAACTCTATTTTGCTCTCAGTGCAAAAGATAGTGCCACAAGCATGGAACCTGAATTTCTCACTTTCTCTCGCGGCAGATTGGGGTGATGTTTATGGAAATTCTTTCGGTGCTATGGTTACAATTTCTCGTAGCGGATTGATTTATAAGACAAAATAATGAAGAATGTATTGATAATTACTCCTGTTAAGAACTCCTTTGTCACCGCTCAACGTACTATTATTTCGGTGATGAATTCTAAAATAGATTTCAATTGGAGGTATGTTGTATATGATGATTTTTCAGATACGGATTGTGCCGAAAGTCTCGATGAAATGGCACAAAATCTTGGCTTTGAACTTATACACTTGTCGTCTATCCTCAATACACCTTCCCCTAATTACAGATTTGTGCTTATGCATGCACAAAAAGAGGCTCTTGCTACGGAGGCAGACCTCGTTATTATAGAGTCGGATGTGGTGGTGAAGCCCGATACTATATCGTCTCTCGTTTGTCAAGCCACCGATAGTGTTGTAGGTATGGTAGCTGCCGTTACTGTTGACAACAATGATGTTGTGAACTTTCCATATCTATATGCTTCCGATTTTAAGGGTACTGTAAATACAAAAAAGCGATTAAGCTTCTGTTGCACTTTACTCGCGAATAGATTTTTACACGATTTCGACTTTAATTTGTTGAATCCCGAAAAGCAATGGTTCGATGTGCCTATTACTCGAATGTCGCGTAAAATAGGCTATCAAAACCGACTACTTATGGATGTCAGGGTTTTGCATACCCCACATGCAAGTCGCCCGTGGAAATTATTGAAATACACTAACCCGATAAAATATTACTGGTACAAATTAACCCGTGGAATGGATAAAATTTAAAAGTGTTTCCAGGTATGTGTCAACAATCCGATTGTAAGTTGGTTTCTGTTATCATCCCGGTGTATAACATGGACCGTTTTGTTCAAGAAACTCTCGATAGTGTTCTTGCTTCCGATTATCCAAATTTTGAAGTAATAGTAGTGGACGATGGTTCTACGGATAACTCCAATGCTATATTGCGAGAATATGAGCGTAAAGATAGTAGAATCCATCTGTTTTTACAGCCAAATAGAGGAGTATCTTCCGCTCGAAATAAAGCTCTTGATGAGGCAAAGGGAGAATATATTCTTCCCGTTGATGCCGATAATATTATTTATCCTCATTTTATAACTTCCGCTGTTGATGCAATTGAGTCGAACCCGTCGGTTAAAGTGGTGGTACCCCGTATAGAATATTTCGGAAAAAAATCCGGTGAGTGGATTCTACCCGATTATTCTCTTTCACTTCTCGCTCGAAAAAATATTATCGATAATTGTGCCCTTTATCGCCGTATGGATGCCCTCGAATTCGGAGGCTATTGTACCGAAGTGCCTACTCGTGAAGATTGGGATTTCTGGATTTCAATGCTTAAGAATGGCGGTGAGGTTTATTTCTTGGATAGTATCGGATTTAAATATCGTGCTCGGTCCGATTCCAAACATGTGCTTAATAGAGGTAAATTATCTGCTGTGATTGAAATATTAAATACTCGACATCCCGAATTTTTTGAGCGTGAATTGTATGGTAAACTGCGTAAGAAACGTACCCTTTCAAAGGCTATCAATTTGTTTATCCGATTGATGTTCCCACGAAAAATATCTATTTCATCGGGGTATGAGTCGTTGGAATATTTTATAAAATCTCTTCCCGTGCATTTTGAAGCCAACCATGGCAATTTGATTCACGACAAACGTAATCAACTTAGAATTCTTAATTATAACGATGAAGAATATGTTGTAAAACGATTTGCAAAACCCAACTTCTTTAATTCTTTAATATATGGTTCTTTCCGAAAGTCAAAAGCAATGCGTTCTTACCTTTATGCACAAAAGTTGCTTTCTTGCGGAATTCCAACTCCCGAACCTATCGCTTTCAATGAAATCAATTGTACTTGTTTTTTGTTTGATAGCTATTATGTTTCTCGTCGAAGTACTCTTAAGTACTCGTTTTACGACGTTATTAATAATACTTCTCTTGAGCATCGCATCGATTATCTTACATTTATTGGTGAACAAACTGCCGAAATGCATATGCAAGGTATTTACCCCTTAGATTTTTCAGGAGGTAATATACTTATTGATTTTGTTGATGGCGCCCCTATATGGCAGATGGTGGACCTTAATAGGATGAAGTTTTGTGATGTTGATATTCACCTCGGTTGTAAAGGGTTTGAACGCTTGAATCTCGAACCCGAAGCTCTCGATATTATTGCAATCGCTTATGCCCAAAAACGAGGATTCGATATCGAAAAGTGTAAAAAATTGATTAGAAATTATCGTTGGAAAAAACATAACAAATAATTTAATATGTCTGATATTAAAGTATCTGTAATTATTTCGGTTTATAAAGATACACATGCTCTTTGTGCGGTGCTTAATTCGTTGAAATTGCAAACGGAAAGTCATTTTGAAATAATCATCTCCGAAGATGGTTGCAGTAAAGAAATGGCTATTTTTGTTCAGCAATATAATTGGTTTTGCCCTTTTAAGCACTTAACGCAAGAGGATATTGGTTGGCGAAAAAATCGAGCTTTGAATCGTGCAATATGTGCTGCAAAAGCTCCTTGGATTATATTTATTGATGGTGACTGCGTGGTGCATAACCGATTTGTAGAGATGCATCTTCGCTATGCTGAAGAAAATCGCGTTTTACTCGGTAAGAGAGTCAAACTTTCCGAGCCTTTGTCTCGCGATTTGAAAAACCTTGATATCTCTGTTTTTGACCTCGATAGTTTGATGTGGAAAAGACTCCTTTGCCATGAAGGGTGTAGATATGTAGACGAAGGTATTTTTGTGCCACTGTATTCCAAAAAGGAGTTCCGTAAAGTTAAAAACCTGACAGGTTGCAATTTTTCTCTTTCAAAAGATGCCCTAATAAAGATAAACGGTTTTGATGAAGATTATATTCATCCTGCTGTTGGTGAAGACCTTGACTTGTGTTGGCGCCTTAAAGCTGCCGGATTTCAGATGTTCAGTGTTAGAAATCGCGCTGTTATGTATCATCTTTTTCATAAAAGTAATTGGACGTCACAAGAGGTAAATGTGGCGTTGATGAATAGAAAAATGAAAGAGAATAGTTGGTTTTGTGATAATGGTATTAATCAATATCTGTGAACGATGTAACTTGTTTATTTTTTTTGTTTGTGTTATATGCCGAAAGTTACTCTGATAATTTCTTTTTATAACAAGTTAGATAAATTGAACTTGGTTTTTGCCGCTCTTGAACGACAGACCTTCAGTGATTTCGAAGTGATTATTGCAGATGATGGCTCTACAAAAGACGTCGTTAATGCACTTGATGATTTAATTAGCAATACTTCATTTCCTATTAATCATGTCTGGCATGAAGATGTGGGTTGGCGTAAAAATGTAATTCTTAATAGTGCCGTACGAGTGGCAAAAGCCGATTATTTGGTGTTTCTCGACGGCGACTGCGTGCCTTCTGATACTTTTTTAGAAGATCACTTTAATTATGCCCGTCAAGGAGAGGTTAGCACCGGACGCCGAGTGATGCTTACCGAGCGCATAACAGCTAAAATTAATACACAGAGGGTGTCTGCCGGATGTATGAATGGCAAACTCTTTTTACCATTATTATACGATACTATATTTTTACGAAAAAGAACCAAAATGGAGCAGATGTTTCGTATATCAAGCCGATTATTGAGAAAATTGTTTATAAAAGAAAAAAATAGATTTATTTTAGGATGTAATTTTTCTTTGTATAAGGCAGATTTATTAAAGGTTAACGGCTTTGATGAACGTTTTGTGCATCCCGGTTATGGCGAAGATATCGACCTTGGAAATCGATTGAATCGTGTGGGAATCAAGACGATGTCTCGTAAAAATCTTATGGTTATTTATCATACTTATCATGAGCATCTTTTTACTGATACACCAGATAATATTTCATTGTTGGAAGATAATAAATCTTCTGACCCATATACCATTTATGGTATTAATAGATAAACGTATTGGAAATGGTAGATTGAAGACTTTACAATAAAAAACGCTCAATTGCAACTGCAATCAAGCGAATTTAGTGGTCCCACTAGGGCTTGAACCTAGGACCCCCTGATTATGAGTCAGGTGCTACTAACCAACTGAGCTATGAGACCGGATGATGATTTACTCATCTTTCCAATTGCAAAGGTACTATTTTTTTTTAATATAGCAAACAATTATAATATTTTTTTTGTATATGTTTGATTTTAAAAATGTTAAAGCAATTATTTTTGATTTTGGCGGTGTGATTATCAATCTCAACCGTCAGGCTTCTGTTGATAAATTAACGGAACTAGGTGTCTATGATGCCGATTCTATGCTCGATAATTATGTACAATCCGGGCTTTTTGCGCAGCTTGAAGCCGGCATGATTGATGCCGGTCAATTTCACAGATTGATACGTGCAAAATATAATCTATCCCTTTCTGATGATGTTATTGACGATGCTTTTTACCGTTTTTTACTCGATATTCCAAAATATAAAATGGATTTAATTCGTCGGTTACATAATGGTGTATATAATGAAAAGGGAGATAAAATCAGGATATTAGTGTTGAGTAATACGAATGAGATTCAATTCCCTTACTGTATTCGAAAGTTTTTTAATGTAGACGGCGATAGTGTTGATAATTATTTCGACCATCTTTATCTATCTTATGAAATGAAGATGACAAAGCCATCAGAAGAAATTTTTTTGAAATTATTGTCGAATGAGGGTATTAAGCCGGAAGAAGCGGTTTTCCTTGATGATGGTCCCGCAAATGTAGAAACAGCACGCCGTCTTGGAATGCAAGTGTATCACGTCATACCAAATGAAAATTATTCCAGGCTGTTTGACGATATTCTTGTATAATTCAATTTTTCTTCGGAAGAATGATGAATATATATTTTTTGATTATAATTTAGCATTCATAGCTATTTACTCTATAGGAAAGATATTGGACTTGTGCTTTGTTATTGAATATACAGTTAAAAAAAGTATTTAATAGTATTTGAATTTATTAAAAATTATTTACATCTTTGTTGAGTCAAAATTCGGACAATTAAATTTATTCTGTATAACTTTAATATTAATAACCCTATGTTTATTGATGTAAATAATTTTGATTATCGCACACAAAATTTTAGTCCCGGATATGACAAAGGAATTTTTGAAAAATAAGATATATACCTGCTACATATGATATGAGGGGGAATATTATTCATATTTATGGAGATACTACTCAATACCATCATTCTCAATATAGTTATTGTATGGAGGCGAAATATATCAGAAAATATAACAATGATCTTTATTTAGGGTGTGAAGAAAATAATGGTGTAGGAGACCCATCAACTGTTGTTGTTTATAAGAATGAACAAGAATATTTTAAAAAAGAAAATTGTGTATTTAGAGGAATGACAATAAGCAATAGCAATGTATATATAGCTATAATAAATATAAAAAGCACAGGGAATGTAGTTCAAATAATTAAAAATGGTTATCCTAGTATAACGCTTGAAAATGAAGATGTTTTTGGAATTACTACTTTACCAAAAAGATTTGCTGAAAAATAAATACAATTCAATAATTTAATACTCAATTAAAGCACGTGCATATCATTGTATGTGCTTTAATTGTTATAACCCTTTCTTTATGGATCCGGGATGTGTTTCAATATGTATATTTGTTTATATTGTGAGAACAAGAATTGATTTATAAGAGGGAAAAACATCATAAATAAAGTATGTTTAATATGTTACTAATTTTGCAGTTGTCCTCGAGAGTAGTTGATTTTTATTTATTAAAATTATATGGTTGCTTCATGAAAAAATAGTACCTTTGTAAATTATTAATGATATATAGAATGGAGTTGACTGATTTTCTTAACCCTACTCAGGAGGAGGCTGTAAGATATTTAGATGGACCTGAGATAATTATCGCCGGAGCCGGCTCCGGTAAAACCCGTGTGCTTACTTACAAAATAGCTTATTTGCTTGAAATGGGATATAAACCATACGAAATTATGGCGCTTACTTTTACTAATAAAGCCGCTAAAGAAATGAAAGAGCGTATTGCGAAACTCGTTGACCCTAATCTTACCAAATATTTGTGGATGGGTACTTTCCATTCTATTTTTTCCCGCATACTTCGTGTTGAATATCAGACTATTGGTTTTAATTCTAATTATACTATTTACGATACTTCCGACTCTAAATCTTTAATAAAATCGATTGTTAAAGATTTCGGTCTCGAAAAGGATAAAGAGTATAAAGATAGCGTTATTCTTAGCCGTATTTCTTATTGTAAAAATCATCTTATCATGCCGCAACAATATAGTTCAGATTATAATAATTTGAGGTATGATGAACGCCAAAAAATCGGTCGTTTCGCCGATATATATACCGCTTATTGCCATCGTTGTAAAGAGGCTAATGCTATGGATTTCGATGATATTCTTGTGTATACTTATTCCCTCTTTACTAATTGCGTTGAATTGAGAAATAAATACGCTCGTAAATTTAAATATATCCTTGTTGATGAGTATCAAGATACGAATTCTGTGCAACATGCTATTGTTAAGTTGCTCTTTAATAATGAAAATAGAGTTTGTGTTGTAGGGGATGATGCACAAAGTATATATTCTTTTCGAGGGGCTGTTGTAGATAATTTTATAGATTTTGCTTCTCAACTCGCGGGCTGTAAACTATTTAAACTCGAACAGAATTATCGCTCTACACAGACTATCGTTGAAGCAGCTAACTCTCTTATAGCTAAGAATAAACGTCAAATGCGAAAGCACGTCTTTAGTAAACTGTCGCTCGGAGACCCTATTACTGTTACTTCCAATTATTCTGATTTGGAAGAGGGCGTTTATGTGGCTAATACTATCGCTAAAGCTGTTTCTAAGAAAATTGTTGACTATCAGGATATTGCTATACTCTATCGTACAAATTCTCAAAGCCGTATTTTCGAACATGAACTAACTAAAAATGGTATTCCATATTCCGTTTATGGTGGTTTATCTTTTTACCAAAGAAAAGAGGTGAAGGATGTACTTGCTTATATGCGTTTTTCTGCTAATAGTAATGACATAGAATCTTTAAAGCGTATTATCAATTACCCTACTCGCGGTATCGGTGCTGTAACAGTAGATAAAATACTTATGGCATTGCAAGATAATGGCTCTGTCGATACTTTGACAATTTTGCTTAATCCTACTCAATATATCCCTAAATTAAATTCCGGCACTGCCAATAAAATCATCACTTTTGCTAATTTGATAAAAAGATTGTCCGATAATGTGCTTGAAATGAAGGCGGAAGATTTTCTTACGTCCGTTATTTACGAAACAAATATTATGCAGGATTTGTCGTCGGATACTACCATTGAGGGGAAAGCGAGAGTTGAGAACGTTCAGGAATTACAAAATGCAGTAGCTCAATTTAGTAAAGCGGCAGAAGAGGATGAGAGAGTGGTGACTATTGCCGACTTCTTGAATAATGCCGCCCTCTCTACCGACCAAGACGAAGAAAAACCGGAAAATAAGAACTCAGTCAAATTGATGACTATTCACGCTGCAAAGGGCTTGGAATTTAATTACGTTTTCATCGTAGGCCTTGAAGAAAATCTTTTTCCAAATCAGTTTGTTGAGTCAGAAGCCGATGTAGAAGAAGAACGCCGTTTATTATACGTGGCTATTACTCGAGCTAAAGAAAGATGTTTTATAAGCTATGCTAAAAGTCGCTTCCGTAACGGACAGTCTTCTTCAGCAGTTGAGAGTCGTTTCTTATACGATATTGACAAAAAATTTCTTGATTGGCAAGATGAAAGTATGCCCCGGTATTCAATTAATCCATACGGATTTTCTAATAATGGATATTCTAATAATAGTTATACAAAAAAAGAGTTTAGCCGTAATGAACAGCGCTTTTCAAACTCTACGTCTAATGAAAACCCTATTGTGGTAGACCGGCATATGCAAGATTTGATGAATAAACTTGCTGATATTAGAAATAATAAATCTACAGTTTCACAAAATAGTTCCGTAAAACTGAATCCGTCCGGGGTATATAAAAAAATAGAGCGACCTTCGCAAATAGAAGAAATAAACGAAGCGCTCGTCAATGGAGTACCTTATCACGTTGGAGATAACATAATTCACGATAAATTTGGTATTGGAGTGATTGCTTCTATTACAAACGACATCTCCGGATGTAAAGCTGTTATCGATTTTGATGATTATGGAAAGAAATCTCTCTTGTTGAAATTGGCAAGGATAAAAAAATTGAATTGAAATAATTAAGCATATTTATTCGTTATTATAGAAATGCAAAGACGCGTAATTATATATTTGATATTTAGTTTGATTTTGTTCCCCCTTGGGGCACAGAAAATATTCGTGCGCGGTTATGCTCTTGATGATGAAAAATATGCTGTTGGTTTTGCTACAGTACAACTTAAAGGTACTACAACCGGCGTTATAACAAACGAAAAAGGCTTTTTTGATATCTCCTTCCCTCAACAATTGGTAAAAGATACTATTATTCTGCGTTTCTCCTGTATAGGGTATGAAACGGTAGAACGTGTGATACCGATGACTACTGATAAGGTATATAATGTGGTTGTAACTATGCCACGCAGTACTACTGAATTAGACCAGGTGGAGGTGAAAGGACTTAGGCGTCAAACGTCCACTATGGTTGCTATCGACCCTTCGGCATTAAAAGTAATTCCGGATGCTTCTGGTGGTAATTTCGAATCGATACTTACTAGTTTTGCCGGTGTGAGTTCTAATAATGAGATGAGTAGTCAGTATTCCGTACGCGGAGGTAATTATGATGAAAACAGTGTGTACGTCAACGGTATAGAGGTCTATCGTCCGCTCTTGGTGCGCGCCGGTCAACAAGAGGGACTTAGCTTTATTAACCCCGATATGGTGGGTGCTGTGAATTTCTCTGCCGGAGGTTTCGATGCTAAATACGGAGATAAAATGTCGTCGGTATTGGATGTTACTTATAAACAACCGTCAAAATTTGAAGCCAATATAAGCGCATCTCTCCAAGGGGCTTCGGCGTATGTCGGCTCTAATTCCAAAAAGTTTACTCAGCTGCATGGTATTCGTTTTAAATCGATGCAAGTACTTCTCGGTACACTTGAAACAAAAGGTGAATATAATCCTTATTTTGTCGATTATCAAACATTTATGACTTGGAAATTGTCGAGCAAATGTGAGATGTCTTTCCTTGGAAATTTCTCTCAAAATTATTATAAATTCGTGCCGAAAAGTAGAACTACTTCATTTGGTACTATATCCAATGCCAATAGGTTTACCGTCTATTTTGATGGAATGGAAAAAGATATTTTTCGCACTTATTTCGGAGCGTTGGGTGTAAGCTATAAGCCTCGTAGTAGTATAGATTTAGGTTGGAATATCAGCGTTTTCAATACTAATGAGCAAGAGACGTACGATATAGAAGGATCTTATTTGCTGTCGGAGCTGGATATGTCTACTACATCGGACGAAGATAATAAAGATACCGGATCGCTTGGTGTGGGTTCTTATCACGAGCATGCTCGTAACAGATTGAGTGCTACTGTCGCTTCTGTAGCTCATAACGGCTCGTATAAATATAAACATAATTTATTGCAGTGGGGGCTCTCTTATCAAGCGGAGATTATTTTTGACCGTATTAGAGAGTGGGAAACTCGAGATTCTGCAGGATATTCCCTCCCTTTAAATTCAGATAAAGTAGGGCTTATTTACAGCCTTTATTCTAATAATGATTTAATATCTCATCGTGTTCAAGGCTATATACAAGATGTATATAAATTAGATGTGCCTTTCGGTCAGTTTGCTTTTACCGGTGGTGTGAGATTTAATGTATGGTCGTTTAATAATGAAGTGCTTGTAAGCCCGAGAGTTACTATGGCATTTTTGCCTAATTGGAAACAAGATTTTAATTTCCGAATAGCTGCCGGTGTGTATCATCAATCCCCTTTTTATAAAGAACTCCGTCTTACGGAGACGGATGAGAATGGTAATAATATAGTAGTACTGAATAAAAATATTCATGCGCAACGGAGCTTTCAAGTTGTGGCAGGAATGGATTACTTTTTCCGTATATGGAATCGTCCTTTTAAACTTACAGTAGAGGCGTATTATAAGCCTGCCGATAGGGTAATAAGTTATTATGTTGATAATGTAAGGGTGCGTTATTCCGGTATGAACGACGCTATTGCATATACTACCGGTGTGGATGTTAAGTTGTTCGGAGAATTTGTGCCGGGAACCGACTCGTGGATTTCTTTTTCTTGGATGCGTTCGCGTGAAAATATTATTGACGATCATTATTCGGTGTATTCAAATATGGGAAATTATCTGGGTGAGGTTTATCCGGGTTATATATCACGCCCGAATGAGCAAAGGTATAACATCTCGTTATTTTTTCAAGATTATTTCCCGAATCATCCGGAATATAAATTTCATGTAAAATTGGTGTGGTCAGATGGATTGCCGTTTGGAGCTCCGCGTTCTGAGAGGTATATGGCAACATTCCGTACGAAAGCCTATAATAGGGTAGATATTGGCGTTTCTCGTGGCTTTGATGCATCTAGAGATAAATGGATGCGACATATAGCTCCCGTGAAAAATATTTGGCTAAGCCTCGAGTTGTTTAATTTGTTTGACATAAAGAACGTAAATTCATACTATTGGATTACTGATATTTATAACCGCCAATTTGCCGTTCCTAATTATCTTACCGGATTTATGGTGAATTTTAATCTGTCGGTTGGATTTTAATATTTTTTATTATTATGAATAGGGTTGTTATCGGATTGGCTTTGTTGCCTGTCGTTATTTTATTAGCGTTTATAGCTTGGAAAGATAGAAGAAACCCGGAGCCGATAGGGCAAATACTTAAAGCTTTGTTATTTGGTGTATTATCTATTCCTTGTTCTCTGTTCTTCTCTTTCTTAATAGGTTTTTTTGTGCCGGATGTAGAATTCATACATACTATTAATGATGCTTTTGTTACTGCTTTTTGTGGAGCTGCTATTCCTGAAGAGAGTGCTAAACTATTGATGTTATGGTTATTTTTACGTAATAATCCTCATTTTGATGAGAGAGTAGACGGTATTGTTTATGCATCGTGTATTGCATTAGGCTTTGCCGGTGTAGAAAATTTGATGTATTTGTTTGGCAATTTAGATGATTTTATTTCTGTTGGCATTAATAGAGGTATTTTCGCAGTACCCGGGCACTTGTGTGATGGTATTGTGATGGGTTATTATTATTCTAAATGCAAATACTCTAATAGATATAAATTCTTAATAAGGCCTTTTATATGGGTTGTTCCTGTTATTCTTCATGGTATTTATGATTTTATTCTTATGAGTATGAGTGTTGAGTCCAATTCGAAAAATGCCGCTCTATTTTATGGTTTATTCATTATTTTCTTTATTTGGTTGCTTAAATTTGCAAATAAGCGTATTAATAAACTCCTTGATAAAGATTATCATAAACATTGAAGATCGTTGATTAATGAATTATTATTTGAAATCAATGGCTATCCTGAAGCTGTTTCGTACAAGAATGGTGTTATATATTCGATTATAAGTTATAGAAATACATCAGGTGAATATGTGTATGGCTTTTATGAGAATGACAGAGTAGTATCAGCGCAAACAGGGAATTGGATAAATTTTTCGAAAATTGTATCTTTAAATGATTGATTTTTAATATATAAAAAACTGCACGTCGAAGTAAATAATCGACGTGCAATTTTTTTATTTTGCAAAATATTAAAAAGCATTTATGATGGCGCAGAAATCGTCTGCTTTGAGGGATGCTCCTCCTATCAAACCGCCGTCGATATCAGGGTTGGCAAACAGTCCTGCTGCATTTTTTGCATTACAGCTGCCTCCGTAGAGTATTGTAGTGTTTTCTGCTACTTCTTTACCATATTTTTCTGCTATTAAAGAGCGAATAAATGCATGAATTTCTTGTGCTTGTTCAGGAGTGGCTGTGAGCCCTGTTCCTATTGCCCATACCGGCTCATAAGCTATTACTAATTTGCCGAATGAGTCTGCATCCAAATGAAATACAGATCCTTCAAGTTGAGCTTTAACAACTTCATTTTGTTTTCCGGCTTCGCGCTCTTCTTTAACTTCTCCTATGCAGAATATAGGACGAAGATTATTGCTCAATGCTAAATCTATTTTTTCACGGAGTATTTCGTAAGTTTCTCCATAATAACTTCTACGTTCAGAGTGACCTATAATACAATATGTTGCGCCGGTTGAGGCAACCATCTCTGCCGATACTTCTCCGGTATAAGCTCCGGATACATGGTTTGCACAATTTTCTGCAGCTACGGATATTATAGAGCCTTTAAGTAATTCAGATACACTTGCCAAATGTATGTATGGTGTGCCAATAATTACTTCACATTTAGGGTTTTTAACTTTTTCTTTAAGCTCGGTAGCTAATGAAATACCTTCCTGCAGGTTCTTATTCATTTTCCAGTTTCCTGCAACAATGTTCTTTCTCATAATTTTCAGTGTATTTAATATTTTACTTTTAATTTTTCCGTGTTGTTGGCATTGTATTTATCGATAATTTTTGAACCGTTTAGTACTATTATTCCGGGGTTTGCCCTCACTATCGTTTTAAGTTGTATAGGGTCGGTGAGGTAAAAGTCGTACTTGATATTATGCTCTTGTTTGAATTCTTTTACTAATTGTGATGACGCTGTTAGAGCAATAAATCGTGCGTTTTCCGATTGAGCTTTGGCATATATCGAGTCTACATTCGAGAGTAAGTGGGTTTTGGTTTTAGTCAAATCATACATTATAGCTATATAAGTTATTCCTTCACTTTCAAGAATGTCGTAGGTGTAGTCTTCTCCTTCCATTGATACTATGCTGAAGTCGTGTATAGCCGGAACGTCTCCTTTTTTTATCAATTCTGTTTTTTGTTCTACAAAAGTCCATGTCGAGTCGTTGTAAGGAGAGTCTTGAAGGTCGAACTCTTTGTTAACGCCGTCTTTACTATATATAAGTGTAGTTTTATATTCGTCTTGTTGTGCACCTTCGGGCAGTTGCATCGATTCCAATATGTCGGCACCGATATGGTACGGACGGAAGTCGATAACGGGGATGTTCATAGTGTTATACAAACAGAATGCCAATATAGATAAGCATACTATTATACAAGATATTGTAGATGGTAATTCGGTAAGCCATGGGTAGTACGTTTTTCTGTATATCCATAGGTAGATGAGCATTGCGTCTATTACTATGTTTTTCCAGAATGTGTTCCAATTGCTAAGAACTATAGCATCACCAAAACATCCGCAGTCACTTACCGGATTTGCTATTGCAATCCATAGTGTTAAAGAGGTCATTACTGCCATCATTAATGAAATTATTATCAAATCCCATTTAAAGGAGATATGGAGTAATAGCAAGATGCCACAGGTCATCTCAGTGATAATGAGTACAAAAGCGATGTATGTGGAGCTCCATAGTAAACTTTCAAGCCCCATTGCAGTAAGGTAATCTTCTATTTTGTATACGGTGCCGAGCGGGTCTACTGCTTTTACAAATCCGGAGAAGGTAAATATCGTTCCTATTATTATGCAAAAGATATGGAAAAAGGCTTTTGTGGTATTATTATTTTTCATCATCGTAGTGTATTTGTTGTTGTATCATATAAAAAACGGCATAGTTCAGCATATCGTAATAGTTTGCATCGATGCCTTCGGAGATAATTGTTTTACCTCCATTATTTTCAATTTGTTTCGTTCTGTGAATTTTCATCAGAATGAGGTCGGTGTATGATTCGTTTCTCATTTGCCTCCAAGCTTCGTCGTAATCGTGATTTTTCTTGGCAAGGAGTTTCTTTGTGTTTTCTACATATTTGTCATACATAGAGATAGCTGTGTCAACGTTGATATCATCTGTTTCGGAGTAGCCTAATTCGAGTTGTATCAATGCTATAATACAATAATTTACGATGCCGATGAGTTCGGAGTGAATGCCTTCGCCAACAAGGTTTTCTTTTGTTTCCAATGTTCGAATTCTGTTGGCTTTAATGTATATCTGATCTGTAAGGCTTGTCGGTCGCATTATTCTCCATGCTGCTCCGTAGTCTTGCAGTTTCTTTTTAAAGATTTCGCGGCACTCTTGGATGCATCCGTTAAATTGTGCTTCCGTTTGGTTCATATTTTGAATGTATATTATTGTTATTTTATATATATTACATCGTTAGGCGTTGGTAGATATGTAGTTATGCAGTTTTGTTTCTGCAATACCTTCTACTACATTAACGATATAGTCACCCATTTTTTCGCATTCCGATACCATATCCATATAAGTAATACCTACCGGATATGTATATTTGTTATCGTTAAGGTCTATGACGTTTTGATTCTTGAGTTGGTCTCGATAGTTGTTAATCTCATTTTCAAGATTTTGAGTTGTATTTACGTCATTATTAACAACGGAATCCTTTTTCAGAATATTGCACATATTCTCTGATGCGTTTTGTAACAAGTTGAACATCAATTCGATATTGTTGTTAATTTCAGCTGTAAATTGGTCGCTTTGTTGCTTTTTGCGTTGAATGATTCTTGCCATATTGTAGCAAGAGTCGGCGATACTCTCTATCTCGGAAATGATACGTAACTTCATTTGTATCTGACGTTTACTCTCATCTGATAGTCTGCCGTCGGCAACTTTGGTAAGGTATGTGGCTATTTCAATCTCCATACGGTCGGAGATATTTTCGTATTTCTGTATACGAGAGAATTTTGTGACGAATTCCGAATCGTTGTTTTCGTTATATAATTCCCTCACTTGTAGGAACATTCTATTCGTGCGTTCAGCGTATAGTTGTATCTCTTTTTTAGCTTGTAGTATAGAGAGCTCGGCAGTGGAGAGCATACCGGCACTGATGAATTTCAAATGAGATTCTTCTTTATTTTCCGTCTCTCTAGATGGAATTATTTTTGTTACTATCTTTACGTATACATCTGTTAACCATATCATAATAGTAATGTTGATAACGTTAAATACGGTGTGGAACATAGATAGACCAAAAGAAACAAAATATTGATTTTGAGCGAACCCGGATGCAAGGGCTTTATTCGAAGCTATTGATGTATCTAATATGCCTTTGTTTAGTTGCTCCAGAATATCCGGGTCGCAGTTTTGTGCAAAAGTATAAAGTGCATTAGGGTCGCCGACCATAGCGGTGGAAATCCAAACGATGAGTTTCATAAACGGATAGTAGAGTATCAACGTCCATAACGAGCCTAATACGTTGAACATCAGGTGGCCGATAGCGGCTCTTTTTGCCCAAATGTTCCCGGAAACGGATGCTATAAGAGGGGTGATACATGTGCCTATATTACCGCCAAGCACCATTGCTGCCGCTAAATCAAAAGTAATCCAACTCTTGCTACACATGATAAGAGCAATGGCAAAAGTAGCACTTGATGCTTGTACTATCATTGTTAAAACCATTCCTATAAAGGCGAAAAGTAGCACTGAGGCATAGCCCATATTAGCGTAGTTTTCCAATACGGCAAAAACCTCAGGGTTCGACTTTAAATCCGGTACGGAACTGTTTAAATAACTTAACCCTAAAAATAAAAAGGAGAAACCTAAGATAAATTCACCCCAGTTTTTCCATGTGTTCTTTTTCGTGTAAAGAAGTGGAATAGCAAAGGCGATTAATGGAATTGCAAAAGCGGATATGTTTACCTTAAAACCGAATAATGAAATAATCCATGCTGTAATAGTGGTTCCTACATTAGCACCCATTATCACTGCCATTGATTGTCCGAGAGACAGCAACCCGGCATTAACAAAACTAACTATCATTACCGTGGTTGCAGAAGAACTTTGGATGAGGGCGGTGACGAAAATACCTGTTAGTGCGCCCAAAAATCTGTTGTTCGTCATAAGGGCTAAAATACCCCTAAGTCTGTCTCCTGCAGCCTTTTGTAGTCCTTCACTCATAAGCTTCATGCCGTATAGAAACAAGCCTACCGAGCCTATTAGTGTAAGAAACTGTAATACTCCGAAATTCATAATGTATGTGTGTCTATTTTAGGGTACAAAGTTAATAAATTTTTTCATTTGAGTTTCAAAGATTTTTTATAACTTTACATCGTTTTGAGATAATATTATCTGATGGTATTTATTATTTTGAAAATCAACACATTATTTTAATCTCTAACACTACAAAATGGACATGGATAATACTGTAACTATTTTTTGTAAGAACAATAAGCAATTTAAAGATTACCCGATGGGGGTAACTCTTTGGGATATTTATAAAGATTTAAATATTCATTTGGATTACGACGTAATAGCCGCTCGGGTTAATTATAAAGTAGAGAGCCTTAATTTTAGAGTTTATAAGCCTAAGAATATTGAGTTTATCGACTGCTCTTCTTCTTCCGGACTACGTGTGTATCAGCGCTCTATCAGTATGGTGATGGCAAAAGCCGTTGCCGATTTACTGCCTGATGCTTCGCTTCGTATTGAACATCCTGTTTCCGGTGGATATTTTTGTACAATAAATAATTATAATGGAGTGGTAGATGGCTCTCTCGTTGATAAAATAAAGACGGGTATGCGAAATCTTATCGCATTGGATAAGCCTATAATATCTGAAGAAAAACAGACCCCCGCTGTAATTGAGATGTTCCGTAAAAAAGGTATGATGGATAAAGTTATCCTTCTCGAAACGCTTGGTGTTCCTTATTCTCGCTTTTTTAGAATCGATGATTTTATCGATTATTATAATAGCATTCTAGTGCCTTCTACAGGTTATCTCTCTCTGTTTGATATAGTGCCGTATCGTTATGGAATGGTACTCCTTATTCCTGATAAAACGAAGCCCTCTCAAATAACGAAATTTATCGATCAGCCAAAAATGTTTGATATTTTCAGCGATTTTACAAGATGGAATAAGCAACTCGGTCTTAGTAATGTTGGAGATTTCAATAAAATAGCTACCGACTCTACTGTCTATACCATGATAAAAGTGTCGGAAGCAATGCAAGAGAAGCAGATAGCTCGGATTGCCGATATGATAAAATCGCGTCAGCCCGATAGCCGTTTTATTATGATTTCCGGACCTTCTTCTTCCGGTAAAACTACATTCTCTAAGCGCCTTAGCATACAACTTGTAGTAAATGGTCTTCGACCTTATGTCTTGAGTTTGGACAACTATTTTGTGAATAGGGAAGAGACTCCGCTCGATGAAAACGGTCAGTGGGATTTTGAAGCTCTTAATGCTCTCGACCTTGAATTGCTAAATAATCAGTTGCAACGTATTTTGAGCGGTGAGAAGGTGGAAATACCTGCTTTTAATTTCGAAACCGGGAAGCGCGAGTGGCATGGCGACTGTATTCAATTGCACGAAGGTGACGTTCTTATCATGGAAGGTATTCATGCTTTAAACCCTGATATGTGCCCGTCTATCCCTCAAAAGGCTATGTTTAAAGTCTACGTCTCCGCTTTAACATCCATTTCGTTGGACGACCATAATTATATCGCTACCACCGATACACGTTTACTCCGCCGTATTGTGCGCGATTATAAATTCCGTAATTATACAGCCCGAGATACAATTTCTCGTTGGCCATCGGTGCGAAAAGGCGAAGAGAAATGGATTTTCCCTTATCAAGAGAATGCAGATGTGATGTTTAATAGTGCTATGCTATTTGAATTCGCAGTGCTACGTCGCCATGCCGAGCCTATTCTTGCCGAAGTACCTCAATATTGTGAAGAGTACTCCGAAGCACATCGACTTTTGAAATTCTTGAAATATTTTACTACGATACAAGATTGTGAAATACCGCCTACCTCACTTCTCAGAGAATTTTTGGGTGGTAGCTCTTTTCACTATTAATCGATTATGTTGATGACTCTTTATTTGTACCATATTAATAGTGGCAGTAGAGCATACTAATTACGAAAAGATATTAAAGCAACGGTGGGGATACGACTCGTTTCGTCCATTACAAAAAGAGATTATTGAGTCGGTATGCAGTGGAAAAGATACGCTTGCAATATTACCTACCGGAGGTGGTAAATCACTAACCTATCAAGTGCCGGCAATGGTTCTTGATGGGGTGGTGATTGTTGTCTCTCCACTTATAGCTTTGATGACAGACCAAGTTGAAAGCCTAAAAAAACGAGGTATTAGAGCCGTTGTTATACATGCCGCCTTGTCGCATAACAAAATTTTCGATATTTTGGAGCAGGCACAGTACGGAGCTTATAAACTTATATATGTCTCGCCCGAAAGGTTGCAGTCGTCTTTCTTTTTGACCCGTCTTCAGTTTATTAACATATCCCTTATCGCTGTAGATGAGGCGCATTGTATCTCGGAGTGGGGCTATGATTTCCGACCTTCTTATCTTAAAATATCCGACCTTAGAGAGCAATATCCTAATGTGCCTATATTGGCTCTTACAGCATCTGCTACTCCGGTGGTTCAAAAAGATATTTGCAGTAAATTGAAGATGGCGAATTATAACCATTTTCAAACAGGGATAGAACGAGATAACCTCTATTATGTAGTTAGAAATACTAAAGATAAAGATGCAGAACTGTATAAAATACTTACGGCGGTAAATGGCTCATCTATTGTGTATACGCGTACACGATTGCAAGCGGAGCAATTGGCTCAAATATTGCAAAAAACGGGGCTTCCCGCCGATTTCTATCATGCCGGACTGGATTCTTTTCAAAGAGATAAACGCCAAAACGCATGGATGGAGGGTAAAACACAAATTCTCTGTTCTACTAATGCCTTTGGTATGGGAATTGACAAACCGGATGTCAGGCTTGTTGTTCATTACGATATACCCGATGCGCTTGAACAGTATTATCAAGAAGCAGGTAGAGCCGGACGTGATGGGAAAAAATCTTATGCCGTTCTGCTTGTTACCGATAGTAGTATTGAGCGACTCCTGCATCGTCATGAGCAAGTGTTTCCTCCTAAAGAGTATGTACGAAATGTTTATCAGCAGTTGGCAAACTATTTTGTAATAGGTGTATATTCCGGAGAAGGTGCTGTTTTCCCATTTAACCTTGAGCAGTTTTGCCATACTTGTCATTTGTCGTATTCACAAGTGTTGGCTTCGCTTAATATATTACAATGGGCAGGATATATTACTCTTGTCGATGAGATGGAAAATGCCAGTAAACTCAAAGTGTTGTTGCCACCATCCAAACTCTTTGATTGGAGGATGACACAGCCCGATTCCGACCCTATTCTCGAAGCCTTTTTACGTGTATATACCGGAATATTTTCCGATTATCAGCACGTTAGTGAAGATTATATAGCTAAAGCATTAGGTATCGAGCGAAATAAGATTTATAATCATCTTTTAAACCTCAGCAATCAAGGAGTAGTAGATTATATACCTTTTAAACGCTCCCCGTTAATAATCTATAATACACCCCGATTAGAAGCCGAAGAACTCTTTATTCCAAAGTCCGCCTACGAATCTCGTATCGATTATTTGTATGAGAGATTACTTTCTATGTATAATTATGTATCATCAAAACAAGAGTGCCGTTCTGTGCTATTAGCTAAATATTTTGGACAAGAGAATCCGAAACCGTGTGGTCATTGTGATTATTGTCTGTCAAAACGATAATCGTTCTATTTTTATTTTTCCCATTATTTTTTTTTCTGAGTATATTTTGTTGTATTAGAATATCAGTCTCGCTTAACAAAAGCCATATTTTTCCACTTTTTCTATTCCTCAAATGTGAAAAAGATGTTGCACAAAAGTTTCTTTTGTGTGCCGATTTAACATATTAATATATTATTATCTTTGTTTTAACACGTATTTTTATTGCTAAAATCTTGGTATATACCTTGTTATATTATTTTCGTGAATTATGGAAAAAAATCTTTATTTCCTTTTTTATTCTCGTTTTTTGTTGTACCTTTGCACGTGTGAGAGGATGGCTTTTTCTCTTGCATGAATTATTTTTTGTTAATAACAATTTAAAAATAGTATATAGTTATGTCAATATTAGATTTGTCTAAGTATGGAATAAGTGGAGCTACAGAAATCCTTCACAATCCTTCATACGAAGTACTTTTTCAAGAAGAAACAAAACCGGGCTTAGAGGGTTTTGAAGTAGGTCAAGTAACTGAATTGGGAGCAGTTAATGTAATGACAGGTGTTTATACCGGTCGTTCACCTAAAGATAAATTCTTTGTGATGGATGAGGTAAGTAAAAATACTGTATGGTGGACTTCAGATGAGTATAAAAATGATAATAAACCTGTAACCGAGAAAACATGGGCTGCGCTTAAAGATATTGCTATTAAAGAACTTTCTAATAAGAAGTTATATGTAGTTGATACTTTCTGTGGTGCTAATAAAAATTCACGCCTTAAAGTTCGCTTTATCGTAGAAGTAGCTTGGCAAGCCCATTTTGTTACAAATATGTTTATCCGCCCTACAGCCGAAGAATTGGCAGAATACGGTGAGCCTGATTTCGTTGTATATAACGCCTCAAAAGCAAAAGTCGAGAATTATAAAGAGCTCGGTTTGAATTCCGAAACTGCCGTTGTTTTCAATCTTACAAGTCGTGAACAAGTAATTATTAATACTTGGTATGGTGGTGAAATGAAAAAAGGTATGTTCTCTATCATGAACTACTTATTGCCACTCCGCGGTATGGCTTCTATGCACTGCTCTGCAAATACTAACGATAAAGGTGAAACAGCTATCTTCTTTGGCCTTTCCGGTACAGGTAAAACTACTCTTTCTACAGACCCTAAACGTCAACTTATCGGTGATGACGAGCACGGATGGGATGATGAAGGTATCTTTAATTTCGAAGGTGGATGCTATGCAAAAGTTATTAACCTTGATAAAGATAGCGAACCTGATATTTATAATGCAATCCGCCGTGACGCTCTTTTGGAGAACGTTACTGTAGATAATAATGGTAAAATCGATTTTGCAGACAAGAGTGTAACGGAGAATACCCGTGTTTCTTATCCTATTTATCATATCAATAATATTCAACCGGGCTCAAAAGCTCCTGCTGCCAAGAAGGTAATCTTCCTTTCTGCAGATGCTTACGGTGTATTACCTCCTGTATCTATTCTTTCTCCTGAGCAAACTCAATACTACTTCCTTTCTGGATTTACTGCAAAACTCGCAGGTACAGAACGTGGTATCACTGAGCCTACCCCTACATTCTCCGCTTGCTTCGGTGCTGCTTTCCTTAGCTTACACCCAACTAAATATGCCGAAGAACTCGTTAAGAAAATGAATGTTTCAGGTGCAACTGCATATCTTGTTAATACAGGTTGGAATGGTACCGGTAAACGTATCTCTATTAAAGATACTCGTGGTATTATCGACGCTATTCTCGATGGTTCTATTGATAAAGCACCTACAAAGGTTATCCCAATGTTCAACTTTGTAGTTCCTACCGAGTTACCTAATGTTGACCCAAAAATTCTTGACCCTCGCGACACTTATTCTTGCGCTTGCGAATGGGAAGGCAAAGCCAAAAATCTTGCTGAGCAATTTATTAAGAATTTTAATAAATTTACTTCTAACGACAAAGGTAAAGCTTTAGTCGCTGCCGGTCCTCAATTGTAATACTTTTTTATCATTATAAAAAGAGGCTATCTGATATAAGTTAGGTAGCCTCCTTTTTTATATTGTCATCAGTAAGTGTAACTATTTAAGTTCGAATTATTGCTTTTTTGGGTTGCTTAACTGTAAAATTATATTGATAATCCAACATATCAAAATAGTAAAAACAGCATAAATTAAGCTGTATAAAAATATGTCGGATATGGAAACGGCAGATGTAATATAATAAGCTAAAACATTTAAGGAATATGAAGTTATAAATAGTATAAGAGCGTGTAGCCAAGTGAATTTCGTTCTAAAAATTATTACATAGAACAAATATCCGAGAGGTACTATTGATCTTAATGTTAAATCAAAATCATTGTCTCCAAAGAGGAATTTTATACCTAAATCTAATAGTAGGTATATCACTATGGCTATTGTAAATGCCAAATATCGTTTTCTTTCTACTAATTTTTTCATAAGGCTTATTTTATTATGTTAATAATCTGAGCTGTTTCAAGAAAAGTGTTGAAATCTATGTGTTAGATTTTATTTGCAAAGGTACTGTTTTTTTTTTTTTTTACGTTGCACTTTATTCGGTGTTTTTTTTTATCTTTATTTTGTTTGTTTTTTTAAATATTTTATTTACCTTTGTTTTTCGAAAAGATGTTCTTTTTTCTATTCTATTTTTATTAGACTTTTGATTCATCTTGGTTTAAAATGCAGATGTATTTAAAGTTAATATCAACGATGCTTATTATGTATATAAATTAAGGTTTAATTATTATGAGAATAATTATTTTTATGTTGCTGTTTGTATTTGCCAATTCATGTTTTGGTAAAATATGGTATGTTAAAGAGGGAGGGGCAGGAGTTAAAGATGGCTCTTCTTGGTCGAATGCTGCAGAAGATATTTCCGATCTTTTGCAAAATCCTTTTATTAATCCTACTACAGTTTGGAGTAGTCAAGGAAGATTAAAACCATCTCCTGATGATACGATTTTTGTAGCTTGTGGAGTGTATTCTCCCATACAAATTTGGTGCCCAGATGATTACGTTGTCAATTATAGAACATCTTATCGTGGAAGAATTCATATTTATGGTGGTTTTAAAGGTAATGAATCTTGTTTAAGCGATAGACAAAGTTGGTCTGATTATCCTTCTATATTAGACGGACATAATCATTATTATTGTATATGGATTGAAAATCAAACTTTATCTCATAGGCAGGATAATAAAGATATTGTTATTGATGGTTTTACTTTACAAAATGGATATGGAGAAGGAGCAGCTATTAGACTAGTTCATAATAATGTGTTATTTTCAAATCTTAAAATTATAAACAATATAGGTAGTCCGATTTTGCTGTTCGAAAATTCAGGAAATGATTTTTATGATCGTTATAACGGTGAAATTCTCTTATATAATTCTGTAATATCTAGAAATAAAATCGTGAATGATGGCTTTAATACAATTCCGGAAAATTTAATTAGTTTGAGTTCTTCAAAAGTTAATTTTGTGAATACAACTATAGTGGAAAATTCTCATAATACTACGGGATATACTGGCTATTTCGGATTTTATTTGTACAATCATTCACATTTAAGTGTTTTAAATTCGATTATTTATAATAATACATTTGATAGAATGGCTTCTTTTGATTTTTTTAATAATCAAAATTTGCTAGAGTTTGCCTATTGTGATGTTCAGAATTCCGGGGGTAGTTCCAATTGGAATTTAAGTGTTGCAATAGATAGTGGGTTTAATATTGATAAAATACCTTTATTTATAGATACACATAATTTGGAATATGGCATTTCAAAGTCCAGCCCTTGTTATAATGCTGGTAATAATTTCTTGTATTATTCTTTGTTGCAAGGGTTTCAGACTTCATTGAATTTCTTTTGTAATTTTGATTTTGATGCAAATAATAGAATCTATGATGGAATTATTGATATTGGTGCTTATGAATTTTTTCCTAGTATCAATTCTGTTCAAAGTAATTTGAATTCTTTTGATGAGGAAGGTAAATATTTTATACAAAACGAAGATGTTATATCAATAGATGAAGGTATAGATTATGACATTATAAAAGTTTTTGACGTTTCAGGAAGGTGTATTTATTCAAATACAAATAGAATATTTCAAATAAAAATTCCTACAGGTTGTTATTTTTTATATATGATAAAAGATAATCAAATTGTTCGCTTTAAAAAAATATTAATTAATTAAATATGAAAATATGAAGAATTTTAGTTTTAGTATTTTATTCGCTTTTCTTTTTATTGCCCTCTTTGCAAGTTGTGATAATGAGTATAATAACCTAAATAAAGGTAATGGCATTTTTTATTATGGTTTAGATAATGAATTAAGAGGATTCTATGGCTTTTTAAAAGGAGAACAATATTATTTTGAAGATCATAAAGATTATAAAGTTTGTAATATTTCTACTCATTGTATTGATGGAGATGATGTTTATTTACTTACAAATGAAATACATAATGGAGATTCTTGTAGAGTGGTAAGAAAAAATGGTAAGATTCTTTATAAAGATAAAGATCTTCCTAATGGTATTCTCTTTGTTTATAATGGTAAGTTGAGAATTTATTCTAAATTTAGAAATGATTCTATACCTGCTGCTTATTATTATAAGCCTTATTATTGGGAAGATGGTCAATGTTTTGATGTAGTTTTAGAAACTCCAACGTTTGTGTCCGTACCTCTTTTTGCTCAAGTAGAACAGTTGAAAAATTTTAATGGAAGCATCTATTATTTTGGATATATACTATATGCAAATGGAAAAACTACTTGCGTTTGGAAAGATGGTAAATTAATTTCTTATTACGACCCTACAAAAAATTCTTCACTCTCTGCCAAAGGATTTTATGTCGATAATGATGAAGATATCTATATGTTTAGAGATATAGAAAATTATTATAATGATAAAGATGGAAATACTTATCCTTCTATTGCAGCTACTTTTAAAAATGGAGAATTATTAAAGGCTTTTTATGATGAGAATGTTATGACGTCATATTCCAGATATTATAAAACTTGTGCTTGTGCTCTTTATTCTTTTAATAACGATATATATTTATCGTATTTGGAACATCCGAGTTTTTTAAATTACATCAATGATTTGGTTGTTTTGAAAAATAATGATGAAGTGTGCAGAGTGTCTTGTGAATTTTTTCATCATATGTTAGTATATAATGGTAATATATATTCTTGCGTTTCTTTTTATACATCTACTCCTGAATACGTTGTCGCTTTTTTCGAAAACGATAATCCAATAAAAATGCTTGCAATGCCTCAAAATCAATCTATAATGATTTCCGGTATGTTTGCGATTCCTTAATTAATAATTAGTTTCAGATAGTAAGAATCGTGAAATTCATGTTTTATTATAGTAATTTGGATAGAATAAAAAATATGTTAAATTTATATTCGGTCATTGCTATTCAAGATAAATATTATATCTTTGCAGTGAATTTAAAATTGTAATCATTACAAATTTAAATCTAATTTAAAATGAAGAATACGGCAGAATACTTAAAAGAAAAAGGAGTAAGACCTTCGGCTCAGAGGGTTGCCATTATGAAGTATCTTATGGAGCACAAAGTGCATCCTACCGTTGATGATATTTATAATGCTATTTTGCCGGATATGCCTTCATTGAGTAAAACTACCGTCTATAATGTGCTTAAGCATCTTGAAGAAAAAGGCGCCCTTAAATCATTATTGATTGATGAAAAGAATATACGTTATGATGCGGATACTTCTTCTCATATGCATTTTAAGTGCAATAAATGTGGAAAATTGTACGATTTGAAGCAGCCTGATTTTTCTATGTTAACAGACACGGAAGATTTTGAAATAAAACAAGTACATCTTTATTGTTGGGGTCTATGTCAGGATTGTAAATCAGAAAAAACCTCAGTTAACGAAGATTTTAATAAGTATAAACAATAAAAATTTTACGACTATGAAAAAATTCATTTGTACAGTTTGCGGTTATGTACACGAAGGTGACACCGCTCCTGATTTTTGCCCACAATGCAAACAACCAAAAGAGAAATTTAAAGAATTGGTTGAGTCTGAAAATCTTCAATTTGTAACAGAGCACGAAATCGGTGTTGCTCGTGGTACCGGTGAAGAGATGATTAAAGACCTTAACGCACATTTTATGGGTGAGGCTACCGAAGTAGGTATGTATCTCGCAATGAGTCGCCAAGCCGATCGTGAAGGTTATCCTGAAATCGCAGAGGCTTTCCGCCGTTATGCTTTCGAAGAAGCAGAGCACTGTGCTAAATTTGCCGAGCTCCTCGGTGATGTTGTTTGGGATACAAAAACAAACCTTGAAAAACGTATGAATGCAGAAGCTGGTGCTTGTGCTGATAAAATGCGTATTGCTCGTAATGCTAAAGCTGCTAATCTCGATGCTATCCATGATACAGTTCATGAAATGGCTAAAGACGAAGCTCGTCATGGCAAAGGTTTTGAAGGCCTTTACAAACGTTATTTCGGTAAATAATCTATTTTTTTTAATGAGGTGATTAGAGGCAATGGTTTTTCTTTTGCCTTATTATCGAAATATTAATTAGGAAATACCTAAAATTTTAATTAATATAAATGACTTCATGGGGGGGTATGCTGAAAGTGATTTTGGCATACTCTATTTTTTTTATATCTTTGCATCGGTATAAGTAATGTTTATTTTATTGATATGAAACGCTTTTTTATGATGATACTTTTCCTTGCATTGTCATTCTCGATTTTTGCTATAGATGTCGATGCTGAAAAAGAAACGAAGATATTGTTTATAGGCAATAGTTACACCTTCTGTAATGATTTGCCTTCTATGATAAAAGAAATATCAAATACGGCGGGTAAGAAAATCAGTGTTGATAGTTATTCTATTGCCGGAGCCTCTTTTAGGAATCATTGCTCCGGAAATTCTATGCAGATGATAAAAAGTGGTGGGTACGATATCGTTGTGCTTCAAGAGCAATCTCAACTGCCATCTTTCCCGGATGCTCAATTTGAAGTAGAAGTATTTCCATGGGCTAAAATGCTTGTCGATACCATATATGAATATAACGATTGTGTATTGCCAATGTTTTATATGACGTGGGGTAGGAAAAATGGAGATGCGTCAAATGGAGTATATTTCCCGGTGTTATCTACTTATGAAGGTATGGATAGTATGCTCTATGAGAGGTATATGCTAATGAAAGATTCTTTTAATACCGCAGTTTCGCCTGTGGGGCGTGTTTGGAGATATATCAGAGCTAATTATGCATCGATAGAGCTTTATCAAAATGATGAAAGTCATCCATCTCTATCCGGAAGTTATGCAGCTGCACTTACTTTTTATTCCGTAATATTTAATGATTCGCCTTTTTCCACTACTTATAATCCTGGTGTTTCGGGAGTTGAAGAAAAATGTATTAAAACAGCAGTGGAGCAGGTAGTTGTGAATAATTATGACATGTGGAAACGCGACTCTTTGGTTGTGGATATGGAAATTGAAGAGTTGGCTATTAATAGTTATAAATTTTCTTCATTGACTCCTTATGCCGGTATTTGTATGTGGGACTTTGGAGATGGGGAAGTGTCGGAATCCGAAGTCGTTGAACATACTTATAGGCAACAAGGTGATTATCAGATAATTTTTAAAGTTGGAAGATGTGCTGATACCGGTTTTGAAGATTCTATATCTGTTACATTAAGTGTATCCATATATTCTATCTCTACCTGTGGGGTTTATAAAAAAGAACTTAACAACGTTGTCGCGTATTCTGCACTTGGAGTGGAATTGTGGCGTGGAAAATATTCTGATTTTATACGCAGTGAGCAGAAAGGATTTTTTATAGTAAAAGATGTTGAAAATGAGATACTGATGAAGATTGTAAAATGATAATAAAAAAGGCTCTTTTCACAAAGAGCCTTTTTTAGTGGTAATTTCTAGTATTAGTTTTTTAAGGTAAAAAAGATTAAGCTTTTTAATTTATGTATTACACTGCAAAGTAACAATATTATACTGAAATGCCAAGTAAAAAAATACATATTTAAGAACATCTTTTTTTAACTAATTTATAAATCGTAATTATAAATTCACTTAGAGTAAATTTTACTTTATTCAATATGTTGTAAGTCAGGTTCTTGTATTTGGTTATAATTTGTTAGTTGTTTGGAATTGTAGTTTAATAACATTGTTTTGTAGCATAAAATTTTCTTCCTTAAAGGTTGATTATTTTATAAACAGACGGAAATCTCCTTTTTTCTACGATGAAAAAAACTCATTTTTTCGGAAAGTGTGCATAAAAATTGCTCGTAAAATTCTTATTCGCTAAGAGGAAAAATATTCTTGCTTTCATATTTTCACGAGTCGATGGATGTTGTTATAATTTAGTGTGAATTTTGAAGGAAATTAGAAAATAATTTCGTACCTTTGCGACAAATTTTTTGAGACAATATAAATAGATTTTTATGAACGTTATTACCAAAACCATCACACTCGGTGATGGACGCGTTATTACCCTTGAAACCGGAAAGCTTGCAAAGCAAGCCGATGGAGCCGTGATGCTTAAAATGGGTAATACTATGTTGTTGGCTACTGTATGTAGTGCTAAAGATGCTGTTCCGGGCACTGATTTTATGCCCCTCTCTGTAGATTATAAAGAAAAATTCGCCTCTAATGGTCGCTTTCCGGGTGGTTTTACCCGTCGTGAAGGTAAATCCAGCGATTACGAAATTCTTGTTTCTCGTTTAGTAGACCGTGCTTTACGCCCTTTATTCCCGGATGATTATCACGCCGAAACTTTTGTTAATGTTACTCTTTATTCTGCTGATGGCGTAGATATGCCTGATGCCCTTGCCGGTCTTGCTGCTTCCGCAGCTTTAGCTGTTTCCGACATACCGTTCCACGGTCCTATTTCAGAAGTGCGCGTTGCTCGTATTAATGGCGAGTATGTCGTTAATCCTACTTTCGAAGCCCTCGAAAATGCAGATATGGATATCATGGTAGCCGCTACTATCGATAATATTATGATGGTGGAAGGTGAGATGAAAGAAGTATCTGAAGCCGATCTCCTTCAAGGTCTTAAAGTTGCTCACGAGGCCATTAAAGTTCACTGTCAAGCTCAGCTTGAAATGATGGAAGAGGCCGGCAAAACCGTTAAACGTGAGTACTGCCATGAGGAAAATGATGAAGACCTCCGTAAAGATGTAAGAGAAAAAACTTACGATAAAGCTTATGCCGTAGCAGCCTCTTGTAATACTGATAAACATGCTCGTTCTGAAGCTTTTGAGGCTGTAGTGGAAGAATATAAAGCCAATTTTACAGAAGAAGAATTAGAGACAAAAGGTCCTCTTATCGATAGATATTATCATGATGTAGAGAAAGAGGCAATGCGTCGTTGTATCCTTGATGAGGGAAAACGCCTTGATGGACGTAAAACTACTCAAATACGCCCTATTTGGTCTGAAGTAGGTTACCTACCGGGTCCTCACGGCTCTTCTATCTTTACTCGTGGTGAAACCCAATCTCTTTGTACCGTTACTCTCGGTACAAAACAAGATGAGAAAATCGTTGATGAGGCATTGATAACCGGAAAAGAGAGATTTATTCTTCATTATAATTTCCCTCCATTTTCAACAGGTGAAGCTAAAGCCTCTCGCGGAGTCGGTCGTCGTGAAATCGGACATGGCAACCTCGCTTTACGTGCTTTGAAACCTATGATTCCGGAAGATTATCCTTACGTAGTTCGCGTTGTTTCCGATATCCTCGAAAGTAACGGTTCTTCTTCTATGGCTACCGTTTGCGCCGGCTGTCTCGCCCTTATGGATGCAGGCGTGCCTATGAAAAAACCGGTTTCCGGTATTGCTATGGGGCTTATCTCTGAAAATATGGGTAAGAATTACGCCATATTAAGCGATATCCTTGGTGATGAAGACCACCTTGGCGATATGGACTTTAAAGTAACCGGTACTCGTGATGGTATTACTGCCACACAGATGGATATTAAAGTGGAGGGATTGACATACGAAATTCTTGAAAATGCCTTACGTCAAGCACACGAAGGCCGTATGTATATACTCGATAGAATACAAGAAACACTTCCGGCTCCTCGTCCTGACCTTAAACCGCATGCTCCAAGATTGATTACTATGATGATTCCGAAAGAGCTGATAGGTGCCGTTATTGGCCCTGGTGGTAAAATTATTCAAGGTATTCAAGCAGAATCCGGTGCAACTGTTTCTATAGAAGAGGTAGAAGAGGGTGGTAGAATAGAAGTTGCCGCTACTTGTAAAGAGAGCATCGATAAAGCACTTTCTATGATTAAAGCTATTGTTGCTATTCCTGAAGTGGGAGAAGTTTATCACTCTAAGGTTAAGTCTATTATGACTTACGGTTGCTTTGTAGAATTTATGCCGGGTAAAGAGGGATTGTTGCATATCTCTGAAATAGATTGGCGTAGATTTGAAACAATGGAAGAAACCGGTATTAAAGAGGGTGATTATATCGATGTTAAATTGCTCGAAATAGATGACAAAACCGGTAAATTTAAACTCTCAGCAAGAGTTCTGAAAGAAAAACCGGAAGGTTATGTTGAGCCGGAACGTCGTCCTCGTCCTGAGCGTGGAGAGCGTCCTGAACGTCGCGACCGTAACGACCGTAGAGAAGATCGTCGTCCTCGTCCTGAGCGCGGAGATAGACACGAGCATAGAGACGAACGCCGTCCTCGTACGGAGCGACATGAAAATGTAGAGAATAAAGATAATAATCCACAACCTCCTGTAACAGAGGAGCCTTTATCTGAATTCTAATTAGAATATAGCAATGGGGTTGTACCTTCTTGTCGGTATAACCCCATTTTAAAATTTTGCCGCTTTTACTTGCTCATAGAGCTGAATAAAAACGATTTATTGCGCCTATAGTTTAATGGATAGAATAAGGGATTCCGGTTCCCTCGGTTACGGTTCGATTCCGTATAGGCGTACTATATATTTATCTGAAACCCAATTTGGTTTCAGATTTTTTATATATTATCGGTGAATAACTGATTTATTCACCGAATTTTTTCGGCGAATAACTTGTCTACGATAAACATCCTTTTTTTATGATATATTCCATGCATAGGGTCTTTGCATCTTCAACGTTTTTTACTCCTTTACTTTTTAGCATTGATTTGATTTGATATACGTAATTATTGCATATATTTAATATTTTGGCTATATCTTGGTTGGAGTAGTTGAAAGTAAGTAACCATAGTACGAGTAATTCCGTTTTTGATAAGTCACAGTGGTCACTATGCATTAATTCTAATCCTAAATTAATAATTTGGTCTTCTTTTAGAGTTAGTTTTGAAATAGAAGTTATAATGTAGTATATTGTAGAATCAGTGTTTTTTTTTGTTATTATCTGATAATTTTGATGATAATTCTGAGACTTTTCTTTTATAACGAAAGAGTTTTATAATTAGGATTATTATAATAGTTGCTAATGTAATAATAATTATTGTAATAATGATAGTAAATTTATTTTTTTTCTTTTCTATGTTATTTTCGTTGTTATAATCATTTTCCCAAGTCTTTAATATTGAAGAAGTTGTATTTTTAATAATAGAGTCGCTTATTGATTTTGCATAACATATCTCTTCGTAAGCCAAGTCGTATTTTTTCTCTGCTTTATATTTTTCTGATAAGAGAATATGATAGTTTAATTTGTCTTTTTGATAAGTGCGTAATATATTTAGATAATAAGTAGCTGAATCTAAATTATTTAATTCAATATAAGAAGATATTATATTTTTCAGTACATGATAATCCTTGTATTTGTTAAAGTAAGGAACTACATTGGTTATGATATCCGCAGAGGATTTATGATTAATTATCCAATTGACATTTATGAAGTCGTATATTGAAGTATTTTCGTAGTTTTTTAAAAGGTTAATGCTTTTTTGAAAGTAATAATCAGCACTATCTTCTTTTTCTAAAGATAATGTGAAGTAATATAGGCTCAGATAAACTGAATCTTTATGTATAATGGCATGATTATATGTCTCATTTAAATAAGAGTCTGCAATTGTAGTATTGATGTTTTTGAAAATTTCGAATAAATGATAATATAGTGTAGGAGCTAATTCAGGATATGATTCTATATTATTTTCTGCCTCTTTAAGAACTTTGTAGGCTTTTTCGTATTCTTCGATTCCACAAAAATAACATCCCATTAAAGTATTGCAATAGCAATATTTATCTGTTATGTTATTTTCTTTATAGTACATAGAAAGTATCTGAAGACTATCTATATGAAAGTCTTCACAATTATAATAAGCCATACTTTCGTAGTTGCGGTATAGAATAGATTCGTCGATAGATACGTCTTTGTTTGTGCAACAATAAAGAGATATGAGTAATAATAAATAGATTATTTTTTTCATGAATAGTGTATGTTTGGTTTCGCCAACAAAGGTACAATAAATATTTGAAATTAGGATATAATAAGAGTATATGCACTAAAATATTTTACTTATAATTTGAATTCATTTTTGCGATATTACCCTGAATTATCCGGTTATTTAACATTAAACAATAGTCTTTCGCCGTCTCTGCATCTTGATAGGAACCCTGAATTATCCGGTTATTTAACATTAAACAATAGTGTATGTGAAGTAAATATTTAATATTCAACCCTTTGTATTTTGTAATAAAATAAAAATTCTAAGCATTTTGAACAGTTAAAAGTTTGCGCAATAGGTGTCAGTTTTCTAATTTTGCAATCGAAATCCTAATAAAAACTTTTAATTTAAAATTAGACACACAATGAAAAGAATTTTGCTATCACTTTTGATTGTGCTCGCTTTTTTCGGTTGTAAAGAGCATAATGAGTTACAAAGTGAAATAGAAGAACCACCCGTAAGTTATGATGGTGTGATGTTACAAAACACACTTGATGTAATTACTTCTATGGTCGTAGATAATCCTACTGTAATAGATTTTATTAATGCATCTTGAAGAAAAAGATTATTTGGAGGACAGAGTATTGTTTTCAGACCTGTTTTCTGAAGATGCTAATCAAAATATTCAACAAAAGTCTATGGTAGATGTAGAGAGTTTTTCTCATTCTTTTAAGCATTATGCTTCTCTTTGTTCAAATTCTTTATTGAAGAGTAATTTGAGCGCCAACGAAGCAAATGGTGTTAATGCTGATGTGTTAATGCAATATTTAGTTGATAACAACATCAGTGTTTATTGTCCTTTCCCTCTTGATTATTACGCAGTGGATAATAGAATACCTGCAATAGCTGCTGTAATAGATGAGACGTTAGAAGAGTTTCCCGGTATTCAATTCTTTGCTGATGGAACTTTTCAAGAAGTAATGGTAAGTCAAGCTTATGCTGACGAACATCCTGTATGGTTAATTAAAAAGGAGCATGATTATATTTTTAATCAGATGCTGCAAGATAGCGTAATTTCTATGCAGAAAGCCGGTGGTGTAGTCTTACCAAGGACAACTCATTATGAGGTTGAATTTAGAAGTATTTTCGTTACAGAGTACATGGGGCCGCTTGCACAAGGAGATTTGGAAATACATTTATGTAGGTCTTTGGCTAATCCTCAGTATGATACAGAAGAAGAATGTTTTAAGGGAACATTTGATGATCAATATATTGTAGTATTACCTAGAAAATATGTTTATAATGCCAAAAGAGGTTATGATAAAGGTTGGTATCAAATTAATTATATTTTCGAGAATGATTGGAAAACTACAGAATATCAACATTATTTTGCTGCTTATGAATATGATCCAAAGTATGAAGTAGAAAGTAGTTGTACTTTAAAAGGTTCATATAAGACTAATAAAGCAGAAGTAGGAGCGGAAATAAAAGTTGGCTTAAAGTATCGCTCACGAGATGATTTAATGGCATTGCGGCAACTTGATAGAGACTGGATTTTTGATATCATAGAAAATAGTACGGTTACTTATGTAGATGATGATGGTCGTGTAAGAGATACAGCAGTAGATGGATGTAAAATTTATCGACCATCTTCTTATTTGATGCTTTCTGTGACAAAAAGAGAATATTATACTTACCCTAATATACAATAAAAATTTAGAATATGAAAAGTGTAAAATGGATATTATTTAGCATTTTATTAATGTTAATTCATGTAAATGTATCATCCCAGAATAATGAATTAGGTGTTGTAGTTGGAAGTTTTAATGGGTTTAGTTATAAAAGAATTGTTTCAAATTCTTTTGCTACATTGACAGAAATAGGTTTCCCTTTTTATAAGTCGCCATGTTTAATTCAAGATGGAGATTTAAATAAAGAAGCTAATGGAACAATGTCATTATGGGGATTTGAATTAGATCAAAATTTTTTGTTTAATAGACAATTTCAAAATCAATGGACTTTTTTTGTAGGTGGGGGTGTTAGTGTCGGTATGGTAGTCGACTACTATACCTATGATGTTTTTGCAAAGACCGGAGTCAATGCTATTGTTGGTTGTGAATATGCATTTTCTAATGTCCCTTTAGGAATTTCTTTAGATTTTCGTCCTGGCTATGGAACTATGTATTTCCCTGAAAATGTATTGTTAGTATCTTTGTTTGATTGGAAATTAGCATTGTCGCTACGTTATTGTTTTTAATAATTTATGATTATATAGATTTTAATTACTTTGTTTACATGAGATAATCTAATTTGAAATAGATTTATTGTCTTAACTTAAGAGAAAGGGTTGTTGATATGAATAATCACATCCCTTTCTTGTTTTTTATTTTTTAGTATTTGGCTATGTTATGATAAATATATACCTTTGCATCCGTTTTTAAATTGTGTGATTTTGTTTTACAATGTAAGTGATTTACATCTACATTTTTTATTCAATGTAAGTGAATTGCTTTTGTAATAATTTAAAAAATGAAGAATAAGTATATTGATTTAATTCAGCAAACATTCGAGTTTCCGAATGATGAATTTACTGTGGAAGACGGTCAGTTAGAGTGGTTTAATATCCCTCTGATGGATGTTATAAAACAGTATGGTACGCCTCTTAGATTGTGTTACCTCCCTAAAATAGGTGCCAATATCCAACGTACTCGCCGTATGTTTAATGTTGCTATGGCTAAGGTGGATTATGCAGGAGATTATAACTATTGCTATTGTACAAAGAGTAGCCATTTCTCCTTCGTTATGGAGGAAGTACTTAAAAATAAAGTAAATGTCGAAACCTCTTCCGCTTTTGATATCAATATTCTTGAATCTCTTCATGATTCGGGTAATCTCGATGTTAATACTTATATCATATGTAACGGATTTAAACGTCCTCAATATGTAGAGAATATTCAAAATCTTATTGCTCGTGGTTTTGTTAATGTGATTCCTATTTTAGATAATAAACTCGAACTCGATTTATTTAAACAATCGGAAAATTCCGTTATGAATGTCGGAATTAGAATTGCTTCTGAAGAGGAACCTAAATTCGATTTTTATACTTCACGACTCGGTATCAGATACAATGATATTATTCCTTATTATAAAAATCGTATTCAAAACGACCCTCACGTCAAACTCAAAATGCTTCATTTCTTTGTTAATACCGGCGTTAGAGATACTCTTTATTATTGGAACGAACTTTCTAAGGCTGTTAACTTGTATTGCGAGCTTCGTAAAATTTGCCCGGATCTCGATTCTCTTAATATCGGTGGCGGTATGCCTATTCAAGCTCATCTCGATTTTGAATTCGATTACGAATATATGATCGAGGAGATTGTGGCTCAAATTAAAAATATTTGTATGAATAACGGCGTTCCGGAGCCTAATATCTTTACAGAATTTGGTAGTTATACAGTGGGCGAAAGTGGCGCCATGCTTTATAGCATTGTTAACCAAAAGCAACAAAATGATAGAGAAAAGTGGAATATGATTGACTCCTCTTTTATGACTACATTGCCGGATACGTGGGGCATTAATCAGAGGTTTGTTATGCTTGCCGTTAATAATTGGGATTCGGAATACGAACGTGTAAACCTTGGCGGTTTGACGTGCGATTCGGAAGATTTTTATAATGCAGAGGCGCATTCTAATGCAGTCTTTATGCCTAAAATCAATCAAGGAGAAGAGCAATACGTTGGTTTTTTCCATATGGGTGCTTATCAAGAGAGTCTTGGAGGATACGGTGGAATACAGCATTGCCTTATTCCGGGTCCGAAACTTGTTGTTATCGATATTGATGAAAACGGTGAGTACTTTACAAAACTTTTTGCGAAAGAGCAATCATATAAATCAATGCTTAAAATATTAGGGTATTAATTATTTCTTTTTATCTATGAATACAATTGCTGTTGTCGTTGCCATGCAATCGGAGTTCGATATGGTGATGAATATACTCGACAAACCGGGTATCGTTAATCTTAATGGTTTTCATGCTGTTGAAGGTACAAAGGATAATTATAGAATTGTATTAATGAAACTTGGTATCGGAAAGGTTAATGCCGCGCTTGGAGTGGTGGAATTAATACGGTATTACTCGCCGAAATATATCATTAATACGGGTGTTGCCGGTGGTGTAGGGGCAAATATCCATCAAGGTGATATTGTTGTTGCCCTCCAATGTTGCTATCATGATGTGTGGTGTGGTGCCGGACAAAGGGGGCAAGTGCAAGATTTTCCACTATATTTTAATGCCGATGATAAATTAATTTCTGCTGCAAAAACTATTGATAACGAGAAGCTTAAATTCGGACTTATTTGTACCGGCGATCAGTTTATTACCGATGTATATCAAATACAATTAATAAAAAACTATTTCCCGGATGTGCTTGCTGTTGACATGGAGAGTGCCGCTTGTGCGCAAACTTGTTTTATTTATAATACTCCTTTTATTTCATTACGTATTATTAGCGATACACCGGGTGAACATGATGATAATTTCGTACAATACGAGCAGTTTTTTAAAGAGGCGCCAAAGCATACTTTCTCTGTAGTAGTCGTTTTGCTTAATGCTATTATGTAGCTTTTCCCCTTTTTTATGATAACGCTAATCGGGTTATCCTTTTGTGAGTTACCGGATTAGCGTTATTTTATGTAACTGCAAATAATTGTATTAAGGAAATATTTATAATATTGAAGTTTGTAGATTCACAAACGAAGTGCAAAACCATTCTTATACCCTATGGGGTATGACCACGAAAAGAGGAAAAAGTAGTTTGAGAATTTTATAAGAGATACTTTTTAATAAGCAATACAAAAAAAATAAAAAAGGGAGACCGAAATTTTTTTCTGGGAATAATTTATTTTGTGTTATCCTATGAAATATAATCAATTATCCCGAGAGCAAAGGTACGCAATTTACCTGGGATTA
>JBJECF010000005.1:0-16520 GCA_051870785.1 Candidatus Aphodosoma sp.
CCTAATAATGCCTTAGTAGCCGCAGGATAGTTTAGTGCATAACTACATAATAAATTCCATTCTTCTTTCTTAAGTCCGCTTATTTGATTTTTCATTATCACAACCACATTATCTGGGGTTGTGGCAGGTATGATTTTGATAAATCTAAGGGCATCAAGCATCCTGAAATATTTTATGCTTTCCTCTGTAATTTTGTTGCTCTGCTTGATGAATGAAATATCATAACCGCCTCTTTTAATTGGGCGGCGATATGTAGCACTCCCAATCAGAATTTTTGAAGAAATTTGTGTGGTGAGTCCAAGTTGTGCAAAGGCTGGTACACCTGTAATATATCCTATTAATGAACCATTCTTATATATAAGGTCTTTGGTCAGTTGCTCTATCATCGGCGGCATTTCTCCAAATCTCGTCATTATAGGCTTATAAAACTTGCCCTTTGCGATTTTCTTCAGTTCTCCGTCGGAGACCATTCGGCTCAATGTCTTTGCAGCAGACAATTGCATATCACTAGGCAAGAGTAAGTCGGAATAGTCAAATACTACTCCGTCTCCTATTGCCTTTATGCGTTGTTGTATGATATCTGTCGTTTTCATGGTGCAAAGTTAATAAAAATTGTCAAGTTTTTACATGCAGAAACTTGACTTTGTGAAAAATTCTGCAGTGCTCAATCAATAGCGTCCACCATTTCCTGTTTCATATCATCGTCGATGTCCCTATAACGAGCAAAAGCAGCACTGCCGGGTTTGTGTCCGGTAAGTGCACTCACCATATTCTGGTCTTTGAATTTTTTGTATACGTTGCCAATAAACGTTCGCCTTGCCATGTGTGTACTGGCAACTTTATATATCGGCACGCTAATTGATTCACGTGTTTTCTGGTCAATAATGACTACATGGCGATCTATGTGTGCTAACTCAAGCATTTTCTTTATGTCTCTATTGTAACTTGAATATCCACAATCCGGAAATATTCGTTCGCTGCCACAGTCTGCATATCTTGCAATAATCTTTTGTGCAGTGGAGTTCAATGGTACTTGAATAGTGATTGGGCGACCTTCCTTTGTTTTGCGGGCGATATAATGAAGCTGGTTGCCAACTATGTTATCTTTGGTAAATGAGAACAAGTCAGAAACTCTGCAACCAACGCAACAGTGAAAGACGAACATATCTCGATGCACTGAAAGACATGGATCACTGCTAAAGTCAAATTCCTCCAATATCTTCCGTTCTTCAATTGTCAAATAAAAGGGCGTGCCATAAATTTCTTCTGCAACAGTAAAACCCTGCATAGGATTGATTTGCAAACGCCCGGTTTTAATCGCCCAATTATAAATGGAACGAATATACTTAAATCGGTTACTAATGGAATTCTGGCTTTTCTGTTTTAGTTTAATTGTGAGTGGAGCGCCTTTCAAAATTTGGGGAAAGGTATATACATAGATGTGCTCATTTCTCAAGAAATCCTCATACTCACGGAGTAATAATATATTGAATCCTTCAATTGTTAAATTGAAAGTGGGTTGTGTAAGTCGTTTGAAATTCTGAAATCTGACAAGTGATTTGCGTTGTACTTGATAACACATTTGTCGAGAATGTGAAGAATGAGATAGTCCTGTGGCAGCGATATATTCATCATACAACTGAAAAAATGTCGCTCCTGCAGACTGATTCCCGAGTTCTTGACGATAAAAATCATCTATAACTGCTGCAAGCCAGCCTTTTGGTATTTCGTGTCCACGCATAGCGTTATATCGTTCTTCGATATAGCCCATTATCGTCTGCAATCTGACTCGCACATCGTCTGCATTAAGAGCCTCAGGCGTCTTATTGCGTGTTGTCGCTATTACTGTCCGCGTTGCCTCTTTATTCTTTTCGGTTATGTATTTCTCCGTTTTAACCATTGCAGGAGAAATCCACAAATTTGTACGGCACTGTTGGTCGATTTTGCCCATGCGAAAACGAAGTGATACTGCAACTCGTCCAATGCTATTCTTTTTCTTACCAATGCTAATTTCAAAAGACATAATATAAAAAGGGAATTATGGTGTCCTATATTTGTTTGCAAAGTTAGAAAATCATCTCCATATCGCCAAATATTATCCCCATTAAATTCCACATATATGGGGTTATTTTATGTTATTTATTGAAATTAGCTTAATGAGTTAATAAGTAAATAAAGTAATTATATAACTATGTTACAATTAATTAAGTTATAATTAGCATAACATACCATAACAGGATATAACATTATTAAATACCAGATTGGGAATTTACACAAAATATCGAACCTGCCGTAAATTGTCGTCTCCACAGCTTCATTACCTCACAATTGTTAACGGCTATAGGCATAAAAAACAGGATATTGACATGTTTACCGGCGGATTCAACAGATACAGATTGCCATGTAATTAATATAGTATGGCTACCTGAATTAAATAAATGAGCGATGTTGGATACCGATCAAAGAATGGTAGTAATAGATGAAAAAGGCACTCCGCTATCCCCTTTCGAAATGAGAGATAAATATATAAAAGGAGAGCACTTTACATTAATGGTTAACTACACAGAACCGATGGACATTATGGATTATTACACATCATATATGGCAAAAAACACCTATTGGTTTGCTTCCCCTGCCTATTATAGTGATACTAAACAAAACTGCCTTGTTCCAAAAGGGATGACACAATGGGGTTATAAAGGAAACTTCATTACTACCGAAAGCGAATTAAGATTTACAAAAGAATAACAGAATATTTATCGTGTAAGAATTATTGGTTGACAAAGAACGTGCCGATTAGTTAAGCAACTTATCGGCACGTTTTATTATTATATACAAACAAAAAGAGTGTAGAACAAATCTACACTCTCTTGTGACTCCTGCGGGATTCAAACCCACAACCTTCGCATCCGTAGTGCGATGCTCTATTCAGTTGAGCTAAGGAGCCGTTAACCCTCATTTGCGGATGCAAAGTTAATGCTTTTTTCATTATCCACCAAATAAAATGAGATTTATTTTGAAAAAATATTCACTTATCAAAAACGCATTAATTATCAAACTATTAACATTACAGAAAAAGAAGCATCAACAAAATAACAAGAAAAAAAATAGAACAAATTATGATTTACATTAAACTTCAAGAACAAAAAACATCATAAAACGGCACTCGAAAGATGCAGACTACAACAAATACAATTTAATTTATCTCATGCCGGAGAATAAAGAAATTAATACTCACAAGAAAATATATCAATATCTATCTTCAAAACAGACTATAACGAAATAAATATTTATATTACTAATCTCTTGTCCATTTCCTTAATAATTACTAAATTTTCGATGTTGAAAAATCAATAATCCTAACTCATTTTGGCTGACAATGCATAAGACAGGAAAATATCAAACTAAAAACACTCATTGTAGGAACAAAAAATTATTCTTAACTTTGCACGTTGAAACCTGGCACAAATAAAACGCATAACAATGAGTAAGATAACAAAAGGTAGCATTGAATTTTTGACTGTAGCGATTGAATTTTGCAAATTCATAGAGCAATGCTCTTTGCACCAAAAAGACTTTTTAGATAAGATTTCCAAGCTCATGCCATTGCTGTATTTAAAAGCATCTATGGCAGAAACGGGAGAACCTGTATACGATTCCGAGCCTGAGAAATTTGTTGACGAATTTACATACAACGAAATAAAAGAAAATTTATACAACATTTTAGGCGATAAAGATCAATACCTTACTGCTATACACCCCGACATAGCACTTAGCGATAGCGTGATAGCAGCATCTATTTCAGAAGACTTAGCGGATGTTTATCAATCAGCTAAAGACTTCGTTGAATCGGCAAAAATCGGTGATGAAAATATACTCAACGATGCATTAATAATATGTATAACCGATTTCAAGACTTATTGGGGTACACGCCTTTTAAGTGCAGAGCTTGCCATACATCAAATACTAACAACGCAAGAAGAAGAGTCTAACGAACCAAGAATCACCTCTAATCCGGAACTATAGTGATAAATTTTCCAGCTAAAATAGACAAAGAAATAATAAAAGACTTACCGAGTTGTAACATAGCCGGCGAAATAGTTATTGTGGATAAACTCCATGATGTAGCACCCGCATTGAAAGAATTAAAGAAAGCGGAATATGTAGGTTTTGACACAGAAACTAAACCCACCTTTAAAGTAGGTCAGCAAAACAAAATATCTTTATTGCAGTTAGCAACGACAGAAAAAGCTTATTTATTCCGACTCAATATGATAGGTGAATGCTCTTCAATAAAAAGATACTTGGAAAGCGACAAATACACTAAAATAGGACTTTCTGTAAAAGACGACTTCCATGCACTCCAAGATTGGATGCCATGCAAGCCGAATAACTTCATTGAAATACAAAAATTAGTTCAATTTTTCGGTATAGAAGAGATGAGCTTAAGGAAAATATATGCTATCATTTTCGGCAAAAAAATATCAAAGCGAGAGAGACTATCTAATTGGGAAGCACCTACACTATCACCCGAACAGATAAAATATGCAGCTACAGACGCTTGGGTTTGTATCGAAATATACAACTACTTATACAATATGATTGACGAGGTTAGCAATGCTCCTATTTCTCCCTCACAATACACTGTTTTCAGCAAGAAAAAAAGATGACTACAATACAATTAAAGGCAAAAAAAGAAGAGAACGTATTAAGATTTCACCCGTGGATTTTTTCCGGGGCAATATCAAAAATATATGGTAATCCACAAGAAGGCGACATAGTAAGAGTTACCGACAATAAAGGCAATTTTCTTGCCATCGGGCATTACCAAATAGGTAGTATTACGATACGCATCCTTAGTTTTAAAGACGTACAGATTGATAGAGACTTCTGGAAAGATCGACTGACTGCTGCCTACAACATGCGCCAAGCCCTAAATCTAAGTGCAATAACGAGAACAACGGCATACCGATTAATACATGGCGAAGGCGATAATTTACCGGGATTAGTTATCGACATTTACGGCAATACCGCCGTGATGCAAGCACACTCGGTGGGTATGCACTACGCAAAAAATATATTGGCAGAGCTACTGGTAGGCATTATCCCGGAAGTAAAAAACGTTTATTACAAATCATCAAGCACTCTTCCTTACAAAGCCCCAGTAAAAGCCATTGACAAATACCTTATCGGCGGAGGAGAAGAGAATATTGCAATGGAAAACGGTATTAAATTTTATCCAAATTGGATAGAAGGACAAAAAACAGGATTCTTTATTGATCAACGCGACAATCGAAGTCTTTTAGAGAAGTACTCCAAAGGGCGCAATGTACTAAATATGTTTTGCTACACCGGAGGATTTTCTCTCTACGCAATGCGAGGCGGTGCCAATTGTGTACACTCCGTTGACAGTAGTGAGAAAGCTATTGAACTGACAAACAAGAACATAGAATTAAATTACGGCAAAGATAGTCGTCACGAAGCATTTGCTGCCGATGCCTTTAAATTTTTAGAGACTATCGATGATAAATATGATTTAATTATCCTCGATCCTCCTGCATTTGCAAAGCATCGTGATGCTCTACATAACGCCCTACAAGGATATCGAAGAATCAATGCTACTGCCTTTCAAAAAATAAGGAAAGGAGGTATTCTATTCACTTTCTCTTGCTCTCAAGCCGTTAACAAAGAGCAATTCAGACTTGCGGTTTTCACCGCAGCTGCCCAAAGCGGTAGAACCGTAAAGATTTTGCATCAACTCACACAACCGAAAGATCACCCTATTAACATATATCATCCTGAAGGTGAATACCTTAAAGGATTGGTATTATATGTGGAATAAAACCTAAATAATATGTGTAATAAAAAAATTATAACAACAATTCTATTATGCCTAACATGCCTATGCACCAATATTAATGCACAGATAGAGAATATTTTAGGCGATTGGACTACTATTGATGACAAAGAAAACATACCTGTATCTGTAGTACATATCTTCAAAGCCACAAACGGGAAATATTATGGTAAGATAACTGAAATATTAGTAGCCGGATACGAAGATATGAAATGCACTAAATGCAATGGTGAACTACACCATGCTCCTGTAGTGGGTATGGTAATTCTGCGAGACATGGAGTGGAAAGATGGCAAATTATGTGGGGGCTCCGTTTTAGACCCTAACAACGGAAAGACCTATTATGGTAAAATCTGGTACGACCCTAAAAGCAAGAAACTCATCTTAAGAGGCTCGCTGGATAAAAAAGGAATTTTAGGAAGAAATCAAGAATGGATTAGAACAAAACAACAGTAAAAACGCGGATTTTGATTCAAAAATCTACTTTTGAAGAGGAAAATATAACTTTTTATAATAGCATACGAATAAATTTTAGAACAATATAATATTAAATATTGTTATTTTAATGTTATATAGCATTTTATGATATACAATACTATTATTGTATAACATTCTATATTTAAGCATCTTAATAGCAAATACCTTTATTACACAAATAAATACAATATTAAATTAAGTTAAATTACAAAATTTTACGGACTATACTATTGACAAAATATCAAAATATCGTATATTTGCAATGTGTTTTTCATGGTATTAGATTTAAGGTTAAGAAAAGATTGAGGTAGCCGTGTTGGCTGCCCTTTCTTGTTTTAGAAGGGTAGCCTTTTTTATTGTACAACCCCCCGTTCACACCAAATAATTATATGAACAATAAAGAACCACTATCAGGCAAAAGTTTAGACAAATTAAAAGAGATTGTTACTACGCACAATTTACCTGTATTCACAGCAAAACAGATTTCCGAATGGATATATAATAAGCGAGTACGTTCGATAGATGAAATGACGAACATATCGTTAAAGGGCAGAGAATTACTGAAAGAGCACTACTCTATCGGATTATCCGACCCAATATGGAGAGCAGAGAGTATAGATGGCACTACAAAGTATTTATTCAAAACAGAGTATGGTAATATAGAAACGGTATACATACCGGAAGACGACAGGGCAACGCTATGCGTATCATGCCAAGTAGGTTGCAAAATGAACTGCTTATTTTGCATGACCGGAAAGCAAGGCTGGTCCGGCAACCTCACATCAAGCGAAATAACAAATCAGATATTATCTATTCCGGAAAGCACAAAGCTCACCAATATCGTATTTATGGGGATGGGAGAGCCGTTTGACAATCTATTATCCATATTACAAACGTGCAAGATAATAACATCCACATGGGGTTTAGGATGGAGTCCCCACAGAATAACAGTTTCTACGGTAGGAATAATACCCGGTATGATACAATTTATTAAAGAAACAGATTGCCATTTGGCAATATCACTGCACAATCCGATACCGTCGGAACGAGCAGAAATAATGCCAATGGAAAAGAAATATAGCATCACTCAAGTCATTGACGAACTAAAAAAGTACGATTGGGAACACCAAAGGAGAGTATCTTTTGAATACATCATGTTCGAAGGCATCAACGATACCCAAAGGCATGCCACTGCTTTGATAAAACTATTAAAAGGGCTACACTGCAGAATAAACCTTATCAGATTCCATAAAATACCGGAATTGGCATACTGCAGTCCTTCCGACACCAAGATGACATCTTTCCGCGACTACCTTAGCAATAACGGAATAATATGCACAATCCGACGTTCAAGAGGTGAAGATATCATGGCTGCCTGCGGTTTATTATCCAGCAATCACAAGCACGAATAAATAAAAAAAGCAATTACGATAAGAAACGTAATTGCTTTTTTGTAGCGGGATCGAGAATTGAACTCGAGACCTCCGGGTTATGAATCCGACGCTCTAACCAACTGAGCTATCCCGCCATCCCATTTTTGCGGTGCAAAGGTACAATTAATTATTTATTCCACAAAATTTTCAAGCTTATAAATGCATCTTTTAAAATATTTTTTTGTATTCAAAAGATTATCAGCATTATAAAAGGCTAATTATTTAAATTTAGAAGCAATTTCGGATGCGATTTTCTCCATTTCAGAAGTATCTAACTTCAATTTTGGGTTAGAAAAAATCATATCTTTTTCCGAATTAAGAGGAATAAGGTGTACATGCACATGTGGCACCTCCATTCCAAGAACAGCCACACCTACCCTTTTACAAGGGATAGTAGCCTCTACAGCATGTGCTACACGCTTTGCAAAAAGCATCAACCCCGCATAAGTATCCTCATCGAGATTAAATATATAATCATCCTCAATTTTAGGGACCACCAAAGTATGCCCTTTAGTCATTGGACTGATATCGAGGAAAGCAAAATAGCGATCATCCTCAGCTATTTTATAACACGGAATTTCGCCGTTAATTATTTTAGTAAAAATTGTAGCCATAACAGGAATATTAAATAGAAATTTCGAGGACCTCTAAGTGTAACAAACCGGAAGGAACTTGAACTTCCACTATATCACCAACTTTTTTACCAAGAAGGGCTTTTCCGATAGGCGTACTAACTGCGATTTTACCCTCACGAAGATTTGCTTCACTTTCAGACACAAGAGTATACTGCATTTCTCTACCTGATTTTTGATCTTTTACTCTAACTTTAGAGAGAATTTGGATAGCATCCATCGACAACTTACTCTCGTCGATAACTCTGGCATTAGACAAAGTATCTTTTAATTGAGATATTTTCATTTCCAAAAGGCCTTGAGCTTCTTTTGCGGCATCATACTCGGCATTTTCGCTCAAATCTCCTTTATCACGAGCTTCTGCAATTTGAGCAGATATACGAGGGCGTTCAACAGACTCCAATTGCTTAATCTGTTCTATCAACTTTTTATAGCCCTCTTCAGTCATATAAACTACAGCCATAATATATAATGTATTTATTGTTTTAGTAATAAAAAAAATTACAAGAATTCTAATTGGAGTTAGATTTCTTGACAATAACATTAGTCGGCAAAAAAATATCTAATACATCCGACAAAAAGGCAGGAGAAATAAATCCCAAACTGCACTGCAAAGGTAATGAATATTTCCATACCTGCAAAATAAAAAGACAATAAAATATTATTCCAGTAACAAAAAAGAGGCAAAAATTATTTGCAACTATAATAATAAATACTTACCTTTGCATGCACTAAATAATATAGCAAAAGTACTATGAACAACGGTGAAAATCAGAAACATAAGCAAAATTTCAGTGCTCAAGAAAACCGCACCATTCGCATTATGTGCTCCGTTGTGCGATATAAATAACAAGCAATACCTACGAGTATTGCTTTTTTTATTAAGAACAAATAATAAAAACACAGATATGATAGACCGTTACAGTCGCCCTGTCATGCGCAATGTATGGACAGAAGAGAACAAATTCAACGCCTATTTAAAGGTAGAGCTTTATGCTTCAGAGGCATGGAGCGAATTGGGCATCGTACCCAAAGAAGACATAAAAAAACTATGGGAAAAAGCCTCTTTTTCTATACCTCGAATATATGAAATCGAGCAACAAACCCGCCACGACGTTGTAGCTTTTACACGTGCTGTAAGCGAAAGTTTAGGAGAAGAGAGAAAATGGATACACTACGGGCTTACCTCTACAGATGTAGTAGACACAGCAAACGGCTACCTAATCAAACAAGCTAATGACATAATCCGCAAAGATTTACAAGATTTTATAGAGGTATTAAAAAGTCAAGCTATACGCTTTAAGAAACAACCTTGCATCGGACGTACTCACGGCATTCACGCCGACATCACCTCTTTCGGTCTTAAATGGGTATTATGGTATGCCGAGATGAAACGCAATATTGAGCGATTTGAAAGAGCTGCGTCAGATGTAGAAACCGGCAAAATGAGTGGTGCTGTTGGTAATTTTGCCAACATACCTCCTTTTGTAGAAGAGTATGTGTGCAAACAACTTGGCATCAATCACGCTTTGGTATCTACACAAGTCATTCAACGCGACCGTCACGCCTATTATATGGCTACATTAGCCGTTATCGCCTCAAGTTTAGAGCAGATGGCATTAGAAATCAGAAATTTACAACGCACAGAAGTACATGAAGTGGAAGAGGCATTCGGCAAAGGACAGAAAGGCTCGAGTGCCATGCCTCACAAACGCAACCCTATCTCTTCTGAAAACATCTGCGGATGCGCAAGAGTAATGAGAGGATATATGGCAACATTCTACGAAAATGTAGCACTGTGGCACGAGCGCGATATTTCTCACTCAGCCACAGAAAGAATTATACTCCCTGACGCTACAATGTTGTTAGACTACATGCTCAATCGCTTTAAAGGAATTTTGGAAAACCTTGTAATATTCCCGGAGCAAATGTTGAAAAACATTTATCGTACAAACAAAGTAATATTTGCACAACGCGTCATGAACGCACTTATATCCAAAGGTTTTGTTCGTGAAGAAGCATATGATACAGTACAACCGATAGCTATGAAAGCTTGGAGCGAGGGTCTTGACTACCAAGAGCTATTAAGCCAAAACGAAAAAGTAATGAGCTATTTAAGTACCGAAGAACTCAACTCTTGCTTCACTCTCGACTACTACTTCTCTCAAGTAGATTATATTTACAAGCGTAACGGAATAGAATAATAAAAAATACACATTATATGAAATTCGACAATATCAAGACAGGTCTCACCTTTGATGACGTATTATTAATTCCGCAAAAATCAGAGGTTTTACCGGCAAATATATGTATAAAAACACACCTTACCCCTCGTATAGAACTTAACATACCAATGGTAAGTGCCGCTATGGATACTGTAACGGAATCTACTTTAGCCATTGCCATTGCACGTGAAGGTGGTCTTGGATTTATACATAAAAACATGAGTATAGAAGAGCAAGCAGCCGAAGTAGATATGGTAAAACGCTACGAAAGCGGAATGATTGCCAACCCTATTACATTGAAAAAAGACAGCACATTATTGGAATGTAATGCTATCTTAAGCAGATACAAAATCAGCGGACTACCTGTTGTAGATGATAATAATCACCTGGTAGGAATAATCACCAACAGAGATTTAAAATACCTCACACCTGATGAAACTAAAGTTGAAGAGGTGATGACCAAAAACAATTTGGTAACCGCCAAAATAGGCACTTCATTACAAGATGCAAAAAAAATACTTTGGGAAAACAGAATAGAGAAACTCCCGATTGTTGACGATGACAACCACCTTGTAGGACTGATAACGAGCAAAGACATAGACAATGTAGTCAACTATCCTAATGCATGTAAAGATGCGCGAGGACGTCTACGCTGTGGAGCCGCAGTAGGCATAGGAGCCGACATGATGGAACGCGTTCATGCCCTTGTAAAAGCAGGTGTTGACGTAATAACCGTTGATAGTGCACACGGACAAAGCAAAAACGTAATAGAAGCTGTACGCAAAATACGCGCCGCATACCCTGATTTAGACTTGGTAGCAGGAAATATCGTAACCAAGGAGGCTGCTGCCGACCTTATAGAAGCCGGTGTTAACTGCGTAAAAGTAGGTATCGGACCGGGCTCTATCTGTACTACACGTATAGTAGCCGGAGTAGGAGTACCACAAATAACAGCCGTAGCCGAAGTAGCCGAATATTGTAAAGATAAAGGCGTTTGCGTTATAGCCGATGGCGGTATAAAATTCTCCGGAGATATAGTAAAAGCCCTGGCTGCAGGTGCCGACGTTGTAATGTTAGGCTCACTATTTGCCGGCTGTACGGAAAGTCCCGGCGAAGAAATCGTTTTCCAAGGACGTAAATTCAAAGTATATGTAGGTATGGGATCTCTTGCCGCAATGCGCAGAGGCTCTGCCGACAGATATTTCCAAGCAAAAGACGTAACCCCTAAGAAGTTGGTTCCGGAAGGCATCGAGGGGCGAGTTGCATACAAAGGTGCATTATCCGACACCATCTATCAATTATGTGGTGGAATACGCTCCGGTATGGGATATTGCGGTGCCCCAAATATAGAATACTTAAAAGAGCATAGCGTATTTATCAGAATAACCAATGCCGGACTGAGAGAAAGTCACCCTCATGATGTAGATATAACAGTAGAAGCCCCTAACTATACAAAATAAGAGATATGACGTACGACAAGATTTTAGTATTGGACTTTGGTAGCCAATACAACCAACTTATTGCGCGCCGAATACGTGAAATGGGTGTTTATAGCGAATTACGCCCTCACGAAATAACAGCAAAACAGATACGTGAAATAGAAGGTGTAAAAGGTATCGTATTTAGTGGCGGTCCTCGTAGTGTATACGAAGCCGATGCCTTTAATTGCGACCCTGAAATATTCAGCATGGGGCTCCCTATTATGGGTATTTGCTATGGTATGCAACTCACCTCAAAATTTTACGGAGGTAAAATAGAACGCGGCACTACCAAAGAATACGGCAAAATGCCAATTCACATACAAGACGATTGCTTACTCTTTAAAGGATTGCCAAAAACGCAAGACGTATGGATGAGTCATGGCGACCACGTATCAGAAATACCACAAGGATTTACCCTTGCTGCAAAAAGTGATAATGGTTTATGTGCCTCAATATATTCACAAGAGAAAAATATATACCTTGTACAATTTCACCCGGAAGTAAGAAATTCCGTTTACGGCAACGAAATAATCTCCAACTTCGTCTTCGAGATATGCAAAGCAGAACGCAATTGGACGATGGAGAATTATATCGACATGCAAATAGCCAAAATAAAGGATCAAGTAGGCGACAAAAAGGTGCTTTGTGGCCTTAGCGGAGGAGTAGATTCTACCGTTGTAGCAGTGTTAATACACAAAGCAATTGGCAATCAACTAACATGTATGTTTATAGACCATGGTATGCTACGCAAAGATGAAGGCGAGCAAGTTATGGACATGTGTGGAAACCTATTCGGCATCAACGTAGTAAAGATAGATGCAAAAAATAGATTCCTCACAAAATTAGCCGGAGTTACCGAGCCTGAACGCAAAAGAAAAATTATTGGTAACGAATTCGTTTATTGCTTTGATGAAGAGAGCAAGAAATTAGGAGATTTCGATTTCTTGGCACAAGGCACCCTTTACACAGATGTAATAGAATCGGGAACAAAAACGGCACAAACCATAAAGAGCCATCACAACGTAGGAGGTCTACCGAAAGATATGAAGTTCAAGCTTGTAGAACCACTTAATGTGCTGTTCAAGGACGAAGTCAGAGTATTAGGAGAGAAGCTTGGAATACCGTCACATATAGTATGGCGTCAACCATTCCCCGGACCGGGTCTTGCAATACGCATTATCGGAGACGTTACTGAAAGCAAATTACATATAGTACGCGAGAGTGATGCCATCTTACGAGAAGAGATAGCCCGTGCTGGTCTCGACCGCGAAATATGGCAGTACTTTACGGTACTTACTAACCTACAAAGCGTTGGTGTGATGGGAGACGAACGCACTTACGACTACGCATTAGGAATCAGAGCAGTAACATCTATCGATGGCATGACAGCCGATTGGGCAAAAATACCTTATGACGTACTCGACACAATATCCCGTCGCATCGTAAACGAAGTAAAAGGCGTAAACAGAATTATTTACGACATCACTTCAAAACCACCTGCAACAATAGAGTGGGAATAAAAAACAAACACAATTTACAAACAAAAACAAAAGATAAAAATTTATGAACAACAATACATTAGTCGTTGTAGGCATACAATGGGGAGACGAAGGTAAAGGAAAAATGACCGATTATTTAGGTCAGAAAGCCGATGTCGTAGTTCGCTTTCAAGGAGGAAATAATGCAGGACATACCATAACATTCGGAGGTAATAAATACGCATTACAATCAATTCCATCCGGTATTTTCAATCCGAGAATAAAAAACGTTATGGCAAACGGCATGGTAATCAACCCTAAAGCAGCCATTGCGGAACTCGAAGGATTAAAACAAAGAGGCATTAACAACTTTCAACTCTTTATCTCCGACCGTGCAGCAGTTATCATGCCGTACCACATTATGCTTGACGGAGCTTATGAAAATCTGAAAGGAGGCAAGAATATCGGTACTACAAAAAAAGGTATCGGCCCTGCATACACCGATAAATATAACCGTATAGGTATAAGAATAGGAGATTTACTTGACGAAACATATTTTGCCGAACGCCTCAAAGATGCTCTTCTACAAAAAAATATGGAGTTGAAAATGTTAGGACTCGAGCCTCTCGACTACGACACATTATATAATGAGTACATCGAATATGGAGAAATCTTAAAACCATACGTTTGCGACACATCTATTTTACTTAATAAAGAAGTGGAAGCAGGCAAGAAAATACTTTTCGAAGGGGCACAAGGAGTGATGCTTTGTATAGAAAACGGAACCTATCCTTTCGTAACCTCTTCATCGCCAACAGCAGCGAGCGTACCACTTGGAGCAGGGCTTGCACCTCGCTATATCGACAAAGCGTTAGGTATTTGCAAAGCATATACCACACGAGTAGGAGCCGGACCATTTCCTACCGAGATAGAAGGCGACTTGGCAAATTACATCAGAGAGCGCGGACATGAGTATGGCACCGTTACCGGTCGTCCACGTCGCGTAGGTTACCTCGATGCAGTTGCCCTACGCCACGCATGCAGAGTATCTGGCATCAACTACTTAAGCATCATGCTCTTTGATGTATTATCCGGATTAAAAACAGTAAAAATATGCACCGGCTATGAGCTTGACGGCAAAGAAATAGACTATGTACCAGCCACACTCTCTGCCTTAGAGCGTTGCAAACCTATATTCATAGAATTGCCTGGATGGGATGAAGAGATTACAGATATCAGAGACTACGAACAGCTACCAAACAATGCAAAACAATATCTCCGTAAAATAGAAGAGTTAACAAATACAGAAATAGCAATAGTTAGTGTAGGACCGGATCGTACACAAACCATCATCAAAAAGGATATTTTCTAACATACTCTATAATAAAAAATACTCATCATTGATATGAACCCCGAAAGTTATTTATCCAACTGTCGGGGTTCATATCATCTACTTACCAAATAATTTAACCCAAGATGGCCAAGCTTATGTGCTTCTGCTTTCATCCATATTCCTAATTCTCTCAAAGAATCAAAGAGTTTCAGCACTCCAAATAGCATTTCTACTAAATGTTGATACCCATCTAATCGCTTTACATATTACTCACATCTCGAAGTTTCTCGACTGATTTTAGAATTTTATCTTTATCAAGTAAATTTAATACCTGATTATATATCGTCTGTCCGGTAAAATTATTGCCTTTCAATAAAATAGGCGTCACCTCGGCATAAAATTCAAACAAGTTTGATTGTTCAGCTTTCGATATGCATTCCTTTGCTAATGTTTATAGTTGTTTCTTTAATACAAAGATAAGCAAAGGGTGGATACATAGCAAGAAATGTCAACAATGTATATTTCGCTAAAAAATTTATAATGGACAGTAATAAAATACTTTCAAAAAAATAATTGTATTCAAATTATATTTTATACCTTTGTGACGCTTATTCAAAGCATTTTTTATAAAAGCACTTTAATTAATTTATTCACCAACGTCAACATTATAAAAAATAATTCTTATGAAAAAAACATTTTATTTTTTACTTCTATTTTTCTTTATTAGTTGTAACACTAATAAAGCTGATATCGAAGGCGCAGTAGAAGGTGCTATAGAAGGCGCAATTTGGGGTGGTAGAATAGGAATTGTTGAGGGTCCATTAGGAGGTGTACTTGGAGGAGCTTGGGGAGCGTTAATCGGAGCTTCAGGCGGTGCTGTTGTTGGATCTATTAAAGAATACATTTCTCAAGAAATCTCAAAAACACAAGAATTATATCATTCATTAAATCCTGAATAAATATGAAAAAATACATTCCAAATACGATATTAAAACCTTTTTGGTTAGAAAAAACATTAGAAACAATTATTCTATTTTCATTACTAATCATAGTTAAATATTTATTAAATCACTATGGATTTAAAGAAGCTATTTTATGGTCTGATATTTTAATTCCAACTATAATTTGTATTCCATATTTAATTGCAAGTTTAACATCAAAAACAATAATTCACAAAGAAATAAAAACAATTAAAAACATTAATTACGGAAAAACCACAAATTACCATACAGATGATATTCTATCAATGACCATATACCCTAAAAATAAATTTGTCGGCAACATTAAATTGCATTTAAAAGATGGGAAAGAGAAAGGAATATCAATATCTGATATCAGCTCATTTACTGATGAAATAAAAAATATGAATAATGAAATTAAAATAGAGTATAAATAGATGATATGAACCCCGAAAGTTTTTAGCCAACTTTCGGGGTTCATTATGTCTACAAAGAAAAAAACATGATTATGCAGAATTGCTTAAATTCACGTACATCATGGATGATGATTATTCTATCTATTACATCAACATTGGATATGCACAATTGAAAGTAATTAGTCGCTCCTTAATTTCTACCTTTGGACGCAACCAGGAGCATAGGCTG
>JBJECF010000006.1:0-4223 GCA_051870785.1 Candidatus Aphodosoma sp.
ACTTCGGACAGTTATTTTATGCCTTTTCGGGTTTTACCGGACAGCAATAATTTAAAATATATTAATTTTAAAAGTTAATTCTTATGAGAAAATTATTATCAAAGGTTGTGATTATAGTGTTTTTATTAGTCACATGGACTGATGTAAATGCTCAATCATTAATTTATCTGGAGGAGGGTTTTGAATTTTCTACATTGCCATCCGGATGGTTAAATACCGGAGGTACAACGTCTACTGCTTCATATCGATGGTCGGTTTTTACCGGAACTTTTTCCGAACCGGCTTATGAAGGTAATAGATGTTTACGTTTTAATTCTTATTATAACATGGCGGGAAATACAAATATTTTAGTTTCTCCGTCTATTAGCGTTACTGCTCCGGATACGAAAGTATCTTTTTTTGTTAAAAATCCTAAAGGCGGTAAGTTGAAAGTATATTTGTCTACTGATAGTGGACAAACGTATGTTCATAATCTGTTGGATACCGCCTTTACAGGAATAGAAGATTGGACAAAAAAAGTCTATTCTTTAGCTTCTTTTGTAGATAGTTCGGTTTGTTTGGTTTTCTTTTCTACAAGTAATCATGCGTTAGAAGATGGTGCTTATCATTACTTGGATAATTTTAAATTTTATCAAACACCTATCTGCGCCGAGCCTGTTTTGTTAACATCAAGTAATATAACCTCTAATTCCGCCGATATTTCATGGAGCTTGGATGATGAAGGTGGTATCCCTACTGCTTATAAAATTACTGTTATCGATGCAGATAATAATTATTTTTTAAATAATCAAAGCATTTCAATATCAGGTTCTTTTTCAATATTCCTAACCGGTTTATCTCCAAATACTGAATATACAGTTACTCTACAAAGTGATTGTTCTTCCAATTCTGCCGGTTTGTCTAATATATCCGCACAATATACATTTACTACTTTATGTGAGCCTGTTTCACTTCCTTATCTTGAAAATTTTGATGATGTTACTTCTTCTATCCCTGAATGTTGGTCTGTTTCTGCTCCTTCATCTGCTACTGCAGTTACTACTTCTTATAAATATGGTACATCAGGAAAATCATTAAAATTAGTATCAACAGTGAATCAACAGTCTGTTGTTTCTACAATACAATTAAGTCATGCTGCAAATGATATCGAGGTGGATTTTATGGTTTATTCTACCTCTGCCAATACTCCGATAGAAGTGGGACTTATTACTGATCCTTCCGATTTTTCTACTTTCGAATCATTATATTCCACTACAATAGGCAAAGCTTCTACATGGGAAAATCATCGTTTTAATACCGACTTATCCCAACAAGGAACTAATCAAAATAGAAGTATCTGTTTTAAAGTACCTTCCGGAAGCGCTTACACTGTTTATATAGATCAAATTAGTGTCACTTCAATACCTAGCTGTTTACGATTAGAGAAACCGGAAGTGCTGTTGGCAGATTCAAATTCAGTAACACTATCATGTGTTGAAATGGAATCATCTCCTTCCGGAAATTATTTGATAGAATGTACAAGAGTGCTTGATTCTACTATTACATATTATAATAGTACTCAATTACCAATAATAATATCCGGGTTGTCTTCTCAAACAGAATATTCTTTCCGAATAAAAAATATATGCTCAAATCAAGATACTTCCGTTTGGAGCAATAGCGTTTCTTGCACTACTTTGTGTGGTTCAGTATCTTTGCCCCTTATAGAGGACTTTAATTCTTCAACAACACTCCCGGCTTGCTGGAATTCTTCTATTTCACAATATGCTACATCTACAAACGGAAGTTCTGACGTAGGTTGGTCTATTTATACCGGTTCTACTTCTTATTACATAATTGATGGATATAGCTTGAAAAGTCCTAACGCCGGCGACGGTGCTCGTTATTTACTCTCTCTCCCGGCAGTTCAGATCCCTGAAAATCAGTTGTATGAATTAGTATTTTGGCTATATCGTCCTAGTGTTTCTACTAAAGAATGTATAAATATATATGTTAATGATGAACCAACGCTTGTTGGTGCTACTAAATTGGATTCCGTATTCCGTGGATACAATCTTTATCCTGTAGAAACGGAAGGTGCAAAGAAGTATGAATGTTTTTATACTATTCCTCTAACCGGTACTGTATACGTTATGCTTGAAGCTTCTTTCCCTGATGCTTATAGTTCTTTTAGAGGTAAGAATTTCTATATAGATAACTTGATGATTACTCCTAAACCTCCTTGTAGAAATGGAGTATATAATATTCAACATACATTAGATAAAGAAAATGAAAATATTCTATTAACATGGAGTACTAAAACAAGCGAGGATGCTTGGATTGTAAGCACTACTATCAAAGAAAATTCCACTGTAATTCGTGAAGTGCAAGATACTGTTGTGTTTGATTTACAATATAATTTTGATTATTCTTCTTATATTGAACCGGGCGTTGATTATGATATGGAATTTTCTGTAAGTGGTTATTGTAATCAACAAGATACAGCGGATGCAAATACTTATGTAGTCTCTTTTAAAACAACTTGTGCTGCATTAAATATTGACGGTTCATCAAAACTGTTTGATAGTTTTGAAGATTATGGCGATCAAACATCGTTGAATAGCGAAAATACTTGCTATATCGTCAGCTCTTCTAATTTGTTGTTTAAAGGTAATTTGGGAAAAACAATCTATCAAACCGGAAATGTATGTGTTCCTTTCTCAGGTTCTAAACAATTAGCAATACAGAATAATAAACAAGGTGATGTTCAATATAAAGTACATCTGACTAAAGATGCAAAATATCAAATGTCTATTTTCTCCAGATTAAAGACGGATTATCCTAATGGAGGAATAATGAAATTCTTTTATTATCAAGCAAACGACTCTGTTAAGGTGTATTTCTCTGATGATATGTATGTGTCTACAGCGGAATGGACTCGATATTTAAGCAGTTTCGTTGCCCCTAATACCGCTGATTATTACATTGGTTTTGAATACCAAACATCCAATTCAATAACTTATTTAACATTAGATGATCTCTGTTTTAAAGAAATTGAATGTGAGTTGTCATCACAATGTGAGCTGATTTCAATTGGAGTACATGATGCTACTTTTGTCGTTCCAAACTATAGTGGTACTTGGGAAATAAGATTATGTGATTATGCTCCGGGATATTACGAAGAAGAACCTGAGGCTTTATTTGTAGATACTGTAATTACAAACTTTTATACAGCTCGCGGACTTGCTGCCAATACCAATTATTACTATATTGTAAGAGCTTTGTGTGATTCTGTAAATGGTGATTGGTCAGAACCTCAATTAATTACTACTAATTGTGATTCTAAAGATATCCCTTATGTCGAGTCTTTTGAAACAGAGTCGGATATACGTTGCTGGCATGAAATTGTAGGTAGAGATGGTATTGTAGAATTGTCATATTCTAAAGCTAAGAAGGGTACTTCTTCTATGAAAGTACAAAATACCCAAATCATTACACCGGAACTTAATGTCAACAATTTGACCGGTTATATGCTTACCGGTTGGGTGTATGCTCAACAAGATTCCGCTTCTACTATCGGCTTTGGTGTTTCAATAGATCCACTTGACGTTACAATGTATGAAATTATTAGTAATATCGATGTCAAAGCTTGTAATGGTTGGACGGAATTTACAGTCTATTTCGATACCTTGAATACTGCTGATTATGTCGATTTTATTAATGCAAAATATATCGTAATTTCTTGTCTTTCAAATAGTACTTACTATTTTGATGATGTTAAGATTGTTCCGGTTGAAAGTTGTACGAAACCTTTTGATGTAGTTGCGGAGTTCGTTAATAATGGAGTTAATCTTAGCTGGACACCAAAAGGTAATGAATCTAATTGGAAGATTTATAAATATAAAGTTGCAGATGACCAGTTAATCTTTATGTCTGACACTATCGTTGATACTACTTCTGTTTCATTGTCCGATTTTGAAGCCATTTCAACATACCAATTCTCTGTAGAGGCTTTATGCTCTGCTACCGAAATCTCTGAATCTGCTTTCTCAAACGAAATAATTATACCTTGTATTCCTATGAATTTACCATATTCTGAAACTTGTGGAAATTCAGAATTGGATTGTTGGAATCAGGAAAGTAATGGTTCTTCTAACTGGGCATTTGCTAATTATAATGGCAGTAGATATTATTTCCTGTTTTCGTCACTTTTTTGGCGTGAAATTTTTATACGCTGAGAATCA
>JBJECF010000007.1:0-57256 GCA_051870785.1 Candidatus Aphodosoma sp.
AAAGAGCAGATTATGCTCTTTTTTTTATTTTGTAAATCTCCTTTTAGAAGATTTACTTACTTTGCAAAGGTAATAAATTATTTTAAAACGGTACATAATTTTTAAAAATTTATTTCTAATTGGCAATATTTGTTTCTTCATTAATTTTAATTTTCCCCCATAAATAGATAGATTTCAATTTAGAGCTGTTTAACTATTTATCAATCACCAAATTAGAATTTTTATAAATCTTCTAAAAGAAGATTTATAAAAATCTAGTTTCACAAAAAAATTTTTGAACAAAGGTGACTTTTATTGTTTGTACTACGAATGTGAATAATGCTCTGATACTTAATCATTTAACGATGGATTAGGGAGCCAAGAAAATGTGCTCTCCTATTATTTTTAGTTATGGATGGTGTGTATGAAGAGTTGAAATTTAGAGAAGAAAAACCGGTGTGGTTTGCGATGAGTGCCACTTTTGGGAGACAATTAAAGGCCAAAAACTACCTCGAAGCGCACGGTTTGAGTTGTTTTGTGCCTATGAAGCGCGATACAATCAAAAACTGCAAGGGTCAGAAATCTGTAAAAATGGTGCCCGCCATCAGTAACCTCATTTTTGTTCATACAACCAAGTCCGTAATACAAGAAATTAAATCTCAAATATCTTATTTACAATACCTTACTCGTCCCGTCGAGTCGCGCCGTTTTCCCATTATCGTGCCTGATGCCGAAATGGAGTCCTTTATTAGAGCGTGTAATACTTTTTCCGATGATATTCAATATTTTAGCCCTGAAGAATTTACATTCTCAAGTGGTACTAAAGTGCGCGTTATTGGTGGAAAATTAGATGGGGTAGTGGGTCTGTTTATGAAAATCAAGAATCGGCGTAAACGTGCTTTTGTAGTTCAGATACAAGGTGTTGCCGCCGTGATGCTCGCCGAAATTACCGACGGTTATTTGCAGTTGGTAAGCGATGATGAGATATAGAAAATTACCAGCCGATGAGATACTTACGAATAATTTTTAAGTCACGATAAAATTAAAGTGAATAATGACCCTCTCTGCATTACAAAAAATTAATACTCTCCTTGAGAAAAACCAAAAGGATATATTGCGTAAAGAGCTGAACAACAGCACTATGATGAACCTTTATAGTGCCGGAGAATTTTGGGTAGCGTTTAATAATTCGGCATATCAGCTACACTCCATGATGCCCGCTTGCGCCATCTCAATGGCGTTGCAGCTGAAGGACAACCCCTTCCCGGTGATGATGACGTATATCAAATACACCGAATTCAATAAACTCCTCTCTGCCAACACTATACTCAAAAAATCGCTCAACTATACTCAACTTCGCACTGCCCCTCTCACCCCCGATGCTTACCGCCAATGGTACAATAACAGTTTGGAGGAGTGATGTGTCGATTCATAAATTAATCCATGAAGTCTATAGCTATTGAATTAACGATTGCAAAAAAGAAGATTAAAAATAAGAGAAATCAAATTGGTGTAATTTATTTTGATAATCTGTGTGTTAAGCTATGAATTTGTTTGATTAAGATAATGTTTTCGAAGAATCAGTTTCATATTATTATCATTTTAGTTGAATTAATAAAAATGTATCGCGATGCAAAGTTAGTAATAAAATTAAAATAATTTGCACTCAACTGCATTTTTAAACAAATCACCCCTTATGCAATTAGTATTACTATCAGGCGGAAGTGGAAAGCGCTTATGGCCACTTTCGAATAATGCGCGAAGTAAGCAATTTCTGCCACTGTTGGAAAAGGACGATGGCACGATGGAATCTATGGTTCAACGCGTTGTAAGACAGGTGCGTGAGTCGCAATTAACTACATTATTTGGTGTAGGTCAAAATATTTTTGCCGAGTGGTACAAGGGGAATTATTCTATTAAAAAATAAATTTTCATTAAAATATATGAGCATTTTTAAAGATAAAGTCCTCCTTATTACAGGAGGCACCGGATCATTCGGCAATGCCGTGCTTCGTCGCTTCTTGGATAGCGACATCAAGGAAATCAGAATCCTTAGCAGAGATGAAAAGAAACAAGATGACATGCGTCACTTCTTGCAGGCAAACCGTGCTGATGTGGCTCATAAGGTGAAATTCTATATTGGTAATGTCCGTGACCGCCAGGCCGTGGATTTTGTTATGGCAGGTGTGGATTATGTATTCTCTGCTGCTGCCTTGAAGCAAGTGCCTTCGTGTGAGTTCTTCCCCATGGAGGCAGTTCGTACCAATGTGGAGGGTACAAACAACGTGTTGCTCTCAGCCATTGCTCATGAGGTGAAGAATGTGGTGGTGCTTTCTACTGACAAAGCTGCTTATCCTATTAACGCCATGGGAATCTCCAAGGCGATGATGGAGAAGGTGGCAATAGCCCAGGGACGTGCCCTTGGACCCAATGCGAAGACCACTATCTGCTGCACTCGCTATGGTAATGTGATGGCAAGCCGTGGAAGCGTGATTCCTCTTTGGGTGGAGCAGATGATGGAAGGCAAGCCCATCACCATTACCGACCCGAACATGACCCGCTACATGATGACCCTCGATGATGCCGTTGATCTCGTAATCTATGCCTTTACGCATGGACAGAATGGAGATCTCTTCGTACAAAAAGCACCTGCAGCAACACTCGATGTGCTGGCTCAGGCATTAAAAGAGGTATATAGCAAAGTTGACCCGAAATATGGCGAGACGGAAGTGAAGGTTATCGGCACACGTCATGGCGAAAAACTCTACGAGACCCTCGTCACCCGTGAAGAGATGCTCCGTTCAGAGGATATGGGCAACTACTTCCGCATCCCATGCGACAGTCGTGACCTCAACTACGACAAATTCTTCACCGAGGGTGATGATGCCATCAGCCGTACGGAAGACTATCACAGCCACAACACCCGTCGCCTCGACGTGGAGGGCATGAAGGAACTGCTCTTGAAACTCAACTTCATCCGCGAAGACCTCGGCTTGCAGGCAAGGGCAAAATCAAGAGATTACAGAAGCGAGTAATAACAGTCTATAGTCAATAGTCAACGGTCTATAGGTATGGCAGATAGAAGTTTTGAGTTATTGAGAGTCTGGCAAGATTCCCGTAAGTTCGTCAATGATGTCTATGATATGATGGAGAACTGTAAAGATTGGGGATTCCGTGACCAGATTCAGCGTGCATCTGTAAGCATTATGAATAATATAGCCGAAGGATGCGAATCTGGATCTGATGCCAAATACATCAATTTCCTCAATATCTCAAGAGGTTCTTGCGGAGAAGTTCGTTCAATGTTATATCTATGCGAAGATCGAGGTTTCTGTTCTCCGGAAAAGCGTATAGAACTACATAATAACTTGATGAATATTTCAAGTGGAATTTTCCGTCTGATTCAATACCTTTCCAAAAAACATTGACTATTGCCCATTGACTATTGCCCATTGACTGTTGACTATTGACCATTGACTGTTGACTATTGACCATTGACATAACAAACATGAAAGTATTAGTTACAGGAGCCAAAGGCTTTGTAGGCAGAAACCTCTGCTCCCAACTCAATAACATAAAGGACGGCAAGGCTCGTTGGTATGGCGACGTGCAGATTGATGCTGTATATGAATACGACCTCGACTCCACTCCCGAGCAGCTCGACGAGTGGTGCAAAGATTGCGACTTCGTCTTCAATCTTGCCGGTGTCAACCGCCCGCAAGACCCGAAAGAGTTTATGGAGGGTAACTTTGGCTTTGCCACCACATTGCTCAATACTTTGAAGAATTACAAGAATAACTGCCCCGTAATGATAAGTTCTTCCATTCAAGCCACACTCGCAGGACGTTTCGGTACAAGCGAATACGGCAAGAGCAAGAAGGCAGGCGAGGAACTGATGTTCGAGTATGGCAAGGAGACTGGAGCCAAGGTATTGGTATATCGTTTCCCGAACCTCTTTGGCAAATGGTGCCGTCCCAACTACAACTCTGCTATCGCCACCTTCTGCCACAACATCGCCAACAACCTGCCTATTCAGGTCAACGACCGCAGTGTGGAGATGGAACTCCTCTACATCGATGACCTTGTGGATGAAATGATAGGAGCACTCAAAGGTGAAGCGCATTACTGCACCTACGACGGACTTGAACCTGTACCAGCAAAGAATCCGTTAAATCCGTTAGATCTGTGTTCGGAAAACCATTTGTACTGTTATGTGCCCGTTACGCATAAAACAACTCTCGGTGAAATCGTTGACATCATCAACGAGTGTGCTGATGCAGCTTCAAACAAAGACGGAATCAATATGGTGGAACTTCCACAAGGCAGCTTGCGCTATAAGTTGATGACAACCTATTTGTCTTATCTCCCCAAGGAAAAGGCGATATACGACTTGAAGATGAACACCGATGCACGAGGTTCATTCACAGAACTGATGCACTCCCTCAACTGCGGACAGGTAAGCATCAACATCTCCAAGCCGGGAATTACCAAGGGTGAGCATTGGCATCATAGTAAATGGGAAACATTCATTGTGGTCAGTGGACATGGTCTTATCCAAATGAGAAAGGAAGGTACTGACGAGATAAGGGAATACGAAGTAAGCGGTGAGAAGATTCAAGCCGTGCAGATGCTCCCGGGCTACACCCACAACATCATCAACCTGAGTGACCATGAAGACCTCGTGACAGTGATGTACTGCAACGAGCGTTTCGATTCCAATCGCCCCGATACATATTTTGACCCCGTAAACAAATAAGGATATGAAAACAGATTATTCCGATATAAAGTGGCAAGAGAACGGCAAGCTGAAGCTTTGCATCATCGTGGGCACTCGTCCCGAGATTATCCGCCTTGCCGCAGTCATCAACAAGTGCCGCAAGTATTTCGATGTGATTCTTGCCCATACAGGCCAGAACTACGACTATAACCTCAACGGCATCTTCTTCCGCGACCTCAAGCTCGCAGAACCCGAAGTCTATATGGATGCCGTAGGCGATGACCTTGGAGCCACATGTGGCAACATTATCAACGGCTCCTACAAGCTCTTTGCAGCCACCAAACCCGATGGGGTATTGGTACTTGGCGACACCAACAGCTGCCTGTCAGTAATAGGAGCCAAGCGTCTGCACATTCCTATCTTCCACATGGAAGCGGGTAACCGCTGCAAGGACGAATGTCTTCCCGAAGAGACCAATCGCCGCATCGTTGATATCATCTCCGATGTGAACATGGCATACAGCGAGCACGCACGTCGCTACCTTGCCGACTGCGGACTGCCCAAGGAGCGCACCTACGTTACAGGCTCACCCATGGCAGAGGTGCTCCACGAGAATCTCAAAGAGATAGAGGCAAGTGACGTTCACCAGCGTCTCAGCTTGGAAAAAGGCAAATACATCCTGCTCTCAGCCCACCGTGAGGAAAACATCGACACGGAGAAGAACTTTCTCTCCCTCTTCACCGCCATTAATAAGATGGCTGAGAAGTACGACATGCCTATCCTTTATAGCTGCCATCCCCGTAGCCGCAACCGCCTTGCCGCCTCTGGCTTCAAACTGGACGAAAGAGTCATCCAGCATGAACCTCTCGGCTTCCACGACTACAACTGCCTTCAGATGAATGCCTTCGCCGTAGTCAGCGACAGCGGTACCCTTCCCGAAGAGAGCAGTTTCTTCACCAGTGTAGGCCATCCCTTCCCTGCCATCTGCATTCGCACCAGTACGGAACGTCCAGAAGCGATCGACAAAGGCGATTTCATCATTGCTGGCATCGACACCAAGAGCCTTCTTCAAGCAGTAGATACCGCGGTGGAACTCTGTAAAGAGGGTCACTACGGTATCCCTGTACCAGACTATGTGGATGAAAATGTCTCTACCAAAGTAGTGAAAATCATCCAGAGCTACGTCGGCATCGTCAACAGGATGGTGTGGAGGAAGTAAGAACTCAATGCCGTAGTAATCGAAAAAGCATAAGTTCATCCGTAAAGAAGAAAATAATCAAGTCTCATGATAATCGAATTGTTCATACGCAATTTCCAGATATATAAGAAATCAACTACATACCCTTGTCCAAAGGCTCTAATTTCAATGGCCTGATAACTTTTATGCTACTTTTTGTAGCGGAGTCATAAAATGAATGTATTTAAGAAAAACTTAAGTTGGATATTCTTTGGAAATATTGTTCATGCAATCTTTCAGTTTGCATTAAACATATATTGTGCACGCCAATTTGGATCGAGTGACTATGGCGTAATTAACTACTGCGTTTCACTGGTTGCCTTCTTTACGGCTGTTGGTACACTGGGATTCAATGGCGTTATAACCAAGTTTTTTGCGCAAGAAGAGGAAAATGCAGGGAAGTTTCTGGGAACTACAATATTAGCACGATTGGTGTTCTCCGTATTCTCTATTATACTACTCCAGATTATTATCGCATTTGATGAGGCAAACAGTCCGACACTTGCAATTATAGTTTTGTGCCAGTCAGCTCAGATTATGTTCGGTGTAGCAGATTTGTTTGTATATTGGTTTCGTTATAAAAATCAAGCTAAACATGTTGCAATTATCCGTCTTGTTGCTTTTGCATTGGCAGCCCTATGGCGTTTTGTGGCAATTTACTTCCATAGTCTTGAATGGTACTCAATGGGCATATCTATGGAGATTGCGTTGTTTTCTATATTCCTCTATTGGTTATTTAAGAGAGAATACAATGAGCATCGACTCTCTTTTGACAAGAACTGTCTGAAGCAGATTCTTCGTCTTTCATATCCATTTATCTTTTCAGCCATATTGGTAACGATCTATGGACAGACGGACAAAATTATGCTGAAGACTATGGTTGATTTTGAATCTGTTGGTTTGTATTCGGTTTCGCTAACGCTTGCAGGTGCCATCTCTATTATACCAGCAGCTCTTATAGAAGGCTTTCGACCAGAAATTATGATGTACAAGGTGCAAAATGAAGCAAAATATAAACATCGTTTGCGACAACTATATGGGATAGTGTTCTGGCTTTGTGTTGTGTACTGTCTGTTCATAACTATCTGCTCAGAGCCTCTTATTCGATTACTCTATGGCGAACAGTATCTTGCTGCAATCAGTTCATTGTCAATAATTGTATGGTACACTTCGTTTTCCTATTTTGGTGCAATCAACAATATGTACATGGTTGCTGAGAATAGGACTTTTTGGGTTCAGATTATTACCCTTGCAGGAGCAATTTTTAATGTGGCGCTAAACTTCTGCTTTATTCCTCTGTGGGGTATTGTCGGAGCTGCAATAGCATCATTAATAACGCAGGTTTTTGGAAATTACATTTTGATGTTTGTGATTAAACCGCTTCGTGGTGGATTCAAACTATTGAATGAAGGTATTGTTTTTAAATGGGTAAAAAAACGAGTATGAATATTAGTAAAGCAAACAAAAAAGTTGATGCGGTGTCGGCAATTGGCTTTATCATAGTTTTGGCTATTGTCTGGTTTATGACTCAAGACCAAAAGGCAATAGTAAGTAATGTTATTACTGCCTCTTTTCTATATGTTGCCTTTGCAATATTCGTTAGAAGACATAAACTGAATAAGCAATGGTTAATTATAGCCACGGCATGTTCTATTATTGCTTTCTTAAATGTTACACTAAGTATGTTTGGTAGTGTTGACGATTATAAGAAAGCAATTATGTTTTCAGTTTCTATGTTTTGGCTCGTGTATGTCGCATGTAATCATATCAATAAAAGAACAGTAGATGTTCTGTTACTGATAAATGCTCTTGTTTCCATTGTTTACATTTACACATACAACACTGGCGGATTTGCGCTTTATGAGGATGTCGTATTGTTAACTTTAAATTTTCCAAACCCAAATCAAACGGGTATGTTTCTATTAAGTTCTGCTATGATGTTAACTTTACCTGTTTTTTCGGAAAAGGAGATGGGGTACAATGTTATCATAAGAGTTGTTTCCATCGTTTTGGTAGTGGTTTTGTTAAGTTTGTTGTTTTTGACAGGTTGTAGGTCTGCTTATGGCGCGTATGCTGCATTCCTGATTCTAACACTATTGGAATTCATACCGCGATTTAAATTTAGACTCAAGAAATGGCAAATATGGCTATGGTCGTTATCCCCATTATTATTTGCTATCCTTTATGTTCAGTTGATAGGTTCCATAGATTTTGACACCTCATTTGGAATGGAATCATCAGGAAAGGATAATACAACAAGACTGTCTGTTTGGAATTCATCATTTAATACCTTCTGGGATTGGGCTCTTTTAGGTGCTTACTCTTCAGTAGAATCGATAGTAAAGTTTTCTCATGTACATAATACGCATCTTGATGTGTGGATGAGTTATGGGGTAGTCCCGTTTATTCTATTTTTGTTTTTACTATACAAAGTTACATGGGTTTCATACGAACAAGCTAACACTCGATTTCAACAAATGAGTCTATATGCATTTATGGCCTGCTTTATTCAGGGATTTTTTGAAGCTTCGCTTATGTCAGGAAGTGCGGGGTTGTTCTTGCTTTCTTTTGGTTTTCTCTTAATATCAAATGCTAATTTTAATGTTTATAAATAATGAGAATACTACAAGTAAACGTTCTTGCAAGTGCTGGTAGTACTGGCAAGATTACAACCGATATACATCATACATTATTGTCGAAAGGCTACGAATCCTTGGTGTGTTATGGTGCTGGAGCGGATGTGCCAGAGGAGAAAGGGTACTATCGTATTTGCTCTGAGTTTGAACGACATGTCAATACATTTATTCGTAGATGTCACGGAATAGCTTATGGTTATTATGCATCATTAAGTACCAGGAGACTTATTAATAAGATAAGGGAATATAAACCAGATGTAGTTCATTTGCAATGTATAAATGCGGAAATTGTTGATATATATAAGTTGCTGAAGTTTCTTGGCGATAAACACATCAAGACTGTTTGCACTCTCCACGCCGAGTTTATGCACACAGGAACTTGTGGGCATTCTTATGACTGCTTGAAATTTAGCATTTTACAAGGATGTAATAACTGCAAGCAAGTCAAATATCTCAATTATTTCCCTATCGACAATTCTAACCGATCGTGGAAGTTGATGAAAGAGGCATTCTCTCATTTTCGAAAAGATGATATTATTTTTACGTCAGTCTCCCCATGGCTTATGAAACGTGCGATGATGTCGCCTATTGTTAATTCATATATCCACACGGTCGTACTTAATGGAATAAACCAAAACATATTTAGAATTCGTGAACTTAGTGATAACATTAATAAAAAGTTTCCAACAAATAAAAAGTTGCTTTTATTCGTTAGCGCAAACTTTAACCAAGATCCCGACAATATCAAAGGTGGTTATTTCTTCATTGAGTTGGCAAAGCGAATGCCTCAGTATACATTTTGTGTTGTAGCATCTCTTTCATCCGATATAGACAACCTCCCTGAAAACGTAATATTCTGGGGCAGGACAAACGGACAAGAAGAACTCGCTGAACTTTATAATCGTGCAGATCTGACAGTTTTGACCTCCAAACGTGAAACATTCTCCATGATTGTCGCAGAGAGCCTCTGTTGTGGAACACCTATAGTTGGTTTTGAAGCTGGCGGTCCCGAAAGTATAGCCATTGACAAGTATAGCAAGTTCGTAAAGCACGGAGATATAGATGCATTACAAAATGCAGCAGAGGAATTTCTAAACAAAGAATTAGATTTCAAGCAAATATCTCATGACGCACACGTCAAATATTCTAAAGAAGTGATGACCGAGAGTTTTATAAGAGTATATAAAAAACTATTAGAAAAACAATGAAGGTACTAGTGATAAGCAATAATTGTTTTGCAAAGAACAATTCGAATGGGCGCATACTAGGATGCTTGTTTAAAAATATTCCAGTGGAAGATGTTGCGCAGTTTTATATTGTAAACGGCACAAATGACTTTGAGGTTTGCTCAAACTATTTTATGGTGAATGACACTATGGCAATTAAATCTCTATGTAAAAGAGGTGACATTGGCATAGTAAAGACAAAGGCCGATTCGGAAAGTAACCAACTCGAAAAAATGTCAAAGCATAGGTCAAAGTATGGTAGAAGTTCCTTTACTATGCTTATCCGAAACTTCATTTGGTCCCGCTTTACATGGTGGAATACAAAATTTGAAGATTGGCTAAGACACTTCGGGGCAGATGTTGTTGTATTCCAAGCTGGTGATGCTCCTTTTATGTACGAGATAGCCTACCGAGTGTCGCGATTCCTCAACAAGCCTCTTGTTGTCTTTAATACGGAGTTTTACTATTTTGAAAGAGATAATTATATAAATCGCAAAGACCCTCAATTTCTTTTCAATTATTATAAACGTAAGCTATGTAAGAAAGTAAAGAAGGTATTGATTTATGCTGATGTATCGATTTACAATAGCGAATGGATGAAGGCACATTATGATAATGAGTTTCATCGTCCAAGTGAAGTGATTTACCAATCTTCTGAATCTGACATTGTAGAATATCATGAAAATAATCATGAGATACCAAGTATAGTGTATGTTGGAAGTCTAGGATTTAGGAGATACGAACCATTAGCTGAAATAGCTGATGCCATTTATGCAATCAACAAGGACTGGAGATTATCTGTATATGGAATGATAAAAGACGAAGAAGCCAAAATCTTATTTGAGAATACTCCTGGTATAGACTATAAAGGTATTGTGCCTTATGAAACAGCTTTAAAAGTGATAGCGGATAGCGATTTGCTTGTTATGGCAGAGCACACAGACCCTGAGTTTTCTAAATCTACAGCATATGGCTTTTCTACAAAGATTACTGATTACTTGTTTTCTGGCATCCCAATCTTAGCGTATGGTCCTGCTGATAATGTTGGGATGTCTTATCTTCGAGATAAGAATGGAGCTGTTGTTGTGAACGGAAAGAATGGCCTTAAAGATGCTCTGTTTGAGATTCTTACTGACACTGATTATAGAAAAAAAATAGTCGAGAGAGGACTTGAACTAGCTTGTGCAAACCATATAGCATCGGACAATTCAAATCGTTTTATTAATATTCTAAAAACTATATCCACAGTTTCGAATCAATGAATGAAGCAATTGTAACTATTATAATCCCATGTTATAATGTGGGTAAGTACGTAGAGAAGTGCATTACGTCTATTATGGCACAGTCTTACGAGGATATTGAAATTATCACTGTTAATGACGGTTCAAAAGATGATACTCTTAGCATTTTGGAATCATTGGCATCTAAGGATAATCGGATACACATAATAAACAAAGAGAATGCAGGTGTAAGTGCTGCTCGCAATTCCGGCCTTGAGAACGCTACTGGTGAATATGTAGTTTTTGTAGATGGAGACGATTATCTTGCTCCTGACTACGTTGAGTATATGTTATCATTGACAGAAAGTGCGGATGCAGATTTTGTAATGTCAAAGAATTGTTTCACAAGAGAAACCGAGCCTCAGGTAAATGCTGACATGCACGAAACATTATCCCCTACTGAGGCAACAGCTCTTTTAATCTCTCCTCGTGTTATAGTTGGCTGTTGGAACAAAATGTATAAGATGTCGTTTCTAAAGAAATTTGACATTAAGTTCTCAACTACTTTGTTTTATGGGGAGGGCCTCAATTTCATCACAAAAGCATCCCAGATTGCAAATTGTGTGACCGTTGGCGAACGCAAGGTATATTATTACCGTAGAAATAACGAAGCGTCTGCTACATCAAAGTTTAACATCCAGAAATACTATAATGGGGAAAAAGCTTTGGATAATATTCAGCAAGAACTTATAGTTCATGATAAAGATGTAGATTTGATGATGGCACTCCACAAGAGCCTGTTTTGTACTGGAGCTTTATCACAAACGTATGCGCATGGTTTGCAGAAAACCTACCTGGATGATTGCAATCATTGGAGAACTATTATCAAAGAAAATCTTGGGATTTTGCTTAAATCAAATAAAGTCTCAATGTATCGTAAGACCTTATTGATGTGTGTCTATTGCTTCCCCGGTTTAGTCAGTAAATTAGACATGTGGAGACGCAAACGAATTGCAGAAAGGAGTATATACTAATGAATAAAGTAATACTTACAACCGTCTTTTCTGGCTATAACTATGGTTCCAGCCTTCAAGCCTTCGCAGGGAAGACCATATTGAACGAATTGGGCTATGATTGCCAACTTGTTGCGATGAAGAGTCTTGTAAAAGGTCGTGATATTCGCATAAAGAAGTTGGCGACAATACTCTGGCGTTCGCTAACGGTCAAGGGCACAAGTGGCTCTAAATCGTTGAACACCTATCAAAGTTCGTATAATAAGACTATGATAGGGGATTCTGCTGCCCGTTTTGCTAAGTTCACAGATGAGGTGCTTCAACCGTCCTTTCTTTCATGGAACGAGTTGCAAAGGTTGGCAAAGAAGTGTAAGGCATGTTTTGCGGGCAGTGATCAAATATGGAACTCGTCAACGTTGTATGTTGATCCTTTGTATTACCTTCGTTTTGCTCCAGCAGAAAAAAGAGTCGCTTTCGCTCCAAGTTTTGGTCGAGACTTCATTGCAGATTACAATAAGGAACTTATGGGCAAATGGATTTCGGAGTTTGCTCATATTTCAGTCAGAGAAGATAGTGGTGTTCGGCTCATTAACGAATTAACAGGTAGGGATGCTGTAAACCTTGTCGATCCAACGTTAATGCTTGATGGCGAGATATGGAGAAAAATGCTTAACATTACACAGATAGAGAGTAATTATATTCTTGCTTATTTCTTGGACAAGCCATCGGAAAAAGCGCGTACAGCAATCAAAGATATGAAAAAAAAACTCGGTTGTGAGATTATTGCAATTCCATATCAGTTTGATGAGATGGATTATTGCGACAAGATGGTTTCAACAGGACCTATTGAGTTCCTTACCTTGATAAACAACGCCAAGTGTGTATTGACTGACTCGTTTCATGGAACGGTCTTTTCTATCAATTTCCATACTCCATTTTATGTTTTTGAACGCAACTATGGTAGCGCCCAGAAACAATCAAGTAGAATAATGTCGTTGCTTACCCAGATGAATATGCTTGATCGTTATGACGTACCTGAATATCATGAACATCAAGCGCAGATGAACTTTTCACATGCTGATGTGATACTGGAGTATGAGAGATCTAAATTTAAACAGTATATTGTCGATGCAATATCTTCATGTAACAAGTAAGCATGAAACGTAAAATTACCCCCCCCGACAGGCTACAGAAAAGTATGCTAATTTCGTTGATTTTGCAAGATTTATAGGAATTGCTTGTGTAATCTACGGTCATTGTCATCCATTTGTAGGAGAGGCTGAAATTGCGGTCAGAAACATTGTTTATTGTTTTCACATGCCTCTATTCTTTTTGATATCAGGTTTTTTATCTAAACCTATTATGAATTCTGGATGGGAAAACTACAGAAAAATAGTTTTCAGTTTGTCTATTCCTTATATCATTTACAACATACCCTATATTTCTTTGGCATTTTCAGATCCTTTGGGATTTCTGTGTATTATGATAACAGCTTCAGTTCCACCTAACGATCCGACATGGTTCTTTTATGCCTTATTATGGGTTAAGGTTTTGACGACATTGTTTTATCGTCATCAAGTGTTGTTACTGACCGCTTCACTGATAACTTATGTGTCACTACCTTCCTTTGGTATTGAACTGAATACCATGTTTTGTAGTCATGCTATTCTATCAGGAATTGTATTTTTCTATTTTGGTAAAATGTTCAAGAAATATAGTGGAAATCGGCTCATGTATGTTTGTGTCCCTTTGAGTATACTACTCGTAATCATATCTATTAAAGCCTTTGGAAGATATGATATGTATTGGGGTAATGTAGGTAATCCGTTCCTTTATCTTTTGATAGCAACTACGACATCCTTTGGCGTCCTTTATTTGTGTAAAATGATTTGTTCATATTTAGGGGAAGGATTTATTAGAAAATTCATTTTGGTTGTTTCAAGAGGAACGATGATTATTGTTGGGACGCATTACCTATTGGCGCATTTTTCAAATAAATATTTATTCACTGTTTGTGGCGGTTTGACAACAAAACTGCTTTACGTATTAATCTTGCTGTTTTTGTACTGGATAATAATAAAGGCGACTTATCATAGATGGCCTGTTTTATATGGAAAGAAGCAAGCGTAATTTATGCAAGTTCCAATTATTCTGCCTTACTACCATTTGGCAGAATAAAAAAGTTGATACAAGATTATGCCAACAACCATACAAATGCTGAAAGCGGACATTGGTGATGCTTTCATAATAAAGGTAAAGGAGGGGGAAGAGTCCTTCACTATGGTGGTGGACGGAGGTCCGAGAAGGGCAATGCGGACGGTAGTTCCTGCCATAGAAGCCCTTGAGAGAATTGACATGATGGTGCTGACGCATTATGACAGTGACCATATCGGAGGCATCCTGGAATATCTTACGATCAAGAAGGAGAAGGCAAAGACCATAAACAAATATTGGATTAACTGCCCTCATATCCATGTTCGTATGGACAGCAAATCCTCTGCATCGGAGATGGCTACACTCAAAACCTTCTTTGAACAGCTGGAAGCTGAGGGTGCAGAAGTGGATTGGCGAGAGGAGGTGCTGCAAGGCATGACATATACTTCGCCCAATGGACTTGTGAGGCTGGAGGTCATTACGCCTACACAAGAATCTCGTAAACTCAATGAGGAGGCTTACGACAAGGATATGGAGAAAAGGAAGATCTCGACCGCACGTGTGCTCAAGGATTTTGAAACCCCTCTTCAGGATTTGGCCAAAATGAAGACTCCGAGCAGCAGGCAGGTGGTAAACAATGCATCGATTTCCTTCATCATGGAAACGCCGCATTGCAGGATGCTGATGTTAGGAGACGTGCAGTCGGGTGATGTATATAAGTATCTGACAGCGTTGCGCGATGGTGAGAAATACAGCAAGGAGCATAAGCTGAAGGTGGATTACGTGAAGGTTCCCCATCATGGAAGTCGATACAATCTGACAAGCGAGTTGCTGGATATCATTGATTGCGACAACTATCTCATCTCAACATGCGGTGGCGAAGAAGTGGCAGAAGGAAAGGATTCGAAGTACAACCATCCAGACAGGATGACGATAGCCAAGATACTGCTGCATGAGGGGAGGAACAAGGGCAATAAGATAAACCTCTATTTCAATTATAACAACGGGGATTTCGTAGATCGAAAGACATACTTGTTACATCAAGAAGAAATAGAAGATACTAACTTAAATTTTGAACCAAAATGGGATACGCCCCAAATCTAATCTTTCCGAACGAGGCGAGGGACAACCTTGCACGTAAAGCTGTAAGAACCTCGATAATTGACCCTAATGCTGCACCAGTGGCTGATGGAGAGAATGGTGGTTCGGGCATTCTGGTGGCAAGCCGAAGAAAGCATTATGTGCTGACAGCATGCCATTGCATTAAGGATGCTGACAAAGAAGCCATCTTGGTACAGTGGAAGGACAGTGATGGAATCTTTCATAAGATAGCGGTAAAATGTGTATTATCCAAAGACGAAAAAGAGGATTGGGCTATACTGGAGGTTGAGTCACCAAGAAATGGCATCAGATATGACAATATCAAGTTGGGAGGAAATGAGATAATATACAAGGACCCTCAATTTGTTTTCTTTGGTTTTCCTGGGTTTGAAAGAAATGGACGACCTTTCGAGATTGAATACAAGTGCCAGAATCATTGGACTGTAAAAGAATTCTTTGATTACAGCATGGAGAATTTTGCCCAGCAGGTTGAAGGTTGCTCTGGTTCGGGAGTAGTTGCATACATTGATGAAAAGGTGTATTGTGTTGCCATTCTAAAAGAAGTTAGTGGCAAAACAGGAAAGTTTCAGGATGTTTTTTCAACCTCTGCCATCCATTTAGCGAACGCCCTCGCTGCACAAGGTGAGGATAAGTTCAAGATAAAGCAAGAAAAGGCCCCAGCGCATATCATACCTGATGAAGCAGAGAACTACATCGAGAGGTTTTGTAGCGTAAACAAGCTTACCCATAATCTTTGGGGGTGGGAAAATGAGATGGCAGAAACGTTTCCTCTGATTGAGTTTGTTAAGGGAAACGTGACAGGCTGCAATAGTTACCACTATTTGCTTTGCGGTTCTGCTCACAGCGGCAAGTCCTACGAGCTGAAGCATCTTGCGCATGTTCTTGGAGAAGAGGGCTATGAAGTGAAGTTGCTAAAAACGAAAGATTATAAAGACATTGAGACACTTGAATTACCTGAAGAGGATGAAGAAAATGGAAGACAGATAGCCATCTTGATTGACGCATTGGACGAAACATCCAATGGGGACTATGAACAGCTGGCAGAATGCATTGCCGGCTATGCAAGGAATCACGAAGACACTGTTGTCGTGGTGAGTTGCAGAGACGGATATGTAGGAGATGAACAGATGAAGGGATTCACGCGCTTATATCTACACGATTTGACACACGAACAGGTAGATGCAATTATAGCAAATGAAGCAAAGAATTCCAAGCTATTGTTTGAACAGATAAGGGATAACCATTTGGCCGACGAAGTTCGATTGCCCTTTTTTCTTAGGTTCGTAATTGAGCGACACAATAAAGGCATTAGCTTGCCATCGAATAATGCAATGCTCTATAAGGATTGGGTAAGTCTGAGCTATCAACAGCAAAGAGAAAAATATCCCGGAGATGTCTTTGAAGAGGCTACATTGATGGAAAGCCTGATACGAATGGCTCTTGTGCTACAGCTGACAGGCAAGATGCAACTTGCAAAAGAGGAGTTGGTGAAGATTGTCGGCGAAGAGGGTGCAGAGCGAATCATCAAGAACGACCTGATTACGGATGGAGCAGAATATGGCTTCAAGTACAACAGCATAAAGGAATATCTGATTGCTCGTAGTCTGCGGACCAAGTCGTTGGCGGAAGTGAAGGGGAGAGTCTGCTTCCGTGATAGAAAAGAAATCAATCCTGTATGGAGAAATGTCTTGATGCTGTGGCTTCAACTGGTTTGTAGTGAAGAAGGCCGGTTGTCACAAGATGTTGTCGATTGGATAATGACAACTGACAGGACATTGTTAGTGGCATGTGATTCTCGTGCATTGGATGATGATACTCGTTTGTCCGTTTTCCGTTCCATTATGGAAGATATGCGAGATCGCAAACAGTTTATCTCAATTATCAATAACGACTTTTACAGCAGGTTGTACCACTTTGCTGAATGTGAGAAAACTGATGAATATATCATAGGACAGATTGAAAATGAAACAGAGGCGAGCCATCATCTCTACAACATGATGACGATGATGATGTATGTGGACTGGGACGGCTTAAAGAAAAGGAACGAAAGATTGTATGCTCGTTTCAATGCAGAACTCTTTGCTAAACTGGACAAGTTCGGTCACAATGAAAATGATTGCGGCAGCAGTTACTTCCTGTTGCATAAGCATTTCTATACTAATCATGATTGCGTAAGTAGAGTGATGGACATGTTTGCAGACGATGAGGAGGCTCATGTGAAAGAACGGATGTTGTCTCTTGTAGCCCGCTCAGGAATGACTGATGAATATATAGATTATGTGCTCTGGTGTGGAGCGGCACTCCATACCAGAGATACCAGCAACTATCTGCAACAGACAGTACATTACAAGGCGTTGATGGGGGCAAAAAGCGTAGGCGTAATCCTGAAGGCTTTGCGTTATATATGTTCGCCAGATGTTGTTTCAGCCATTCATAAGCAGGACGAATACCTTGAAATGATCAGGACGCTGCTTGAAAATCTGATGAATGAAAAGACACCAGAAAACAGTATGGAGGTATATGACGTATTGGTTAGCTCGTTCAGGGAACGGTTTGAGAAGCTGCTGTTTTTTGTGGATCAGCGTGTAAGAGAGGAATTGGATTTATACCGTTCAGCCATTAGCTGTTATGGAGAATGGACCGAACCGTTGAATGAGATATACTTGCGCCTATATACCCAAGGCCAGATTACACCGAAAGAGGAGCAAAGAAGAAAAGCGCAGCGACAGCAGGACTTTGATGACTTCTGCAACTATGAGACATTCCGAACACAAGCCCATGAACTGGTGACTAACTATGTAAAAAACGGAGGGAAGGATTGGACAGCTTTCGGACTGACAAAGGATGGGCATTTCAACATCTATATGAACCGTTACTATGCTGAGATATTCGGTCTGCGGGAAATAGTTGAAGAATGTGCCCGTAAGCATATTGAGGACAAGGATGGGTATGATTACTTCCGCTTGATTCAGTGCGCAGAAATTCTTTTCGGTCATAGAGATAAACTTGATATAAAGCCGGAAGTTGAAGTAGGACTACTCGAAACTGCCAGAAGAGTGCTGAAAACGATATTGGAAGGTAAGCAGTATAAAGATGACAGAATCCGCCAAGCTGCTATTCAGTTTTTGATTAGCGGCAAGGTGACTTTGGCAGATGACGACCTGGTGAAACTGCTCAAATATTCGCATGAGTGCATATCTGGAGAAATGGATATGATTTCGTGGGATGATGACAAACGTTCTCTCCTCATGCTGATGGAGGAGCAGATGGGGGTGGATAAACTATCCACTTATCTTCGAGAGGCTGTAAAAGATTACGATGGTTACGTGACACTTTATGTATATCAATGGTTGCACTATCTGGTAGCTAAGGACAAGAAAGAATCCAAGGGCTTATTGCTTGAAAGGTTCTTAAATACAAAAAGTCCAGACCTACGAGGGAAAATATTAGAACTTTTGCTTGAGTATGACATTGCAACATCGGAGCTGAGCGACCAATTAAGGAACATGAACGACAGCGACTTGTTGACTTGTTGTGACAAGTTGAGCAGAGTGGAAGGCTATCAAAAACAGGTTTGTAGCTTATTGGAAGAACGTATGCCTGAGATGAACGCTTTTCACAGGAAGCAAAGTATCAAGATATTGTTGAGTCTTGGAAGCATTTATGCCTTGAAGTATGTGGCAGAGCATGCGGAAGAGGTGATGAAGAATGGAGACTTCTGGCAATTCTCATACTCCAGCATTGAGGCATTGCCGTATTTATCTTCAATTTTTCCTTTTGCAAGAAACCGTGAGTTTGAAGTGCCTGCTGCCATGTCAATACTCAATTCCATGGGCGAAATTGCAGCTTCGTCAGATGAAAACTATGAGGTAGTATGCAAGGAGTTGGACAAATTGTCAAGCTCAGGTGATCAGTTCATAGATGTCGCACAATACAAACAAAACTTCAAGAACAGATTGCTTCAACGCAAGGAGAAAGAAATGACTCTCGATGAAGCACTAAATGCCATATAGAAACATTATGACAAAAGTATCAATCATCATGCCTTATTACAATGCGGCTAACTATATCTTTGAGACGGTTGAGTGTGTAATCAACCAAACTTTCAAAGATTGGGAGTTACTCATAATAGATGATTATTCTCCAGCACCTGATACTGCTGAAGTGTTGCAGAAGGTAACGTGTCTGGACGAACGTATCAAAGTGCTTAGAGCGGAAAAAAATGGTGGAGCTGGATTAGCACGCAACATCGGCATCAAGGAAGCTAAAGGTCGCTACCTTGCTTTCATTGACTCGGATGACTGGTGGTATCCTACCAAATTGGAGGAGCAGATCAGGTTTATGGAGGAGAATAACCATCCATTCACTTGCACTTGGTATGAGGATGCCAACGAGAAATTAGAGCCTTATTACACCATGAAGCAGGCTGAAAGACAAACGTACAAAAGTATGATTTCTGGTTGTAATGTGGGTACGCCTGGCGTTATGATAGACACAAAAGTGTTGGGCAAGAAATATATGCCTGCTTTGCGTAGAGCAGAAGACTGGGGATTATGGATGATGTATCTCCGTGAGACAGATTATTTGGTCACTTATCCCAAGGCTCTTTGGAAATATCGACATATTCCAGGTTCCGAGACTTCTAACAAATGGAAGCAGATGAAGGCTGTTGTAGCAATGTATCAACAGGTATTGGGCATGAATCCGCTGAAAGCTTGGATGGTTTGCACGTTTATTTTCCTACCGAAGAATATTTTGAAGAAACTGAAAAAGGTGGTTTGATGACAAAAGAACAAGATGCTCTCATACAACTGCTCTCCGTAGCATTGGCAGGGAAAAAGAGGGTGCAAATGCCATGTGCTGTCAACTGGAAGACTGTCATTGAATTGTCGAATAGGCAGGAGGTGAATGCCATCGCTTTTGACGGTTATCAAGCCATTCATGATACGATAGTGGAAGGCGGGATTCCCAAGTTCCTGATGATGGAATGGCTTGGACAAACGGTGTCTTTAGTGAAGCAATATAAGATACAATATGCAGCTGCAGTGAGGCTTGCAGAACTGTATGACCTCAACTTTATAAGAACTTTTATATTGAAGGGGTTCTCCATCGCTTGTTGCTATCCAGTACCTTCCCATAGGTTTTCGTGTGATTTGGATTGTCATCTTACTGCAAGAGATTCAAAGCAAGAATGGGATGCATATAGCTTGGGAAATTCTATCATAGAGTCTAAAGGTATTCCCGTAAACAGTGATTACTACAAGCACTCGGAATTTACCTATGAGGGATTGCATGTGGAGAACCATCGTTTCTGCTGTTCCGTAAAAAGAGGGAAGCGTACAAAGGAATTGGAAGCCTTTCTGCAGGACTTGCTTGGAAAGGGTGATGTTGAGTATCTTGATGAGAGTAAATTGGCTTTACCGCCATTGATGTTTCAAGCCCTGTTCCTTCTTGAACATGCCTGTGCGCATTTCCTTTACGAAAAGATAACCTTAAAGCATATCTGTGATTGGGCAATGTTCCGCAAGCACTATAAAGAAGAACTGGACTGGCGAGAACTTGATATGCTATGCATCCGCTTTTGCTTAAAGAGTTTTGTTGAGACCATGAATCATTTGGCGGACTATCTTCTCGGTGACGTTTCACACAGTCAATTGTCAACCTTGGACAAGAGAGTATTGGAAGATACATTCAAGGAAGTATCGCTACCCAGTAGCAAGATTCGGCAACGAATCCGCAAAGCTATAGATGTGTTACGTTCCGGGTGGAAATTCCGACACTTCAATGATGTCAGCATGATAAAGGAACTTAGCCACTCCTTCTTTGCATATTTGATGGAGAAGGATGTGGAGCTTTGAAGATGAAGTGGGTCAAGCGAACTGCAATTGAACCATTTATAATCAATTAGAAGCATGAAATACTTATTCCTTGATACAAATATATTTATCCACTTTAAGGGGTTTGAGGATATTCCTTGGAAGACGCTATTGGACACTGACGATGATGTTACAATAGTTCTTGCAAGCATAATTATTCGTGAGATTGATGGCCACAAGGACAGCTCGAAAGGCAGAGTGAAGAACAAAGCTCGAAAGATTTCTGAAAAACTGAATCAGATACTACTGTCGGGGCAGTCAAGCCGCATACCATTGGTGTATTGCAAAGAGTCTCCTATCAAAGATGCTGAAAGGGATAATTTTGACCTATCAGTTAATGATGATAGATTTTTATTAAATGTATTGCACTCTTCTTTCCCAAAAGAGGATGTATATGTAGTTAGCAATGATACAGATCTTCTGTTGAAGGCCAAAGACCTTGAGTTGAACATACTTCGTATGGATGACACTTATCGTTCTTCTGAAGAGCCTACTGATGAAGAGAAAGAACTGAAGAAGGTGCGAGAGGAATTAGCAAGATGGACAGACAGAAGGTCTGACCCAAAAGTCATGTTTGTCGATACAGAGGATACCTGTCTGAGATTTGAGAGAATAGTATTCAAAACACTTGATGAAATAGTCGAAGAGAAGGTGCAAAAAGAAGCTCTTCGCTATCCAGAAGAGAAAGATGAGGAAATAACCTTTGACAACTACTTTAACAACTTCCAGAAGCAGATGGCTGCGATATGTAAGCAAATAAATACGCATGATGCTGCACAAAAGGCTGTATATAACCAAATGCGCAAAGAGTATTTGGAGGCTTTCAGAAAAAAGGAGTCTTTGGAGACCCAAAAGAAAGTGCGTCAATATGCTTTCAAAAAGATTAAACTAAGAGTATATAATGGCGGCACCGCACAGACTGGAGATTTGCATGTTTCATTACGATTTCCTGATGGTGTAAATCTATATTCTCCTAAGGAAAGTATGACTCGTGTTTCTTTCGATCCCCCCGTGAAACCTCAATATGATAGATGTCTTGCTCAAATAGCAAGCTTGTCAAGTTTATCAGCCCTTGGTTACAGGCCTAATAATACCATTGACATGTGGGATCCAGAAAAGCCAACTGACAAGTTGGAGTACTCCACAAATCTATCAAGGCTTACACATGGCTTACAGGTCGAAATAGATGAAGAAATTTATGTTAACACAGAGGATTCGCAAGAATTTGAGATTGAATGGTTTATTGCGGATTCAAATCTATTGGATCATAAATATGGAAAGTTAAAGGTTGTGGTGGCGGAAAAGAACAACGATTCTGACGAGAATAGCTTTAGTAACAAATAAAAACATAATATGAGCATTTACATGACTTACGGGATTATCTTCATAATCCTTTTTGCTTTGGAATTGGCGTATTTCCGCATAGCGGACAAGTGTAATATTATCGACAAACCGAATGAGCGGTCGAGCCATTCTACGATAGTGCTTCGTGGAGGAGGCATTATATTCATGCTGGGGCTGTGGATTTGGGCGATAGCTTTGGTAGTTTCAGGTGGTTTCAGAGGTTTCAGTGGGGTGCAAGAGGTTTCAAGTGCTCTGTACCCGTGGTTTCTGGTCGCTGTGACACTGATTGCGGGCGTTTCTTTTGTAGATGACATAAGGTCGCTGCCTGACTCGGTGAGGCTTGTGGCACAGTTTGTGGCGATGGGATTGATGTTCTATCAGCTTGGTCTCTTCGGAATGTTTCAGGTTTCAGAAGGTTCTGTGGTTTCAGGCATTGTTGTTCCTGCATTGATGGTACTATTAGCTATCATAGTATGTGTGGGAGCTTCGAACATCATCAACTTCATGGATGGCATCAACGGTATCACGGGTGGCTATGCCTTGGCTTCGCTTTTACCTTTATATATATTAAATAAGGAGATGGGATTTGTGGAGGAGTCGCTTATTGTAACAGTGATATTGGCGGATGTGGTGTTCTGCCTGTTTAACTTCCGTTCGAAGGGCAAGGCGAAATGCTTTGCCGGGGATGTGGGTTCTATTGGCATTGCCTTTATCCTGCTGTTTTTGATTGGGCGACTGATAATGAGAACAGGGGATATGACTTATCTGATATTCCTATTGGTGTATGGTGTGGACGGTTGTCTGACTATCATCCATCGCATCATGCTGCATGAAAATCTGGGTGAGGCACACCGCAAACATGCTTATCAACTGATGGCGAATGAGCTGAAGATTGGGCATGTAAAGGTGAGCCTGCTCTATATGGGACTACAGTTGGTGATTTCCTTGGGTTTTGTCTTCCTGGTGCCAGACACGGTGTTGGCACATTGGATTTATCTCGTTTGTGCCCTTTTGCTACTGGCAGTAGCGTATGTGGTATTTATGAAGAAGTATTATCATCTACATGAGGCATATCTTGATGAGATTAAAAGATTAAAGAATTGAAAGATTAAAGTTCTTGCTATATGGAAATAATAGAAATCAATGACAATCTGCTGGCGGCATTGCATCTGCAAGCTGCGGCATCGGAACGGAAGCGTATGAACTATGACCTCAGAACGACGGCTGAGGACAATTCACAACGAATGCTTAATGCGTTGGAAGTTGGGACAAATGTGCCGATACATCGGCATTTGGAGACATCAGAGACTACGGTATGTCTGCAAGGCTGCATGGATGTGGTGTTTTATGACTTGCGTCCAAATGAGGACTGTGGAGGTCCTTTTATGGGAGAGAGTGGGACAGTATTGTCTGACGGCATGGAAACGAATGTCTTTGAGCGGTATCGGGTAAGACTCTGTCCCCGTGAAGGTAAGTATGGTGTGCAGATACCCCTTGGGGCATGGCACTCTGTGGAAGTATATGAGCCGAGTACGATATTTGAGGCGAAGGATGTAAGATATAAAACTTAGAGAACGTAGCTTAGTGCTTTGAAAGCTTAACTATAACAGAGACAACAAAATCAACTATAGTGTTTCTAATCCATTTTCCACGGAGGAAACGGATATACACGGTATTCTTTTTCCGGGAAGGCATAAAATAAATTGTCCGAAGTCTGATTATAAAAAGGCTTCGGATTTTCTTTTTTTAAAGCTAGTCCCCTAGTTGAACAAGGTTAGCTCCGGAAATGCTATATGTGCTTCTTTTACAGGGTTATCTGTTTTTTTTGAAATGTTATCTGAATTTGGGTACTAAGGAGCAGATAATAAATTAATTACTCTAATTACTTGGTGTGTTTTTGTGGCATTTCGCTTGGTATTTTTGTGGTAAATGAATAATTTCCGCTATCTGAAAGAGTGGCTGATAGTTGGACGAAACATTCAGAATTACATGCTTTATGGTTGCTTGTACCGTCAATGTAGGTGGTATCGGCTCAAAATCGTAAGATATTTTAATGATTTTAGGTTTCTTTTGAGCCGATAATTAAGGGAAAAAGTGTAAATTTGCACCGATAATTTAATTCTTTTGTCTATGGATATATCAAGAGAGATTTTGCAATACCTGCATTACAATCCAAAATCATCACGTGAAGACATTTCTCGTGGCATATTATTCGAAGGAAGTGAAGCAACTTTGAAACGTATTATCGCTATGCTTGTCAAAGCGGGTGATGTGATTGTAGAGGGTAAGGCAAGGGCAACACGTTATACCCTCTCGCCCCGATCACATCTGCTTATGCCTCTTAATCTTGATACCTATTTTTCTAAGGATATTGAAGAAAGGCAACTGCAGACATCTTTCAATTTTGAACTCATTAATGAACAGTTACCCAACGTTGAGCTTTTCACAACGGACGAGTTGTCTTTATTATCATCTTTGCAAAGTGAGTTCAGGCACAACATCGAAGAGATGACCACAAACGAGTATCGAAAGGAAATGGAACGACTCGGCATCGACCTTAGTTGGAAATCATCGCAAATCGAGGGCAATACTTATTCTTTGCTTGAGACAGAGTGTCTGCTACGAGAAAGTAAAACTGCCGACGGAAAGACAAAAGAAGAGGCTATTATGCTTCTAAATCATAAGGATGCTTTGCGTTTTGTTTTAGATAATCCAGACTATTTGAAGGTGTTGACAGTCAGTTATATAGAAGATATTCACACAATTCTCACTAATAATCTGTCTGTTGATAGAGGATTACGTCATCGTCGTGTCGGCATCACTGGTACTAATTACAGACCTCTTGACAATGAGTTTCAGATACGTGAAGCAATGAGGGATGCTTGCAATTTGATAAATAAAAAATTGTTTGTAAGCCTAATCACAGCTGCCCGGCTTCGACGAGGGTGATGATGCGCTCTACGAGAACGTCGTCTTTGTTGTCACCGAACCTCTGTTTAAGGTTTGCCCCGCACATTTTGGCGAACATCTGGTAGAAACCGGCGCGGAAAGAGCCGCGATAAGCTTTGATGAGGTCGTAGCTGGAGGCGTCGCACTCGCGGTCGACAAGGCGCATGAGCAGCATTCCTTGGCGGAGCGTCATCTTGCTCATACGGTCGTAGTTATCGTCATAAATTCGCTTTTCGAAACCCTTCATGTATTTGTCGCGAGCGCGCTTGTTGGGCAGCTTCATCAGTGTGTCGTTGGTCTCCTTAATCAAATCTTTTATGTAATAGCTCAGCGGAAGGGTTTTCTTGACGTCGTAAACGAGTCGCCAATAGTATTTCTCTTGTTTTTTATTCTTGAATTTCAGTGGTTTATAGCAATAAACGGTGTTCAGCACGTAATGTGGCATTGTGTCGCCGTTTATCACTACCGCGCTTATGGTGCTGAGGCGCTTTTGTAATGCTTCGGCATAGGAGGTTTGTGCATTTGTAGTGCCGGTGAATTTCATCAGCATTATGCTTGTGATGAAAATTATAATAATCGATTTCCGTTTCATAATCATTTCTTTTAACGAGGTTATTATAACAGCTTTATTTTTGCCGTTTTATCTCGATAGTTTTTTTAATTGGGAGGACCAATCAATCTCAGTATTCTGCCCAGTAGATTCAGCTCGAAAAATAATCAAACGGAATATCCAGCTCGGAAGGAACCAATCAAAAATCAGCCAGGAATACTCAGCCTCATATTCGGCCCGATAGAAACCAACCGGAGTATCGAGAAGCGGTGTTTATATTATAGACTTAGCGTTTGGAGCAAAGTTTATTTTACCTTGAAAATGTGTCGTTTAGTCTTGCTTGGGTCGTAATAAATCCATTTTTTGTCCGGAATACGGATAGTGTATTTTTTACCGTCGCATGGTAGCTCGTTAGCTCTGAGCCAAGGGTTTGCATCGCGAAGGATAGCGTATGTAATTCCTTGATTACGAGCCCAATCTGTGAGGTTTGTGATGGTTGTATCTACTACCACTTCTTTGTAAATCATAGGAGGGTAGAGGGCTTTGGTAGAGATGTTATATCCGTATTTTGTTTGATTTTCGAAGATGATTTTAGCTGCGAGGATGCGAAATATGTAGCGCGACGTTTCCGAATTGAGGTAAAGGTCGGTGGCGTGCTCCACTTTTTGTTTACGAAGTTCGGCAGAGATTTTGTTTTGCCCTGCATTATAGCTTGCTATGGTAGCCGTCCAATTGCCATATTTGGCATATGCTTTTTTTAGGTATTTGCAGGCGGCAACGGTAGCTTTTTGGATGTTGTATCTTTCGTCGACATACTTATTTATTGTAAGCCCGAATTCACGGGCCGTTCCTTCCATGAATTGCCATAGACCTACAGCGCCCACACCCGAGCGTGCGAGTGGATTACAGTTGCTCTCTATCAGCATCAAATATTTAAGGTCGTCCGGCATCCTTTCTTTTTTAAGAATTTGCTCAACTTCCGGTAGGTATCTGTTTGCACGCTTGATAATCAGTGTAGTATTTGTGTGCATATTGCAGAAATTAAGGATTTCGCGATCGAGTCTTTCGCGCATATCATATCTGCGAAAATCAATGGTTTCATCGGCAAAAATAACCTTTTCAGGAATGTCGGTTTCCGTGACGAACATATACCCCTTTACATTCTTATTATCCTCATCATAATCATTTTCGGCAGAAATGAAAGAAGTGTCATCGAGTCCCGTATCGCCATTCGAATAAAATTCAGAGTATAAACCTGCCTGAGGGTTGTTTTCCGATTCATTATTTTTAGTTGTTCCATTTTCAGAATAATCGACGCACGCAATATAAGTAGCGATTTTCTTGTTTGCTTCGTTTTCATTATTGCGAGAGCAATCGTGCTTGGCGTTGATATTACAGCAGTTGCATGATAGGGTAAACGACAATAGCGAAGTAAATAGTGTGAAATTACGTTGTAATATGCTCATTTTCAAATATATTTTTTATGTTGATTGTACTTGCAAAGATAATATAAATATATGTATCAGCCCCTCTTTTTTTATAAAATAAGGAGTTGTGATTACTCTATTTACGCAGAAAATACGGGTTTAGTATTTGTATGTTAAAAAAAAGTCTTATATTTGCACTAATTTTTCATTTCCTAAAGAATGCATATATGCGTAAGTTTTTAGTTTGCTTTGTATTGATATTTAGTCTGCTCGGATGTAATAAGCAAAAAGCTCCGGTACCGGACGATGATTCTGTAGTATATGGCTATTTCAAAAGATTTTTGTCCAGTGATTCTTCGGGTGAATATTTAGATACCATTCAGCAGCTGAATATATATTATAAGACGATAAAAAAATATAGAAAAAGCAGTTATTGTGATGCTATTATCGGTTGTTATTACTACAATTGTAAAGAGTACGATAAGGCTTTTTATATGCTTAAGGAGTCGGAAAAAAAGTTGGATTATTTTCCTGAATTGGCGCCAACAGTCTATTATCATCTTGCAGTGATTTTGGAAGATATAGATAAAAAAGCTTCGGATGAGTATTTTGAGAAATCTTTAGAGTCATGTCTCGAGTATAAAGATTCGCTCTATTTATCAATGACTTACTTGACGTATTCGTTTAAGATGCCGTTGGATAGTTCACGTATTTATATGCGTAAGTCTGTAGATTTGTTGGCTAATACCTCATTGCATGACTATTCCGAGTGGCATATGTTTCGTTGGATTGATCATTTTTATCAAGATGAGCCTGATTCAATTTTGAAATATGGGGTTTCTTATTATAATCGTTATCAAGATGCCGATTGCCTCGAGAGCATTTCAAAGGCGTATATAGCAAAGAATGAATTTGATTCGGCTATGTATTTTCTCGATAAAATGGAGAAAATCGGGTATTTAAGGATCCCTTGTTATAGATTGAAATCAAAAATTTATGCTCGCCAAGGTGATTATAAGGCTGCTTATAATATGATGCTTACAACAGATGAGGCTTGGAAGGTAAATTCCGACAGTACTATTACGAGCTCTTTGAAGCAGGCTCACAGACATGAGAAACTATATGATACCATGGAAGAGGAGAAAGATGGAATTGTATTGGTGAGTGAAATTTTGCTCGGTATCATTGTTTTGATAATTATTCTTTTTATCGCTTCTTATATTCGTAGAAAAATCAGAAAAAGTAAGTATGCCGGAGACGAAATTAACGATGAAATCGATGATTTCGACGATTTAGTCTAATTTATAACCTTTATTATATATTTTTTAAGCCCCTTTTTACGGGGCTTTTTTATTTTTGTTTGTTGGTAGCTATGCTACAATTATATAAATTATTTATTTTATTCGGCTTTTTCACACTTGCCGAACTATCCCGACTCGCTAACTTACTTATTATGAGCAAATCCTAAGTTAACCACATTAATTTATTCCACTGAGAAGATTAACCGGGAAGAGAATATAAATAACCGACAAGTAGTAAAAGCAGTTGGGATACAGTATAATAAGGATGGGATATAAACAAAAAAAGCCGTATCTCTACAGCTTTTTTTCAGTCAATTGTCTAATTAAATAAAAATGATGGATAAAAAATAAAATTTAATTAAGGAGCTTTTAATGATAAGAATTTATTATAAATTTAAATCAAATAGAAGTTTGCGTAATAATTTTTATCTATTGTTTTATAACACAAAATTATTCTTAAAATCCCTTTGTGACAAAAATAATATGGTTGGAAATACCTGTTTTTAAAAAAATATTTCTCTTTTGTAATGGGCTATATCAAAGCATTTTACTCATCCTTTCTTAAAAACGAATAGTTAGATTTTTTCATATCGCATGAATTTTTCGAAAAAAATGACTTTTTTTTGTCTCCGAAAATTCGTGAATTCGTAAAAATCCGCCGAAAAATGGTTTTCAGACCGAAAAATTTTTCGCTTTTCTATCATACTTTCAATTTTAAATCGAAGCCTTTTATTAGTTGATTTCTTATTGAATACGTCTTCTTCTCTTATAAACAAGTATTTGAATTATAGTATATTAATGCATAATAATAAATCAATATTCACTCCTGCTTTGTTTCAAACTTAAGCAATGTTTCGTACTTAAAATCGCACTTAAACAGAAATTTTTTCGCGCAGATTGGTTTATTTGCTTTGGATTTGGAAATATTTTGTACTTTTGCAGTCGAAAAACGTGGTATATGAATAAATCAATTTTTAGGTTTATAATTTTTCTTTATATACTTTTCGGTTTAGTTGGTTGTAAGGAGCAGGTTAATGATACACAAATTGTCGATAAAAAACTTTTAAAAAGATATTACAATAATATATCCAACAGTGTGTATGGAAATATTTATGTAGATAGCGTACAGCAATTAAAAGTGTATTATTTGATGAACCATAATTATAATAAGGCTGCATACTGCAATGCTTTGATGGGGTGTTATTATTCCTTTACAAAGGAGTATGATAAGGCATTCAAAGTGTTTAAAGAGGCAGAAGCTTGTTTACAATATAATCCATCTCTTGCCCCGTCAGTATACTACCATCTTTCCGTTATTCTCGAAGGTCACGATCAGAGTGCTTCAGATGCATATTTGCAAAAAGCTCTTGAATCGGCTATGGAGCTTCACGATACTTTGTACCTTGGAATGGCGAACTTAAAGTATTCTTTAAAGTTACCGCTCGATAGTTCTAGAGTCAAGATGCAGAAGTCTCTTGATTATCTTAGAACGATGCACAACAAAATATATTATGAGGGTGCTCATTTTATGTGGATCGATAAATTTTATGAAAACGAACCGGACACAATAATTAAGTATGGTGTTCCGTATATAAATAAGTATCACGATTTGGATTTTGTGGAGAGTGTAGCTAAGGCTTATATTCGTACGCACCAATATGATTCAGCAATACATTTCTTGTCGATGATAGAGAATATTGGCAGATATCAGGTGCCTTATTATATTTCAAAATCCGAAATGTATGCTGTTCAAGGAGATTATGAAGATGCTTATTTCACTATGGTGAAGGCTTGTGATGCTTGGAAGTTCAATTTGGATAGCACTTTGGCTTATTCATGTAAGTTGAATAACAAGGAGAAAGAGCTTAATATTCAAATAGAAGAGCAGCAAGCCAGTTATCGTTTTTTGAGTTTGATACTCGTGATAGTGATTTCGGTGGCTGTTTTGTTGATTGTGATATTCTTCTTATTGCATAGAAGGCGAAATAATAAAGTAAGAGGAAATTACGATGATTCGGTGTCAAAGCAGGTGGATGTAGTTACAGCTAATGTGATGAAAAATTTGCTGGAGTCGTACCGAGGCAATAAAGATTATAAAACGATGAAAACGGTGATTGTTGGTCTACTTTACGATAAGGAGGACAAGCAATTATCAAAGACAGAGGTTTTTATCTTATGGCTGATGGCTCTGGATATGTCGAACGACGAAATTGCACAAATATTAGATATATCAATAAATTACTTATATCAAATAAAATCTAAATTTAACAACATTGGAATAAACGGTGCAGTGGATGCACTAAATTATTGTTCTAAAATTGTCTCTCATAAGTGTAAATAAATTAGTTAAACAAGTAGAAGTTGAAGGGGGCATGAATTGTTATTCGCGCCCCCTTTTTTGTATTGTTATGTAATTGATAACTTATTAATTCTCTGCTTTGTGTACTGTAACTTGAGGGAATGGGAAGTTGATACCTTCTTTGTTGAAAGTTTCGTAAACCGTTTCGTTCATAGAGAAGAAAACATCCCAATAGTCGGCAGATTTTACCCAAACGCGTACTGTGATATTAACGCTACTGTCGGCAAGTTCGCCAAGACCGATAAAGTGAGCAGGGTCTTTAAGTATGCGAGAGTCGTTGGCAATGATAGTTTCGAGCACTTCACGAACCTTTTTGATGTCGGTACCATAGTCAACGCCGAAGCTGAAATCTACACGGCGTTTCTCCTCGGTGCTGAAATTGGTGAGGTTACCTGAAGCGATAGAGCTGTTAGGGATGATGATGGTTTTGTTGTCGCCTGTAGTAAGTATAGTGTTGAAGATTTGGATAGATTTAACAACACCGCATTCGCCGCCTATTTGTACGAAATCGCCTATTTTATAAGGACGAAGGATAAGGATAACGATACCACCTGCAAAGTTTTGGAGGTTACCGCTCAAAGCCATACCGACGGCAACACCGGCAGAGGCAAGGATTGCGGCAAATGATGTCATCTGGATTCCAAGGGCACCTACTACCGATAAGATAAGGAGAATTAACAATAATATATTAACGAGGCTGCAAACAAATGATTTTACAGCAGGGTCGATGTGGCGTTTCTCCATTGCTTTAGCCACTATTTTGTTGATAAATTTAATAATGTATTTACCAACGATGTAGATTACCAGGGCGATAAGGATGCGTTTCCCGAATTCCATACTGCCGTTGATCAGGTTGTCAACTACTGTTTTAAAATTTTCTGAGTCCATTTTTTAAGTGTTTTAAAGTTATTAATGTTTTGGTGATTATTTATTGCTGATTAATACGTTTTTCGTTTTGTTTTGCCTCGTTCCATAAATCGTCCATTTCATCGAGAGAAATATCCTTTAAGTTTTTACCCTTTTGTAGGGTTTGTTCTTCAACATAGTTGAATCGAGAAATAAATTTTTTATTAGAACGTTCGAGAGCGTTTTCAGGGTTGACATTATAATGGCGAGCCAGGTTTACGAGCGAGAAGATAAGGTCGCCGAGTTCCGCTTCGATACCATCTTGGTCGTTATGCTCGATTTCGGCGATGAATTCGTTCATTTCTTCTTTCACTTTGTCCCATACATCTTCTTTATTGGCCCAGTCGAAGCCTACGCTATGTGCTTTTTCTTGAATGCGTTGAGCTTTAATAAGGGCAGGTAGAGCTGAAGGAACGCCGCTGAGTACACGTTTCTTGCCACCTTTCTCTTTGAGTTTAAGTTTTTCCCAATTTTGCTTTACATCTTCAGGGGTGCCGGCATGTACATCGCCGTAGATGTGAGGATGTCGGTAGATGAGTTTGTCGCTGATGCCGTTGCATACGTCGCTGATATCGAATTCGTTCTGCTCTTGAGCCATAAGCGAGTAGAAAACTATATGTAGCAGTACGTCGCCTAATTCTTCTTTAATGCCTTGCATATCATGGCGTTGTATAGCATCGGTAAGCTCATAACACTCTTCTGTAGTGTTGCATCGGAGCGAGTCGAAAGTCTGTTTTTTATCCCATGGGCACTCTTTGCGTAGCCTTTCCATTATCTCTAAGAGTCGCGTGAATGCCTTTTGTTGTTCGTCTCTTGACATATTACAAGTTATATTCGTTGTAAGGACCGTTGTAGTTGCCTGTAACGGTATTCTTAAGTTGGTCAGAAAAAGTAAATCTTATATTGAGGTTTTCTTCGGTAAAATCGTCGATTATTAATGTGTCAGAGAGTATATTTGCCTTGCCGATAGCCGATTGGTTTTCCATGATTTGCCAATAGGTACCCCAAGGAGTATTGTTCAGTTTATGGCCATACAGAGTGGTGTTTGCTTCGTAAGAATAAGAAACGGGGTAAATTCCCGGTGAAATGGTGCTTTCCGTGGTGCTGATGCCGATTACGAATTGAATGCCACGTGTAATATTTCCTTTGTCGTTAAAACGGGTATTGGTAGAGAAGAAAGTGAATTCGTGGTAGTAACTTTCGGAAAAGAGGTTATTCCAATGTTGTAGAGCCGGTCGGCACAGTTGCGCTTGTATTGTGTCGAAATTAAGTTCTCCGAACGGCAGTTGGTCAATGGTGATGTTGCTGATCGGAGTACCGATAAATTTACCGCATATGCTGTCGTCTTCGCTGATTGCTTCTATTACGAATTGGAAGTAGTATTTGTCGGTGGCTTCGTCGAAAACGGTATCGACGGCAAGATTGGCATTATCAATGAAATGGTAGACGGTGTCTGTTTCCGAATAAGAAATTAATGCAGAGAGGGTAGAGTCGGTTTCTGCCGATATGGAGTAGATGTTTCCGGCATCGAGAAATCGGTCGTCGGAGTTTACAAATAGTTTAATCACAGTGCCGGAGCCGGTGCAAGTGCCTTTGAGGTAGTTGAAAGAATAGGTGCCGGGGTAGGCAATAAAACGGATGATGTGTTTGCCGTCGGCGTTGTAGCCGATATGGTCGTAACGAACGGCGCTGATGGGGTATTTTTTTTCTTGGAAAGTAAAAGAGCCACCTTTGATACTCGGAACCTCTTTTTTGCACGAAGTGAAGAGAGTTACGAGTATCAAAAGTAGTGATAATAATATCGATTTAAGGCTTTTATAATTGCCATTCGAATCCATCTTTGGTATCTTTAATTGAAAAACCGAGGGCAGTAAGTTCGTCGCGAATCTTGTCGCTCGTAGCCCAATCTTTATTTCGTTTTGCCTCGAGGCGAATGTTTAGGAGTAAATCGATAGCCTTTTGGTAGGCGTCGCTATTGCTGTTTTCTTCTGAAGTTTTGATGCCGAGGATATCTTCGATAAAAGTTTTGAAGACGTCGTTGAGTTCGGCAAGGTCTTCAGCAGAAATCGACTCTTTACCATCGTGAATGCTGTTGATAGCTTTTGCTACGTCGAAGAGGTGAGAGATTACGATAGGGGTGTTGAGGTCATCGCACATAGCCTCTAAGCATTTCTCTCTTAGACCTTTAATATCTACGGAAGAATTTTTTCCGGCAGATAATTTTTTGAGACGGCTATAAGCTTCGAGAAGGCGAGCCAAGCCTTTTTCCGATGCTTCGAGAGCTTCGGAAGAGAAGTCGACGGTAGAGCGGTAGTGAGCTTGAAGGATGAAGAAGCGAATCGTCATCGGCGAGAAAGCCTTGCTGAGTAGTTTGTGGCTACCGTTAAAGAATTCATCGAGGGTGATAAAGTTGCCGAGGCTCTTACCCATCTTCTGGCCGTTGATGGTAATCATATTGTTATGCATCCAATAGTGCACTGTTTCGTGACCGAGGGCGGCGCAAGATTGTGCTATTTCGCATTCGTGGTGAGGGAACATTAAGTCCATGCCACCACCGTGAATATCGAAGGTTTCACCGAGATATTTGGTGCCCATAGCAGAGCATTCGAGATGCCAACCCGGGAATCCTTCGCTCCAAGGAGAAGGCCAATGCATGATATGCTCGGGAGAAGCTTTTTTCCAAAGGGCGAAATCGATAGAGCGGCGTTTCTCTTCTTGACCGTCCAACTTACGAGTGGTTTCGAGAAGCTCGTCGATATTTCTGCCGGAGAGCTTGCCATAATGGAATTTGGCGTTGTATTTCTCGACGTCGAAATATACGGAGCCTTCGCTGATATAGGCGTAACCTGCATCCAATATTTTTTTTATAAATTCTATCTGCTCGATGATATGGCCGGAGGCGTGTGGCTCGATGCTCGGAGGCAGAACGTTGAGAGCCGTCATCGCGTTATGATAACGGATGAGGTAGTGCTGAACAACCTCCATAGGCTCGAGTTGTTCGAGGCGTGCTTTTTTGGCTATCTTGTCTTCTCCCTCGTCGGCATCGTGTTCAAGGTGACCAACATCGGTGATGTTACGTACATAGCGTACTTTGTATCCCAAGAAGGTTAAAAATCGAAATAGAATATCAAAAGTGATTGCCGGACGAGCATGACCGAGGTGAGCATCGCCGTAAACAGTTGGTCCACACACGTATAATCCTACGTGCGGAGCATTTATCGGCTTGAAAATCTCCTTCTTGCGCGATAGTGTGTTATAGATTTGCAGTTCCATTTCAATAGAGTTTTGTATTATGCCGTTTAAACTAATTTTAAAGCGCAAAGTTACGTTATTTTTTTCGATTATCAAATAATAAAAAATAAGATAAAAAATGGCTTTAAGATATACATTAATATGGGAAAATTTTCTACCTTTGTAACCTTAAATTTGGAGTAGTATGGACAAAAAAGAAAAACAGAAATTGTTGGACGAAAGATATATGAGAATGGCTCGAATTTGGGCGGAAAACTCCTATTGCAAACGTCGCCAAGTTGGTGCTCTTCTCGTTAAAAATCAGATGATTATATCTGATGGATACAATGGTACGCCTTCCGGTTTTGAAAATAATTGCGAGGATGAGAATTTCGTTTCTTTACCTTACGTTTTGCATGCTGAGGCGAATGCAATTACCAAGGTGGCGCGCTCAAATAATAGCAGCGACGGCGCTACTTTGTATGTTACCGCCTCGCCATGTATCGAATGTGCCAAGCTCATTATCCAAGCCGGAATAGTGAGAGTGGTCTACGGCGAGGAGTATCGTATTCGCGATGGCATCGATTTGCTCCGCGAAGCCGGAATTACCGTCGATTTCGTTCAAATCTAAACTGTTACAGTAGGTAGACGCATATATTTTCATCGGCATTCGGATAGTTTTTTATACCTTTTTTGCAATATTTTTGAGTTCGTTTTTCACGTAATTAACTAATACGGACGAGCCTATCAGAGAGAATGTTTATAGAATAAGGATGCTTTTTTAGATAAGATTAAATAGAGTGTAATTGTATGAAAAAGAAATATATACCATTGATAATCGGGGCTTCGATGATAGTAGGTTTGTTCATCGGTTGGGGCTACAGTGTGCTGTCGGATGTGGTTGCGCTTAAACAATATACCAATTCGATTTCGACCGAATTCAACCCTACCGGTTATAACCAAGAGGGGCAGAGTAAGGTGTCGCAGATATTGAGTATTTTGGATTATTGCTATGTCGACTCTTTGAATATGAAGGCTTTAGAGGATTCTCTATCAAGCTCTATCCTCAGCCATCTCGATCCGCATTCCACCTATCTAAACCAGGAAGAGGTGAAAAAGGAGACAGAGCATTTCAACGGACAATTCTCCGGAGTAGGTATGTATTTTATGGTTTTTGAAGATACTATTTATGTGACTGGAATAATGCCGTCAACGCCTTCTGCCAGAGCCGGTTTGATGCCGGGCGACAGGATTGTGATGATAAACGATACTGCATTTACCGGAGATTCTATCAAGAGCGATGTAGTGGCTAAAACCGTGCGTGGCATAGAGGGTACTCAGATAAGATTTAAAGTTAAAAGACTTGGCTATAATGAGTTGCTTGATTTTGACATAACTCGTGAATTTGTGCCAAGCAGTAGTGTGGATGCAGCTGTAGCTCTAAATAAAGAGACCGGTATTATCGTAATAAACTCCTTTACTAAAACCACTTATAACGAGTTTCTGACTAAAGTGGCAGAGCTGAAAATGATGGGAGTGAAAAATTTGATTGTAGATTTACGCGATAACGGCGGTGGTATATTGAACGATGTGGTGCTGATGGCTAATGAATTTCTTGATAGAGACCGCCAGATACTTTATATTGAAGGAAATAAATTTCCGCGGAAGACCTTTACTGCAGATGGAACCGGCTCTTTTAAGGATATGAAGTTGGCGGTGCTTATTAACGAATTTTCCGCTTCTGCGAGTGAAATTTTTGCAGGAGCAATACAAGATAACGATCGTGGATTGGTGTATGGCAGACGCTCTTTCGGTAAGGGACTTGTGCAGCACTCTTTCCAACTTATAGATGGCAGTGAGGCTCGCGTCACTGTGGCTCGTTATTATATCCCTTCCGGCAGATGTATTCAAAAACCTTATGTAAAAGGTGATAACTCGTCGTACATGCAGGAGTTTTTCGACAGATTCTCTTCCGGCGAGATTTTTAATAACGACTCTATTAAGAACGACACTACTAAAATGTATAGAACTATCGGAGGCAGAGTGGTTTATGGCGGTGGAGGTATTACCCCCGACGTTTTTGTGCCTTTCGATACTATCCCTTATAATAAGTCGCTTAATAATCTTTATTCCAAAGGATTGCCGAGCAAGTTTATACTTCGCTATATGATGAATAATATCAATAAATTCTTCCAATTCAGCGACTACAAGTCGTTAGAGAAATTTATTGACAGCGAGCATCTCGACGTCAAGTTTCTTGATTTCTGCACCGAGCAAGGATACGTTATCAGCACGGCGGAGAAGAGTAAAACGATGGAGCAAATAATGAAGTATTTTAAAATGCAAATTATTCATAATCGATTCTTGGGAGATAGTGATGAGTATTACAAATATATCTTTAAGGATGATGTAGTAGTAAATAAAGCACTGAAGGGCTTTCAAACGAATAATGACAATAAGAAATAAAAAATAATATAAGATGATACTTAAGTGTATATTATTAATAGTAGGGTTTGTAGTAATCTGTTTGTCGGCGGATTGGCTCGTAGACGGGGCATCGGCGTTGGCAAAGAGGATGAATGTTTCGGACCTCGTTATCGGACTTACGATAGTGGGATTTGGAACGTCTGCACCCGAGCTTGTTGTGAATATCACTGCCGCTGTAAATGGTGCTTCGGATATTGCCCTTACGAATATTTTGGGTAGTAATGTTATAAACACAATGCTGATACTCGGTATTTCGGCACTTATCTACCCCATTGTTTGTAAGAAGAGTACCTATATGTACGAAATTCCGATGTATATCTTTTCTACATTACTAATAATGCTACTTGGCAGTAACTGTTTCGGACTGATAAAAATAGGTAATGACGATGGAGTTTCTCGTATCGATGGGTTGATATTGCTCGTCTGCTTTGCGGGATTTATGTATTATTCGCTTTATCAAGCGATGAAATCGCGTAAAAAAGAGAAATCGGTAGCGGTAATGACCGGAAATAGTGTGTTGGAAGACGATAAAAGCGTGGAAAAAACGTCTATGGACGATATGGCTACGGTAACTCAAACGGATAATAGCAGCGTATCAAGAGAAAATACTCATTATAAAGCTGACACGAAAGAAGTAAATACCAAATCCGGAAATCTTGCAGTACCAATGAGCGTTTGGAAGGCACTTATACTCATTGTAGTGGGGCTTGCAGGCCTTGTAGTGGGAGGCAGACTCATCGTGGATAATGCCGTTTTTATAGCAGAATATCTTGGTGTGCGTCAGAGCGTTATAGGTATTACTATTGTTGCCCTCGGTACCTCTTTGCCGGAACTCGCAACCTCTGTTGTGGCGGCAATTAAGAAGAATACCGACCTTGCTATCGGTAATGTTATTGGCTCTAACCTCTTCAATATTTTCTTTGTAGTAGGTGTCAGTGCCACAATAAGTCCCCTTAATTTCTACGACGGATTTTTACTTGATGCAGGTATGAACGTGCTTTCAGGTATCTTATTGTTGATTTTCATGTTTACCAAACGAGATATCTCGCGATATGAGGGACTTTCGTTGTTGATAGTATTCGGTATATATATGTATTATTTATTGATAAATGCATGATGAAGACAGAATCTATAGAAAACCCAAAGAATGATATGTATAATGTAGGTATTGCATTGAGCGGTGGTGGAGCAAAAGGAATTGCCCATATCGGAGTGCTTAAAGCAATGGAGGAGTTTAACCTCAAACCGCAAATAATATCCGGAGTAAGTGCCGGCGCTATTGTAGGTGCAATGTATGCCGATGGGCTTTCACCGGACGAGATATGCTATTTCTTTAAGCAGACGAAATTCTTTAATTACGTGAGTTTCAGAAGGCAGAAGATGGGACTTTTTTCACAGGTGAAGTTCGAAACTATGCTCTCCGGCGTGATAAAGAGTACCACCTTTGAAGAACTTAAAATACCGCTTATCATTAATGCCACCGAACTTGTAGAGGGCAAAAACGAGTATTTCTGTGAAGGACCTTTGATAGAGAAGGTTGTGGCATCGAGTAGTGTGCCTATTTTCTTGACTCCTAAAAGGATAGGCGATAAGGTGTACGTAGATGGAGGTATCTTTAATAATATGCCTTGCCGTGTAATACGTAAGAGATGTAGATTGCTTGCCGGCTGCCATGTGAATCCGATAGCTCCCGACCCATCCGTTGATTCCGCTCTCGATGTGGCATCTCGCGTTTATAACCTCTCGATTCAGTCGAGCACTGTACCCGAAAAACGTTCTTGCGATATCCTATTCGAGCCTGTAGAGGCTAAAAAGTACGACATCTTCGATATCGAACATACCGAGGAGATTTTTAATATCGGATACGACCATGCCATGAAGGTGCTGTCGCAATTTCAAATAGACTTTAACAATAACGAGGGAAGCCCGATTCTTAAAATGTCGGACCTTGATTATATACAATAAATTAATTTTATAGTTATGAAACGAATACTACTTTTGTTGTTACTTACGGTAATATCTTTTAATTGTGCTTTTCCGGCTAATGCCGATAAAGAAGAATATTTGCAATTTATGGGTATTCCAATAGAAGGAAGTGTATCTTCTTTTGTTAGAAAACTGCAGTCAAAAGGTTTTAAATTAGATACTTATGTAGATAATAACGTGCTTCTTAGCGGTACTTTTGCAGGTTATTCCAATTGTATCGTCTACGTATGCGGAGATAAAGACAAGCAGATGTCGCACGTATATGTTACTTTTCCCGTGCAAACCAATTGGACGGAATTGGAGCAGAGATATTTTACTTTAAAGAGTAATCTGACGGAGAAATACGGTACTCCTACAAGTATAGAAGAGTGTAAAAACCCGAATGCAACGGATAAAATGGCTCAATTATCGAATGGTGAACTTAATTATCGCGCCGAATTTGTTGTTGTAGATAAAAAAAATGTAGAGAGTAGCAAAGACAAACTCATCAGCATATATAATAATGTGTGCCCGAATGGCGAGCTCGACACCGCTAAAGTGAAGAGTATGATGAGGAATATGATGGAGAAATCTGCCGGTATGTCGATGGAGAAATACGAAAAACTCCCTGCCGATGAGAAAAACGACGTCACGGTGAAGATTATTTCCGACTTTTTTAGAAACGTGGCAGATTTATTCGACTCCACTACCGGCGAAGTGCTCGGAAATATTACCCTTACCATTATGAATAACAGCAACTTCGGCGATGGAAAAATAACTATTCTCTATCAAGACGAGAAGCAGAAACAGAGAATTCACAAAGAGAACATAAAAGATTTGTAACAATATAAATAATAACATATTACTATGAAACTCACTTTTAAAGAAGAGATTATGGCTGGAATTCCGGATATTTTGCCGGAAGTGAAGCCTTATGATGAAAAAGTAAACCACGCTCCAAAACGTAAAGACATCCTTACACCGGAGCAAAAAGAACTCGCTTTACGTAACGCATTACGTTATTTTCCTAAAAAACATCACGCTGTATTGGCGCCGGAATTCGCAGAAGAACTCCGTCGTTACGGACGTATATACATGTATCGTTTCCGCCCTGATTACGAGATGAGAGCACGTCATATCGACGAATATCCTTATCGCTCACGTCAGGCTGCAGCCATCATGATGATGATTAATAATAACCTTGACCCTGCAGTAGCTCAACACCCTCACGAGCTTATTACATACGGAGGAAACGGTGCAGTGTTCCAAAACTGGGCACAATATCGCCTTACAATGCAATATCTCAGTCAGATGACCGACGAGCAAACCCTTGTAATGTATTCCGGTCACCCGATGGGACTTTTCCCTTCTCATAAAGATGCACCACGTGTTGTAGTTACCAACGGTATGGTAATTCCTAATTATTCCAAACCGGACGATTGGGAGCGCTTTAATGCTCTTGGCGTAAGCCAATACGGACAAATGACTGCCGGCTCTTATATGTATATCGGTCCACAAGGTATTGTACACGGAACTACTATTACAGTACTTAATGCCGCACGTAAACAGATGCAAAAAGGTTTTGCACCATCTATCCCGGGTCAGATATTCGTATCAGCAGGCCTTGGAGGTATGTCCGGAGCTCAACCTAAAGCCGGTGTCATTTCAGGTGTTGTTGCCGTTATTGCCGAGGTGAACCCTAAAGCTGTTAACGTTCGCCACTCTCAAGGCTGGGTAGACGAGGTTTATACCGATCTCGACAAACTAATACCTCGTATGCTCGAGGCATCTAAAAATAAAGAAGCAGTATCTCTCGCTTATCAAGGTAACGTTGTAGACCTATGGGAGCGTCTTGCAAAAGATGATATCAGAGTAAGCCTCGGTAGTGACCAGACTTCGCTCCACAATCCATGGGCAGGAGGTTATTACCCTGTAGGATATTCTTATGAAGAGAGCAACAGAATGATGGCGGAAGAGCCAGAGAAATTCAAAGCCGCAGTGCAAGAGTCACTCCGTCGCCACGCCGCTGCTGTGAATAAAATCGCTGCAAAAGGTATGTATTTCTTCGATTACGGTAATGCATTCCTCCTTGAATCTTCTCGCGCCGGTGCCGATGTAATGGGCGAAAACGGTAAATTCCGTTATCCATCTTACGTACAAGACATCATGGGACCTATGTTCTTCGATTATGGCTTCGGTCCTTTCCGTTGGGCTTGTACAAGTTGCGACCCTAAAGACCTTGCCGAGACAGATGCTATTGCTACGGAAGTGCTCGAAGAGATTCGTAAAACAGCTCCTGTCGAGATTTGCGGACAGCTCGATGATAATATCCACTGGATTAAAGAGGCACAAAAGAATCACCTTGTGGTAGGCTCTCAAGCCCGTATCCTCTATGCCGATTCTGAGGGACGTATCAAAATTGCACAAGCATTCAATGATGCTATCAAAGCAGGTAGAATCTCCGCACCTGTTGTGCTTGGACGCGACCACCACGATGTTTCCGGTACCGACTCCCCTTATCGTGAGACTTCAAATATCTACGACGGTTCTTCATTTACTGCTGATATGGCAGTACAAAACTGCATTGGCGACTCATTCCGCGGCGCTACTTGGGTATCTATCCACAACGGTGGTGGTGTAGGATGGGGTGAAGTTATCAACGGCGGATTCGGTATGGTACTCGATGGAAGTGCCGATTCTGAACGCCGTTTGAATAACATGCTCCTTTGGGACGTTAATAATGGTATCGCTCGCCGCTCTTGGGCTCGAAATAAAGGTGCTATGTTCGCTATCAAACGCGAAATGGACCGCACTCCGGGCCTCGTGGTTACTATGCCTAATATTGTAGAAGACGATAATATTATCAAAAACGCTTTAAAATAATATCTATGAAAATTCATGAAATTTCATCTGAAAGACTTACTATAGATGATATCAAACGTATTATGACTGAGGGTTATAAACTCTCTTTATCAAAAGGTTCTATCGAGCGTATCAATGCTTGTCGCGATTATCTCGACAATAAAATGAAAACTCAAAAAGAGCCTATTTACGGAGTAACTACCGGTTTTGGTTCACTGTGTAACATCAGTATCGGACTCGACGAGCTTTCACAACTTCAAAAAAACCTTGTGATGAGCCACGCTTGCGGTACCGGTGATGAGGTAGACCAAGAGATTGTAAAAATCATTGTTTTCCTTAAAATACAATCACTTCAATACGGCGTATCCGGAGTGCAACTTGTTACGGTACAACGTCTTGTAGATATGTTCAATAATGGTGTATTCCCTGCTGTATATCAACAAGGATCTCTTGGTGCATCAGGTGACCTTGCTCCGCTTGCACATATGTCATTGCCTCTTCTTGGTCTTGGTGAGGTTTATTACGAAGGCAAGAAATGCCCTGCTGCAGAGGTGAATGCCAAATTCGGTTGGGAGCCTATCACTCTTAAATCAAAAGAGGGACTTGCACTGCTTAACGGTACACAATTTATGGCAGCACATGCCGTATGGTCGTTGATTAAAGCCGAGCAACTCAGCCGTGCTGCTGACGTTATCGGTAGTGTCAGCCTCGAGGCTTTCGACGGTCGCATCGAGCCATTTACTTACGAAGTTCACGCCGTTCGCCCTCACAAAGGTCAACTCGATACTGCAGCACGTATCAAAGAGCTTCTTCAAGGTAGTCAAATCATCGCACGCCACAAAGAGCACGTACAAGACCCATACTCTTTCCGCTGTATGCCACAAGTACACGGTGCTTCTAAAGATGCTATCGCTTATGTGCGCTCAGTAGTAGAAACCGAAATCAACTCAGCAACAGATAATCCTACTGTTATCCCTGAAAAAGATATGGTTATCTCGGCAGGCAACTTCCACGGACAGCCACTTGCTATCGTTATGGACTTCCTTGCTATTGCAGTAGCAGAGCTCGGTTCTATTTCCGGACAACGTATCAACCAACTTATCAGCGGTAAACGCGGTTTGCCAAGCTTCTTGGTAGCCAAACCGGGTCTTAATTCCGGATTTATGATTCCGCAATATACTGCAGCTTCTATCGTTAGTCAAAGTAAAGGCTTATGTATGCCTGCATCTGTCGACTCTATCGAAAGTAGCCAAGGTCAAGAAGACCACGTTTCTATGGGAGCCAACGCAGCTACAAAACTCGTGCGCGTAGCCTTAAATACCGAAAGAGTACTTGCTATCGAACTCTTCAATGCGGCACAAGCACTTGAGTTCCGCCGTCCGCTTCGCTCTTCCGATACCCTCGAAGCTCTCGTGGCAGAGTATCGTAAAGTGGTGCCTTTCATTGAAATAGACGAAGTAATGTACCCTCATATTGCTGACTCTATTTCTTTCCTTAGAAGAGAATTTTAATTAGAACAAAATCATTAATTTTTTTCATAATTAAAGTTAAATGCTTGAATAAAGAAAGTGTTTGGTAGTGATACCGGGCACTTTTTTTGTGCTATTTTTGCTGTATGTCGGACTCTTTAAAAGGGCTCGGACAGCTTTATTGTGCTACTTTGTGTTTTACCGGACAGCAATAAAATCGCATATGAATCACAGTATGTCAATACTCTCAATTTGAGAAACTCATTTTGAGAGTATCGGCGTACCTTTGTATAGTAATAGAATCCAAATAATGAAAACTGATTATCAGCAACAAGTTATCAATAGAATTAAAATGATTAGAGAAAGTAAAGGCTTTTCACAGCTTACCTTCTCAAAGTTATTAGACATCAGTCCTGGTCAAATGGGGAATATTGATAGTTGTAAACAACCTCACAAATATACACTCAAGCAAATTTTAACAATATGCGATTTTTTAGAGATTACAGTAGAAGAAGTATTTTTTACCACTAAGAAAACGGACAGTACTTTTTCAACGAGAGAGGTTATTAATGCGATAATCAAATATCAAGATAATTCTTTATAATTTAACCGACTAAATATATGACAATAAAAGATACGGAAACACTTCGGGAAAAATTACAAAATAGTTGTGACTTATTAATCCGGAGAATTGGACAAATTCAAATTGGCTCAACAGACTTGTTTCCATATGGCTGGAGAAAAGCAGCCAAAGGAAGGTCAGTTTGGAGAATAGTGGAAGAAGTGATAACTCAAAATCTTGAAAAATATCACAATGACTTTAATTTAGACAGTATTCACCCTTCTGATTCTGAAGTGACTGTGTATGATATGAAATGTGTCTATGGTAATTTAGATGCCTATATCAATATAAAATCCGCAGTAGTAGGTGGTAAACGACAAAAAGATGATATATCTAAAGCTGACGGATTGAAAGCCTTTTATGCCGATGATATAAACAAACAGTTTTTCGTTGCTACTTTCTTTGTTCAGTTTAATGCTAATATGAGTATAGAAATAACGAAAGCAATTGTATTTCCAATAGCATGGATTCCTGATATATATGTAAATCCAAGTAACAATGGCAATCTACAGTCTGCATATTATAAAGACTTAGGAGATGCGGTAAAGAGGACTAATAATCAATTCATTCCATTATTACATGATGCTATTCAAATAGCGGAAAAGAAGAAACAAGAAAAGAAAAAGTAATTTAGGGAAGTTATACGCACTTCCCTAAATTTTTACTGAAATAAGTTACATTCTCAATAACTATATCACTTAATTGAATCTTCTGAAAGACCAATTTATCAATATCTTCTATAGCTTGTGCGGAATCAACTTTTTTATCTCTTGCAAGTTGGGCAATATTCCCAAGCGCTTTCTTTTCGACTTCATTAAAATCTAGTACAGGCAAGCAACTCACATATCCAGATGTTACCATATTAGAGCGAATCAAAACCCCTCGGATAAGATAAGTGACTAAAGAACTATTTAGATAAGACAACAACCAATTAATATCTTCTTTAGGAGGGTATATGGTTGGATTTACACCTGTTACGGCATCAGCTGGAAGATATACGGCACTAAACGGTAAACCCATTGATGAACAAGCAATTCCTTCATTGAATAACAAACCACGGTTACGTACCATGAAGTTTTTATCGCTATTATGAACTTCTAAATAATCATTGACAAGAAAAGCATTTTCTTTAGCTACGAATTTACGGCTGGCTGGATTCTTATAAAAAGGAATACTATATCCTTCTTTTTTTTCAATGGATAAGTAACGTGAATCATTACCAGTTGATATACAAGTAACACATTTATATAACTCTCCTAAAGAAGGATATCTATGGAATAGCCCTACTATCTCTTGGTTGACATCTATTAGAATTTGGTTGGATACTTTATTACACTTCAGTAGTAGAGAATCGATAGACACATCCTTTAAGGCATGATTGAGCAATATATCCTTAAACTCCGAAATGCTATTCGGCCTATTTGATATTAGCACATTCGATTGATATTTTTTCCCTTTTTGAAGTATCATGATACAAGTCCTAACATCGGCATGTTGACTCCAAAATAAGGCTGTAGGGCAGAGAATTATCTGATGAATAGAACAAGTGGAAAGTATTTGTTCTCTTAATTTAGAATGGTAATTAGAAGTCAGAAACGAATCAGATATAACGACACCAATCAAGCATCCATCCTTTGCCATACTAATCATTGCTGACAAAAAAATGGAATACATATTATACACGCCAACAGGAAATAAACAGTTTAGCCATTTTTTATTCTCCTTTATATAGTTTATTTCATGGCAATTATATGGAGGATTGGCAATCATATAATCATAATGAGATGCTTCTGTTGAGAAGAAATTGTTGTTTACAAAATCTGCATAAACCTCTATGAAGTTTTTCTGACAGAAATTTGACATTTTATATTCGCAATGTTTTATAATGTCGTAAGAATCGATAGTTTTACCAGCCTTGTAGAATTCTTCTAATAGTTCCTCTCTGCCAACGGCTGGGTCTAAAACGGAAGCGCCATTGGGATTAATAGACAGCATTTCGTGCGTCAAATACTTAGCTACAAAAGACGGGGTTGAGTAATACCCAACCTCTCGTTTGTCTATCCCATTTTCCATTATTGTTTTAATTTTTCTTGCCATGCTAACACTTAGTATTTATTTGATTAGGCACAAGTAACTCTCGCACATCGATATTCAAAATTTCTGCAATTTGATATAGAACAGGTATTGGTGGTTGAATTTTATTAGTCGCATAGAGATTTATCATGTTGAAACTTTTGCCAAGTTTATCAGCCAATTCTGTTTGGCTGAGACCTTTTACTTCTAATATCACTTTTATCTTGTTCATAGCAGTCACTTAATTCTTATTGCAAAGGTACACAATTTTATTTGATAGCTGCTATTTTCTCAAAGAATTGTGATACCTTTGTATCAAGGTTGAAAACAATAGCTTAAATGCCAATAGACAAGTCAAATTTTAAGTTCCAATCTCATTATACAGGACTGTGGTCATGTATTAATAATCCCAAAGAACAATTCTCGGGGACTCTATTTATAGACCAACAAAAGATATGGATTTATTGCTATCCGGTAAAACACAAAGTAGCACAATAAAGCTGTCCGAAGCCTGATTTTAAAGGGATGATTTCTAATGTGGTTTATTTTTCCTTCTTTTTTTTGATGATGAACTTAAGTAGTCAGTATATATGAATTGATTCTTGCAATGCGATTTTTTTTAAAATTTCTATTTTCAAATTCGTGTACAATTAAAAAATTTAGTATCTTTGCAATTGATTGCTAAACAAATATTTTTTATAATTATGAAACGTTTATTATCATTTTGTTTTGTCCTCTCATTCATTTCATCGCTCTTTGCATACGATGTGTGTTTGAATGGAGTTTATTACAAACTCGGATCAGAGGCGAGTGTAACTTCCGGAGGTGCCGGAGTTCTTTATTCAGGTGTAGTAGTTATCCCTGATTCTATCTCTTATGGTGGTATCGATTATGCTGTTGAGATTATTTCCGATTCGGCTTTCTTCGGTTGCACAGCTCTAACAAAAGTTATTTGTGGTAGTAATGTCTTTGAAGTTGGAACCAGAGCCTTTGAGAATTGTTCGGCATTAGACACCATAGTTTTTACAGGTCGGCTTCAATCTATTATGAAGCATGCTTTTAAAAATTCCGGTTTGAGTCATATTTACAGCTATTCTACTTCTGCTCCTTCTTTGGAGTTAGAATATTATGATTCTATTTTTAGCGGAATTACTAAAAATAGTTGTACTTTACACATACCTCGTTCTGTTAATGACAATTATTTAAGTACATTTGCAGTTTGGGGATATTTCCAGTATGAACATTTAGAAGGTACTAATTCCACTAAATGGTATTTTAGTGATATGAAAATAGTGAATGATGGTACCACTGATGGCGATTACTACCATGGAAACCTCACTGTGCCAAGCAGTTATTTAAAAATCATTATGGTTGGAACACGACCTAAAATCATTAAAACTTTGGTGACTACTATTGGTGATTCGGCTTTCTATAATTGTACCAATCTTGAATCTATCTCTTTTAGCGATACTTTAAATTATATCGGTGATTTTGCTTTTTATAATTCCGGTTTAAAAGAGATTGTAATAGGTGACAGCATTAGAAAAATAAATAAAAATGCCTTTGCTAAAAATAAACATCTTAAAAGAGCGATAATCGGTACCGGTATTGACACTATATCGAAAAGAATATTTCACAATTGTGATAGTTTGAAAGAGGTGGTATTGAGCGAGAATACCAAGTTTTTAGATACTTTGTGTTTTGGTATGTGTAAACAACTGGAAACTCTTGTGTGTAAAGCCGTTACTCCGCCGAATTTGTGTAACAATACCTCTTTTATGCACACTTTTGGAGGAGTAAAGAAAGATGTATGTGTGCTTTACGTACCGGCAGAGGCTGTTTCTGCTTATAGAAGTCACGGTGTTTGGGGGCAATTTAACACAATATTGCCGATAGAAACCGATCTTGTAGATGGTTTGATTTATGAATTTGATGATGTTAATAATACCGCAAAAGTAATTGGCAGCACAATAGACAGCATCGTTGTGCCGGCAGAAGTTGTTTATAACGAGGAGATTTATAGAGTGACATCTCTCGGAGAAAGTGCTTTTGAAAATGCAACATTGCAGTCTTTTGCCTTCGCACAGAATTCCAATGTTGAAACAATTGAGAAAAGCTGCCTTAAAGGTGCCTCAATCTCATCTATAGTGATACCAAGCAGCGTGGAATTTATCGAAGATTATGCACTCTATGGAATAGAAGATGTAGAAATTGGAAGTGGCGTAAGCAACATTGGCAAAAATGTGTTGTCTGCTGAAAAAGTAGTAAGGATAGTTGTTGACCCGGCAAATAGCGTTTACGACAGTCGTAATAATTGCAATGCAGTGGTAGAAACCGCTACAAATACATTGATGTACGGATGTAGAAACAGCGATATTGTAGATGGAATAGAAGTAATCGGAGCATCTGCTTTTGAGAATTGCATTGCATTAAACGAAATTAATATTCCGAATAGTGTGAAGATGATAGACGATAGAGCCTTTGCAAATTCCGCTACCGGATTGACCCGAATTATTATTGGTACGGGGCTCGAAACTATCGATACAGAAGCTTTTGTAGATTGTGGCGCAGGCACCCTTGCTACGATAACCTGTAAGGCTCAAAACCCACCGATATGTATTTCTACTGTTTTTGAAGACAACTTTACCGCCGGATTGAACACCACTTGTAAATTGAATGTAAGATATTCTGCATTAGAACAATATAAAACTGCGGACGTTTGGAAAGAATTTGCCGATATCGAGGCTTTTGATGCACCAACTGCCGTTGATGAGGTGATTATCAATAAAATATGGTCGGATAAAGGCACAATATATTCTGCTGAAGAATTCGTGATTTACGACGTTGTAGGTAGAGACGTTACAGAAAATAACGGCAAATTAAAAGGTATTTATATCGTAAAGACTGTAAACGGAACTCAAAAAGTTACAGTGAAATAACGCTTTTCGTGAGCGTGAAAACTGTTTTATTGTAGCTTATCCGTATTACCGATATCGTATTTATACCCCGATTTACTACTGTTTACGGTAAAATCGCCTGTTTTTTTGATACACAAACTAACTTAAAATACATATCATTATGAAGAAATTATTTCTTTTTTTTATCAGTTTTCTTCTAGTTTTACCAATGATGGCAAAAACTGAGAAGAAATGGAACTTTACTGTTAACGACAAATTGCAAGTAGTAGTTGAAAAAGTATTCCCTACTTCAAAAGACCCGTCTACTGCGATGAAGGATGTTAGAATAGCATTTAAAAAGCAGACGTTTGAAGCGTTGGTGCAATTAGAAACAGACGACAGTAATGTAATGGAGTTTGAGGTATTAAAAAATACGAAATGGAGATATAATCCTTTTGCAGGTTATTTCTATGAATATATGAATTTTAACCTGAAAATAGTACATGAAGGTGATCAAGTAAGAGTAATTGCAAGCGGTTTTGAATTGCGGAATAAATACGAGGGATATGGAAAAGTGAATAGAATAGAGAGTTTCTCCTCAATGATTGAAGTTTACGAAGATTATAAAGCAAAAATGGAGTCCGGTGAGCTGAAAGGCAAAGAGAAAAAAGAAGCCCAAGATACTATCGAAGATACGGACGACTCCTTCAATAATTGTCAAGAAGAACTTGATAAATTATTTGATGTAATTAAAAAGGCACTGTAAAATATGATATAGTATATTGAAAATCAGTGCAAAATACTCCTGTCTTTAAATTGTTATTAGAATATTAATAGAAATGACTGATGCTTCTTACGAGGTATCAGTCATTTCTATATTTTAGGATTCCGTAAAGACACTCAATATGGTGAGAGCCAATAGGAAAGTATTTGAATTATGAATTTGTGCAACCAATAATTGCACAAATTGAAATAAATTGGATGTATTACTTTCCGGAATGGATACAAAGGATTTACAATCCCATTTATACTTCCCTTTATACTTCTCGTTTATAATTTATCCTGTTTCAGCTTCTCAACGAATTCGTCGATGCGGTGTAGCTCTTGTGGAATGTTGATGGATTGAGGGCAGTGTGGTGCGCATTGGTTGCAGCCGATGCAGTGACTTGCTTGGCGCATTCCCGGTACTGCGCGGTCGTAACCCACTAAAAATGCACGGCGGGCGCGACGGTAATCAGGGTCTTGCGTCGATGCCGGTGTATTACCCTCGTTGATGCACTTGTTGTAATGAGCAAAGATAGATGGTATATCTATTCCGTAAGGGCATGGCATACAGTATTGACAGCGTGTACATGGCACGGATGGGTAGTTGAGCATTATCTGTGCCGTATTTTCCAATAAGTCAAGCTCCTCTTGTGTGCACTCTTCGAGAGGAGAGTATGTGCGTATGTTATCTTGCAGATGCTCCATATAGGTCATACCACTGAGCACGGTAAGCACCTTAGGGAACGAACCCGCAAAGCGGAATGCCCAAGATGCAATGCTCTTTTGCGGGCGTCGCTCTTGTAAGCGGCTGTTCAAGAAGCGAGTCAATGTGGCTAATCTTCCGCCTAAAAGTGGCTCCATTACCACTACCGGTATGTCGCGTTTGGCAAGTTCATCATAGAGGTAATCGGCATTGTAATTCCCCTCTGTGGCGTGGCGATAGTCGACATAATTCAGCTGAATCTGTACAAAATCCCATTTGAATTCATCGTGGCGCGAGAGCATATAATCAAAAGCCTTGATATCTCCATGATATGAGAAGCCTAAGTTTCTTATCCGTCCTGCTTCCCTCTCTTTTACAAGGAAATCGAGAACGCCGCTATTGAAAAATCTCTCTTCGAGGGCACTAATACCGCCTCCCAAGCCTACAACGTGAAGCAGGTAATAATCGAGGTAGTCGGTTTGTAGTTCCTTCAATGAGTTGCGGTACATCTCTACCGATCTTCTGTACATCTCTTGAGGTGACAAGCCTTGACCGGCAAAAGCTTGGTTCGACATCTTCGTGGCGATATAATAGCTGCTGCGAGGATGCCTGCTGAGAGCTATTCCCGTGGCATGCTCCGATTGCCCTTTAAGATAAGGTGGCGCCGTATCGAAATAGTTGACGCCATGACCTAAAGCGTAGTCTACCAATGTGTTGACCTGCTCTTGGTCAATGATATCTCCGCTGCCGTCGGCAGAAGGCATTGTAGGCCAGCGCATGCAACCGTAGCCTAATAGCGACACTTTCTCGCCCGTTTTCGGATTGATGCGGTAAGTCATCTTGTCGGTCGGAACCTCTCCTTGTTTCGTGTTGAAACCACTCGGTCCGCTTTTTTCGTTGCATCCCGGTAGTGTCGCTGCCGATACAGCCGCTACTCCTATGCCGAAACGCTTTAGAAATTCACGGCGATTTATATTTTCGTTGTTATTTTCTTTATTATTCATAATCTTCTTTATTGTCCGTTTGATAATGAAATTAATTTATTATCAAAGTTGTGGTTTAATATTTCGATAGTAAAAATCCTTGGTTAATAAAAGTCGGAAGGATTTTAGTAATTAAAATGACTTAGTAATTAAAATGACTTAGTAATTAAAATACTTGGCAAAACATATAATTAAATGAATCTTTGTACGTCGTTGCCTTCTACATATATTGCGCTGAAAGGGCTTGCCGGGCAAAGATGCTCGCATGCGCCACAACCGATGCAGACTTCGGTATTTATAGAAGGGATTTTAGGTGAAAAAGCATTACCCGGCTCTGAAGGCACCATAGTGATGGCACCGGAAGGGCAGTGACGGGCGCAATTGCCGCATTCCACGCCGTCGGTGAGGGGCACGCAATTATCTTTTATCCAAACGGCATGACCTATTTGCAGAGAAGATTTTTCGGCGACAGATACTTTATGGATGGCGCCTGCAGGGCACACTTGTGAGCACCTGTTGCATTCCGGGCGGCAGTATCCGCGCTCGTAAGAGGCTTCCGGCTCCATTAGCGATTTAAAGTCGGCAGACGGGCGGAGTACGTTGTTAGGGCAGGCTGCGATACACAGCTGGCATGCCGTGCAATGAATAGCCAGGTGACGCTCGCTCTTAGCCCCCGGAGGCAGGATGCGATGCTCGCGTACAGGTGCCTCTTTTTTAACTATCGCGGCAAGCCCACCATCAACACGTTTCCCCTTGGCATTCAGGGCTGTAGAGGCTACGAGCAGACCGGTAGCTGTGAGCATCTCGCGACGACTCATCGATGCTGTGTCAGTGGCAGAATTATTTTTCGTACCGGAATTATCGACGTTAGCAGAAATTGTAGCTTTAGCAATATCAGCCGAGCCACCTATTTGTTCCGTTGTAATATTGGTGGCAGAATTCTTATTGTCAGCAGAATTATCGGTGCGCACAGTGTTACAACCATTATTCTTTGCATTGCAACCTTTTTTGCCATAGGCGAATTGGTAACTGATAGCGCCGTGTTTACAAGTGTCGATACAATCCATACAAGCCACGCAGCGCGAGTAGTCCACCTTGTGTTCGTTGCCGTTGATGCACGAAGATTTACATTTGCGCGAGCATAGACCGCAAGCGTTGCATTTGCTCTTGTCGATATTTATTTTAAAAAGGGAATATCTTGATATAAAGCCAAGTAACGTACCTACGGGGCAGACTGTGTTGCAATAAGAGCGACCGCTACGCCAGGCGAGTACCACGATGATTATCATCATTACGATGGAGATAACGAGGCTTGAAATGCTCTTGAGCCACACGTCGGTGCTGTAGAATGCGTAACTATCGGCGCGTTCGGCAAAATAGGCGAGGAGGTTATTGCCTAATTTGTACAGTGGGTTAAGGATGCCGGTAGTAAATCTGCCGTAGATGGCATAAGGGTCGATAAGGGAAACGATAATGCCGGTGTGGGCGATGGCTGCTATCAATATACCTATTATCGTTATACCAAGAAAAGTGTAGCGTAAAATCTTCTTTTCCGGAGAAAAAGAAAAGCGGTATCTTTTTTTCTTGCGTCTGCCACTAAGCCAAGATATCACGTCTTGAGTGATGCCGAGCGGGCAAATTACGGAGCAATATATTCTGCCGAAAACGAAGGTAAGGATAATAAGTACGGCTAAAGCGATGAAATTGAGGGCGAAAAGAGCCGGAAGAAACTGTATTTTTGCCGTCCAACCAAGCCAATAGTGAATGACACCGGTAAAATCCAGAAAAAGAGCCGTAACGGAAAGCCAGAAGAAAATCGCAAGGGCTATTCGTATTTTCCTGAGCATAATATTATATGTGTTAGTGAGTTGTAGGTTACAAAACGATTTGTATAATTTTTTCATTTGCAAAGTTAAACAATTTTTTTCATTCTAAGACGACGAAATATGTTAAATTTCAGCTGTTCAAACATGTTTAACACAGCTTTTGTTGAATTCAAAAATATTCATTACCTTTGTGCAAGCAAGAAACAATTTATTATTTTTGCGATTGTTATTGTTGCAAGTAATTAATATCAAATCTAACTTCATCATGAAACACTTAAAAGCTTTATTACTCTGTTTTGCCTTTTTATTATTTGCAGGTTCTGCCTATGCCGAGAGTAGTTATGATATTGCAGAATTATATGAAATTATTAGACCTGCCAAAAACACAAAAGCTGTAGATTCATATTCTCGCACTATCGACGTGGAATATATTTTGTCGCCTACAACAGTTGAAACCGGGAAATATGTCGTTAAAGTTAAAAAAATTGGAGATAATCTTTATCAAATAATCGGCACCGATATTTGTGTAGAAACCAGGTATTGTTATGAATTTGCCAGTTTCTCGGAAGAGGTGGTTTTGATTATCGAATCAAATTACGGATATAAAAAAGGGAAAATCATATTCGATTAGATTTATATTATTAGTGATGTTAACCATTGTGTGTTAAATTTCTTACTCCTTCTTATACGTAGAAGGATAATTGGTTGTGTGTATAATGAAAAATATAGATATGAAAAGGGTGGTTATTGTTGCCGTTTTGGTGTGTAGCTTTTTGCCTAACAAAGCGCAATTTATTTTTTCGAGTAATAGCAGTAAGTTGTGTGGCATATGGCATGGAGATTTGGACGCCGGCATGATGAAGTTGCCCATCGTTCTGCATTTTACCGAAGTTGATAACGGTACTATGGTTTGTACGATGGATAGTCCGAATCAAGGTGCTAAGGGCTTGACAACGAGTTTGATATCCTTTCCGGCAGATTCGTTTGAAATATCCATCTCTAAATTGAATGTTAAGTATGCTGCACGACTTAAAAACGATACGATAAAGGGTGTATTCCATCAAAATGGAATGAATTTGCCATTGGTGCTTACTCGTGGAGATTATATACCTTGGCGCCCGCAAGAGCCTGTAAAACCGTATCCTTACAAAGTTGAAGAGGTTGCCTTCTCTAATGCCGATAAAGCTACCCTTGCCGGCACATTGACTTACCCGATAGGGTATAATGTCGGAGATGATGTGCCTGTGGTGTTGCTTGTTACGGGGAGTGGACTGCAGAATAGGGATGAGGAATTGATAGGGCATAAGCCTTTCCTTGTCATTGCCGATTATTTTGCGCGCCACGGAATAGCCACGTTACGGTATGATGATCGCGGTTTCGGTGCTTCGACGGGTGATGCAAGTAATGCCACTACTGCCGATTTTGCCGAAGATGCCTCTTCGGGATTAACTTTTTTGCGCGCGCGTGGCTTTACTAAAATTGGAATTCTCGGTCATAGCGAAGGGGCATCAATAGCCTTTATGCTTGCGGGTAAGGGTAGTGGTGCTAAGCCGGATTTCGTGATTTCGCTTGCCGGTGTGGGGGTTAAAGCCGACACTGCCCTTTGTGAGCAGGTGAATATGATTAACAAATTATCCGGTATAAATAAGGTGATTACCACGAGCCAATATAGAGAGCGAGTGTGGAAACTGAATAATGCGTGGATGAATTATTTTATAGATTACGACCCAACGTCGGATTTAAAATCATTGTCTTGTCCTATTATGGCAGTCAATGGCACGAAGGATGTACAAGTGATTGCCGACTTGAATTTGAAGGCTATACAGCATGCCGTGCCGTGTAGCGACAAGAATTTCTTTAAGCAGTACGACGGCTGTAACCATCTCTTTCAGAAGTGCACTACTGGCCTCCCTTCCGAATACGGCATCATTGAGCAAACCATCTCCGAAGAACTTCTCATCGACATAGTAGACTGGATTACACGCATTTGCAAATAAATAATATAGTACGTAATTTTTTGTTGTATTAGATACGCATTGAATTTTTACCGGACAGTAATATTAAAAAATTTTCGTAACTTTGCATTTATTACACAAACAACGCCTTAATCGGCAATCAATAACTTTATTACGAAATGGAGATGCCAAAACTATATAACAATACGACAGAGAAAGTTGTGGATGGTTTGAAGGCCGACTTGCAAAGCGGCTCTCGACTTTCTATTGCCGCTGCATCGTTTTCCATTTATGCTTACCAAGCACTTAAAGAAGAACTCGAAAATATTGCTGAACTGCGGTTTATTTTCACGGCTTCCACATTTAGTAAATCAAATGCCTCCAAACAGTTACGGGAGTTTGTGATCCCGAAACTCAATCGTGAACGTATACAACCGATGTGGCAATCGCGGTATCACTAACAAATCATACGTAATCAACGAGCGTTTGAAAATATTATAAATTATATTGATACTAATATCGAGAATTGGGATCATGACTATAATTATACGAATTTAATAACAACTAACAAATGGATAAATTAACGATACAAAGCCGAGACGTGGTGGGCGGTAATGTGCAGAAGATTGCTGCGCTGTTTCCGCTGTGCGTTACTGAAAGGCTCGATAAAGACGGCAAGTCGGAACTTGCCATAGATTTCGACAAACTCCGTGCGGAGTTGTCGAATGAAGTGCTCGACAACTTCGACCAACTATTTGCTAATTACTCTCCAGATACAACTTGCAAAATCTTGTAAAAGCAGATAATAATTCAGTTGGTTACAATTTGTAACCAACTGAAAAATGAGCACAGTAAAAAGTATTATTTTCTTTGGTCTTGCCATTTCTTTGGGTGGGCGTCCTCATCGTCTGTTTTCAAGAGATTTTCCTTGTCGTACTTTCTTTATCCATCTCTTTAGTGTTGAACGGGATATGTCATAATGTAGACAAATCCGGTGCAAAGATGCATTTTTTCAATAAACTCTTTGACAATATATAATTTTTCTGCTGATGAATAATGATATGACCGAGTGCCTCGAAGACCCTCCTCTCCATATTTCTTATATCGAAGATGTTATTGTACGACCATATGCCAATCAAGTTGTAACTCTCGACATATTGAATTGATTGTTTCTCCGTAGAGAATGCGACTGACTATATTCAACCGTTCTTCATAATTATGATGTTTATACATAATGCACACCAAAAGTTTTGTGTCTAACTTTTGGGGTGCGCTTCAACAAGGTGTGCGGTCTTTTTTGTGTATTTATGAGGGAACTCGCTCAAAATTTTTGTCTATGGTGTAGGTCTATAAATAATTTTCTCTATATAATTTTGTTTTAAAAATATTTTTCTTACTTTTG
>JBJECF010000008.1:0-131496 GCA_051870785.1 Candidatus Aphodosoma sp.
TTGGTCGAAAACTGGGTCAAACGCGATTTGGGTAACGCATGACGAAAACAGGAGCCACACTTTGGCCACCTGAAATCGGACTACCGTATGCAGGATAACTATCTCTATGGCAAAGCATCGTCAACGATTAATGCCATGATGGCAGCTACTGCATGGAATCTGATGAAGATGATGAGGAAACTCATGCATCTTTTTGCAGATTTTTGTATGACAATTTTAAACTACCTATATCAGCCTATGCTCCTGGTTGCGTCCAAAGGTAGAAATTAAGGAGCGACTATTTAAGTCTATATCGTGACATTATTACACAACTTAAAGTAGGATAATATAGGCAATATAAGCATTTTATAGATTAAAAAAATTTTCTTACCTTTGCATACTTAAACTAAGGTATAAATTAGGTGAATTGTAAACAATAGACAATATCAAATAAACACACAAAATGAAAAAATTACTATTAATCGCAGCAGTTGCAATGATGATGTTTGCATGCACAGACAAAGCCAAAGAGACGAGAGAAAATCCTCTTTTAGGCGAATGGAACACTCCGGAAGGTGTGCCTCCTTTTGAATTAATTCAAAACAGTGATTACTTACCTGCTTTTGAAGAAGGTATTAAACAACAATTAGCAGAAGTAGAGGCTATTGTAAACAACGAAGAGGCTCCTACTTTTGAGAACACCTTGGCAGCACTCGATGCTTCCGGTTCTTTACTTAAAAGAGTTTCTTTAGTATTCTTCAACCTCACAGAAAGTGATGGTAACGATGAGCTAAACGAAATCTCTGACAAAGTATTACCTATGGTATCTGAGGTTAATGACAATATCTATATGAATGCAAAACTCTTTGAAAGAGTTAAAGCCGTATACGATAGTCAAGATGAAATGAATTACACTACCGAACAAAAAATGCTCCTCAAAAAAGTTTATAACTCTTTTGTTCGTAATGGTATTTCACTTCCTGAAGAGCAACAAGCTCGCCTCCGTGAAATAAACAAGGAGCTCTCTACTCTTCAACAAAAATTCGGCAACAATCTTCTTGCAGAAACTAATGATTTCAAACTCGTTATTGACAATGAAGAAGACCTTGCCGGTCTGCCGGAAAACATACGTACTGCCGCAGCCGAGATGGCAAAAGAAAACGGTCAAGAGGGAAAATGGATGTTCGGTCTTCAAAAACCAAGTTGGATACCATTCCTCCAATACAGCGAGCGTCGCGACCTCCGCGAAAAGATGTACAAAGCTTACATCAATCGTGGTAATAACGATAATGAAAACGACAACAAACAAATTATTCTTCAAATTATTACTCTCCGTCAGGAAAAAGCTCGTTTGCTCGGTTTTGAAACTCCTGCCGATTTCATTCTCGACGACACAATGGCTAAAAAATCTGACGTGGTAAATGCATTCCTTCTCGATATTTTCAAGGCTGCTAATGAGAAAGCAAAAGCAGAACTCGCTGAAATGCAAGCTATTGCCGACCGTGAAGGTAATGGCGTTAAGATTGAAGCTTGGGATTGGGACTACTATGCAGAAAAGCTCCGCCAAGAGAAATATGCTATGAACGAGAGCGAAATCAAGCCTTATTTCCAAATGGAGAATGTACGTGCCGGTGTATTTGCCGTAGCAAACAAACTCTATGGCATCAATTTCGAAAAACTCGACAGCATGCCTCTCTACAATCCTGAGGCTGAATGCTTTAAAGTAACTAATGCTGACGGCTCTCTCGTAGGTATTTTCTATACCGACTACTACCCTCGTTCTTCAAAACGCGCAGGAGCTTGGATGTCTAATTTCCGTGAGCAATACGTAAAAGATGGTGTAGACGTTCGCCCTGTAGTACTCAACATAGGCAACTTCACAAAACCGACTGCTACAGAGCCTTCACTTCTTACTCTTGATGAAGTAGAAACCCTCTTCCACGAATTCGGACACGCCCTTCACGGATTACTTGCAAAAGCCAACTACAATATGATAAGCGGTACTAATGTGGCTCGCGACTTCGTAGAACTCCCTTCTCAAATTATGGAGAACTGGGCTTTTGAACCTGAAGTACTTGCCATGTATGCCCGTCATTACGAGACAGGAGAAATTATCCCTCAAGAACTTATCGAGAAAATACAATCTACATCCACTTTCAATCAAGGCTTTATGACTACAGAGCTTACAGCTGCCGCTATTCTTGACATGAATTGGCACGACCTATCTTCTGTAGAGGGCATCGACCCTATCGCTTTCGAAGCTGAGATGATGAACAAAATAGGTTTGATTCCTCAAATAGCTCCACGCTACCGCTCTACTTACTTCAACCACATCTGGGCAGGTGGTTATAGTGCAGGCTATTACAGCTATTTATGGGCAGAAGTTCTCGACAAAGATGCTTTTGAATTATTTAAAGAAAAAGGCATTTTCGACCCTGCAACAGCAAAAGCCTTCCGTACTCTACTTGAAAAAGGTGGTACCGAAGACCCTATGGACTTATATCGTACTTTCCGTGGTGCAGAACCTAACAATAACGCAATGCTTGTAGGTCGCGGTCTTAAATAAGAAAAACCCTATGGCAGCAGGGATTGAAACCCCTGTTGCCAACAATTTTATATGAATATAACCCTTACCAAATATCTGCAAAAACGCTCACTTCCTTCCGTACTGATAGGAATTATCTTGAGCACTATACTATGGTTCTTGCCGGAAATTATCGGCTTACGAGATACTACAGCTATAGTAGATGTAATGTTTATGAAGCATTACGTGCTATGGTCATGGCCTATGTGGGTATCACATATAGTGGCTTATTTTTTCACTATCTTCGTATTGATATGGCTTTCGGACTTATGCGAACGGCTTCAAATAATACCTATACGATCGGCAATACCTTTCTTGTTAGGGTTACTGCTCATCTCTTCGATAGATTACTTGCAACTCTTTGATGAAAGGTCGATAGCTTTAATTTGCTTTTTAGTGGCATTAAAGCAACTCTTTGGAATGTACCACTTTGAATGGCAAGTAGTGGCAGGCTTCAATATCACTTTAATGCTCGGTATCGCCGCCTTTTTCGAGCCTCAATACGTATGGTTAAGTGCTCTGTTTATACTCGGTATGATTATTTTCCGAGTAATTACAAGGCGTATCTTTCTTAGTGTTATTATGGCTATACTACTGATACTTTTGATGTCGGTAAGCATCTTCTGGCTTTTCGATGCCGTGCCTGTATTGATAGATTACTCATCGGAATTTATAAAGATTTCTCTATTCGATACAGTAGAAGTACATCGTAGCGACATCATAATGGGGGTATTTTTGCTTTTGCTCAATCTATACTCCATATTCGGATATTTGGTAACCAACTCACATTACAAACTCAATGTTCGATTTAACTTCACTTTTGTAAATTGGGGATTTTGGATTTCCATAATATGGGTGGCTCTCTTTGTCGGAAGTTTTCAACATCTGATAATCATACCTTTCATATTCATCATATTATGGTCGAGTTTACTATTCAGTACAAATCACAGTAACGTAACAAACATACTATTTTTATCATTAATATTAATCTCCATAATATATAGATTATTGTGGCTTTTAAATTTTTAAGATGTTAGAGATAAAAGATTTACATGCCTCTATAGCAGGCAAAGAGATATTAAAAGGGCTTACACTGACGGTAAAAGAGGGTGAAGTACACGCAATAATGGGGCCTAATGGTGCCGGAAAGAGTACTTTAAGTAATGTACTTACGGGTCACCCGGCTTACACTGTCACCTCCGGTAGCATCACTTTCAACGGTAAGAACTTGCTTGAGATGAGTCCGGAAGTAAGAGCCCGCGAAGGACTTTTTATGAGCTTTCAATATCCGGTAGAAATTCCGGGTGTCAGCATGGTAAATTTCATGCGTACGGCAGTTAACGAGCAACGCAAATATCGTGGTGAAGAGCCTTTATCATCAAGTGACTTTTTGAAATTGATGCGAGAGAAGCGTCAATTAGTGGAACTTGATAGCAAGCTTGCCAATCGTGCCGTGAACGAAGGCTTTTCCGGAGGTGAAAAAAAACGCAACGAGATTTTTCAAATGGCAATGCTTAACCCGCGTTTATCTATTCTCGACGAAACGGACTCCGGACTCGATATCGACGCTCTTCGTATCGTTGCTCATGGGGTAAACTTATTAAAAACACCTCATAATGCTTCTATAGTAATCACTCACTATCAACGACTTCTCGATTATATCGTACCTGATATCGTAGATATTCTAGTGGATGGGAAGATTGTGATGTCCGGCACAAAAGAACTAGCCTTAGAACTTGAAGAGAAGGGTTATGATTGGATAAAAAACAAAATGTAAAAGCACTATTTACCCTCGATTATCATGACTGAAAAACAGTTTTTAGACTTATATAAAGAAACTAAAGAGGCACTCAATGCTCGCTCCGCTAAAGTTTTCAATGCCGGAAGAGCTATGGCAGAGTGGTATCTCACAGAAAAAGGAATACCTACAAAAAAAGATGAAGCATATCTTTATTGTCCTCTTTTTGACGCACTGAATATTAATTGGGGCGTAAATATCAATCGCTTACAATCGAATATCAACGAAGAAAATTTGTTTCATTGTGCCGTACCCGGCATAAAAACGTCGTCTGTTTACTTTACTAACGATACATGGCGCGGTAACGATTGCATTGATTTGGGGAATGGTGCTATTGCTTGCTCAATGCAATATGCTTCAATACATTACGGTAATATATTAAATAAATACTATGGTACCGTATTGCAAGAGGAAATCGATGGTTTCTCCGCCCTCAATGCCCTAATTGTACAAGACGGTATTTTTATTTACATTCCTCAAGGAGTAAAAGTACAACTTCCTATTCAGGTACTCAACGTAATGTTTGCAAGTGGAGAGTTGATGTCTACCGGCAGAAACTTAATAGTGCTGGAGTCCGGCTCCGAGCTTCATTACATCGATTGCGTGCATACTATGAACGACAACAACTATTTCCTGAATAGAGTGACGGAAATTGTGGCAGGAGACTCTGCTATACTTCGCTACTGTAGCATAGAGAGCAGTGGAGAAAATATGAATGCCGTACATCGTATTGCCATAAGGCAACAAAAAGATAGTGACGTAAGAATCAGTAGTTTCGGACTCTTATTAGGTTCAACTCGCAACCATATCACGATAGACTTAAACGAGCCGGGAGCCAACACATGGCTTGGTGGAATGCTACTTATCGATAAGAATGAGAAATGCGATAACTACACCGTCATCCGTCACCACGCTTGCAACTGCACTAGTAACGAGCTCTATAAATACATCCTTGATGACAATGCAGAAGGGGCTTTCAGTGGCAGGATAGTGGTAGACCATGGAGCTCAGAAAACCAATTCTTACCAGACGAACCGCAATATTTGCCTCAGCAAAGAGGCTCGTGCACTCGGACGTCCGCAACTGGAAATCTATGCCGACGATGTAAAATGCGGTCACGGTGCCACTACCGGCATGCTCGACGAAAACGCTCTCTTCTATATGCAACAACGCGGAATAGACCTTAAAGAGGCTCGCCTGCTGCTACTACAAGCATTCTCTGCTGATGTGCTGGAAAACATTACGTTGCCTGCCCTCGCCGACCGACTCAAAATGCTCATTGAAAAAAGGCTACACGGAGAGTCATTACGTTGCCCGGGATGCAACAGATGCTAACAATGCAAAGAAACTTAACAATTTAAATTTAACATCACCGAAAAGCACATATTGTGCCTTTAGAGTATTGAACCGTAAAAATCATGATAATATAAAAAGTGCTATTAATTTTAGTTGTCTAAATATTAGTAGTACTACAATTAATATATTACCAAAACCAAAGCTCTTTGATGATATTAAATCGAAGGGATAGAAATTACAATTTAAAAATATGAATCACGAACAAGGTGAATTAAAGAAAAACATGAGTCCTCTGAATGTGTGGGGTTTGGCACTTGGAGCCATCATAGGATGGGGATGTTTTGTTTTACCGGGTAATGCTTTTTTACCTAAAGCCGGTCCGCTCGGTACTGCATTAGGAATGCTCATCGGCGGTCTCTTAATATTAATTATAGCATTGAGTTACGGATATCTCATAATAAAATATCCACAGAGTGGTGGTGAATTTGTCTACACAAAAAAGACGATGGGAAAGACCAATGCCTTCATCTGCGGATGGAGTATGATATTGGCTTATTGGAGTCTTATACCTCTGAATGCCACAGCGGTAGCACTAATAAGTCGCAACCTTTTTCCGGGTATTATTCAAAAGGGTTACCTCTATGAGGTGGCAGGCTGGGATGTATATGCCGGTGAAGTAGTAGTAGCATCGGCTTTTATCATCATCATGGGGCTGCTTAATATACGAGGCATCAAACAGGCGGCATGGACACAGACCGCCATTGCATTAACCCTTGTTGGTGGCATTATCCTCTTATTCGCACTCACTTGCTTTAAAGGTGTGGAATGGAGTAATTTAACTCCAGGATTCCCTAACGAAAACAATTGGTGGAAAAGTGTTTTCAGCATTGTGGCTATGGCACCTTGGGCTTATATCGGCTTCGATTGCATACCGCAAAGTGCGGAAGAGTACAACTTCAGCCACAAACGTTCTACTAGAATAATGATACAAGCTATTACGATAGCGGCATTATTATATATCATAATAAATACAATAACGGCAGTAGGTTACAAGCCATGGCAAGAGTTACTTGCCGAGAAGCAGAGTTGGCCTACAGGCTTTGTAGTAGAAAATATGCTTGGTCATGTAGGACTCGTAATATTAGGTATAGCAATGTTTTGCGCCGTAATTTCCGGTATGAATGCTTTCTTTATCTCTACATCACGCTTAATGTATGCAATGGCACAAGACGGCGCACTTCCTAAAGCATTCGGCAAACTGAACAAGAAATACGGCACACCCACAAATGCAATCATCTTCATCATGATACTCAGCCTCTTTGCTCCTTGGTTCGGTAGGGAAGTACTGCTTTGGATTGTGGATATGACGAGTGTAGGGGCTGCAATAGTATTTGCTTACACATCTGCTTCCGCCGCCATATTGGCACGCAATCACGGGCATACACGCCAATTTATTATAGGAATTCTCGGCTGTATTATCTCAATATTCTTCTTGTCATTATTAGTGGTACCGGGAATGCCGGGTTACCTCGGAATACAAAGTCGCTACTGCCTAATTATTTGGGCAATATTGGGTCTCATCTTCTACTTGATGAGAAGAAAAGATTATATCAAAAACGCAAAAAATGATTAATGAAACCATAAGGGATTTATTTCCTATTTTAAATCGTACGATATACGGAAAAAGACTGGTATACCTCGACAACGGAGCTACGACGCAAAAGCCGAAGCAGGTAATCGAACGCATTGTACAATCGTATGAAAACGAGAATTCCAACGTACATCGCGGGGTACACTATCTCAGCGAGATAAGTACCGAAGCGCATGAAAATGCAAGAAAAAAAGTTGCCGACTTCATAAGTGCAGTGCCTGAAGAAATCATCTTTACCCGTGGCACAACAGAGAGTATCAACTTAGTGGCACGCAGCTACATAGAAGGCTTTTGCAAAGAGGGTGACGAGATAATTTTCAGCACAATGGAGCATCACTCTAATATAGTGCCTTGGCAAATGGCTGCAGAGCGGTGTGGCTTAAAATTCAGCGCTATACCTATCAATGATGATGGCACTCTGAATTTAGAAGCATACAAAGCATTGCTTAATAAAAAAACGAAACTTGTGGCAATCACTCACACGAGTAACGTACTTGGCACCGTAAATCCGATACGCGAAATAAGCGATGCCGCACATAGAGCAGGAGCTAAAGTGCTGGTGGATGCCGCACAAGCCATAGCACATACCAAAGTGGATGTATCTGCACTCGGAGCGGACTTCCTCGCCTTCTCGGGGCATAAGATGTACGCTCCTACCGGCATCGGAGTGCTTTGGGGCAAAAAAGAGTTACTCGAAGCAATGCCACCATTTATGGGCGGAGGTGAAATGATCGACCACGTCACCCTCGAGCATACCACTTACGGTGCTTTGCCTTATAAATTCGAAGCAGGCACACCTAATTACGTTGGCAGTGCAGCACTTGCTACCGCTATCGATTTCATCAACGAAACAGGCATTGATAACATTCACAAACACGAAGCGGAACTGCTACATTATGCAACGGAAAAACTGAAAAAGATAGAACGTGTACATATTGTAGGTAATGCTCCGGATAAATCGGGTATAATTTCTTTTGGAGCAGATGGAGCACATCACTACGATATAGGGCTGATGCTCGACAAAATGGGCATTGCCGTACGCACCGGGCATCATTGTGCCGAACCTATTATGGCACGATATGGCATCCCGGGTACAGTACGCATCTCTTTTGCCGTATATAACACGATAGAGGAAATAGATATCTTTATCAACGCCCTTAACAGGATTCTTAATATACTGAAATAAAACAATTTATAATTTATTAGAAACCTTATAAACAAAAGAACGAAAAAAATTACAACAAAGAAGTTAACGATATGAAACAAACAGAGAACGAGAAATATTTGGTAGATATCGACAAAGTATTGAAGGCGAAAGCCAAGAAGAAATTTCCAAAATTTCTTGTAAACTTTTTGAAGAGACGACTGCATCAAGATGAACTTAACGACTGCATCATACACGCCGAGCATCCACACGGAATAGGTTTTTTTGATGAGGCGCTTAACTACCTTGACATACACTACACTATACGTGGAGCAGAGAATTTGGATATCAACAAACAGTGTATCTTTGCCTCCAACCACCCACTTGGCGGTCCGGAAGCACTGATAATGGGCTCGGTAATGCGCAAGTATTACGGCGAAAGCTTTAGAGTGCCGGTAAATGATATCTTATCTCACTTTCCGCCTCTTGCCGATTTCTTCACACCTGTCAATGCAATGAGCAACAAGCAGAGTAGAAACATCGGAGAAAACTTGGCAAAAATGTTTTCCAGCCCTTACCAAATACTTATTTACCCTGCCGGAAAATGCGCCAGAAAAGAGAAAGGAAAAATTACAGAACAGCCGTGGAAAAAGATGTTCATAACTCAAGCTCGTAGATATCAACGAGATATTGTACCCGTTCATATGTCGGGCATCAACTCCAACCTCTTCTATTTCGTTACACGACTGAGTAAATTTTTCGGATTAAAATTCAACATAGGCATATTCATGCTTGTAGATGAATTGTTCAAAAAGCAACACCAAAGTTTTGTAATCACCTTCGGAAAACCTATTCCATGGCAAACATTCGACAAGAGCAAGAGCGACATAGAATGGGCTAGTTGGGTAAAAGAAGAGATGGCAAAACTGGAAGCCGGCAATGGCGAACATCAGAATGTATAAACCTAAAAAACCAATTATTTATGATACCAATAATTGAACCTATAGCAAAAGAATTGCTAAAAGCCGAATTAAATGAAAAAACTTTTTTAAGATATACCAACAAAGCCGGGAACGAAATATATGTAGTTAACGCGGAAACGGGTCCAAACACTCTTCGAGAGATAGGTCGTCTGCGCGAAGTATCCTTCCGTGCGGTAGGCGGTGGTAGTGGCAAAGATTGCGACTTAGACCATTTTGATTTAGAAGATAAAGCTTGCTACCAACTGCTGGTATGGAACCCGGATGAAGAAGAGATTATCGGTGGCTACCGATTCACACGTTGGGCAGAAGCCACCTTCTTTGAAAATGGTCAGCCTTACGTCAATACCGAGCATCTTTTTCGCTTCTCGGAGAAATTTCTCAAAGAGTATTTTCCTTACTGCCTTGAGATGGCAAGGGCTTGGATTCAACCAAAATATCAAAGCGGGCAGATGGGACGCAAGAGCCTTTATGCCCTCGACAATCTGTGGGATGGCATTGGAGGCCTTGTAGCTACCAGCCCTGATGTTAAATACCTTGCCGGTAAAGTAACCATTTACAGCTCAAGTCCGGAAATGAGCCGTAAAGCAATGATTTACTTCCTTCAAAAATTCCTCGGCGACAAAGAATGTCTGCTCGTTTCACACCGCCCGGAAACGGTAACCGAAAGCGAGAAAAAGACTTTCGACGAGATGTTCAATGCCGATAATCTTAAAGACAACTACAAGATTCTTAATAACTTTGTAAAAAGTATGGGCGATACTATTCCACCGCTCATCCACTCTTATATAGAACTTTCACCTACAATGAAGACTTTTGGCACCACTTTCGACCCTGATTTCGGTGATGCTTACGACACTGCAATGATAATCACATTAGACGACGTCTACGAATCTAAAAGAAACCGTTACATCAATTCTTATTTCGACCAAAGGAATAAATAAAATTATGGAAAAACAAATTATCGAAGCAGTACCTGTAGAGTTAATAAAAGCAGAACTCACGCCGGAAAGGTTTTTAAGAAAAACCAACAAGGCAAATAATGAAATCTACGTAATCAATGCCTTCAATGCCCCGAACACGATGCGCGAGATAGGCAGATTACGCGAAATTGCTTTCCGCACTGCAGGAGGAGGCACGGGCAAAGCTCTCGATATCGACCAATACGACACTATGGAGGAGCCTTGTCAACAACTGATAGTTTGGAACCCCGATGATGAACAAATCATTGGTGGTTACCGATTTATACTCGGTAAAGACATCAAATTCAATGAGAAAGGGCAACCTATTATTGCTTCAGCACACCTCTTTAAATTCTCCGACAGATTCATCAAAAACTATCTGCCATACACTCTTGAGCTGGGACGCTCTTTTGTAAGAGTTGAATATCAATCATCCCAAGCCGGGGCTAAAAGCATTTACGCCCTTGATAATTTGTGGGACGGACTTGGAGCTCTTACCGTTAAATACCCTACTATCAAATACTTTTTCGGAAAGGTAACCATGTATCCATCGTTCGGAAGTAAAGGTCGCGACCTTATCCTCTATTTCTTAAAGAAACATTTCGGAAATAAAGACAAACTCATCACCCCGATAGTGCCTCTCAAGCCGAAATTCAACCTTACGATAATGGAACGCTTATTCCCGAATAAGGCGATAAAAGACAATTACAAAATATTAAATCAAGCTATACGTTCATTGGGGCAGAATATTCCGCCACTGGTAAATGCATATATGAATTTGTCGAGCACAATGAAAGTATTCGGAACGGCTATCAACGACGAATTCGGATACGTGGAAGAAACCGGAATACTGATAACTATTGCAGATATCTATCAAGAGAAACGCGAACGACATATAGAGACGTACGTCGACAACTTGAAAAACGATCTTCAATTCGAGCGGTTTGGTATTTCATAACATATTGCCACAATCCCCTTCCGGTAACATCTATAAACAAAAATCATTATGCAAGAAGTAATAAATCCTGTAGACAAAGAATTAATCAAATCGGAACTCACGCCGGACGCCTTTCTGCGAAAGACGAACAAAGCCGGCAATGAGGTATACATTATCGACGGGAATAAAGCCCCTAATTGCATGCGTGAAATAGGTCGACTAAGAGAAATCTCGTTTCGTCTGGGTGGAGGTGGTAGCGGAAACGAATTAGACATCGACAGCCACGACGTTGGTAACAACCCTTACGGGCAACTAATAGTTTGGAATCCGGACGATGAAGAGATTATTGGAGGATATCGTTTTAAGTTCGGCTCTCAGGTGACATTTCTCACCGACGGCACCCCGGATATGGCGATTTGCCATATCTTCAACCTCACCGAGAAATTCAAAAAAGAGTATCTACCCTACACTTTAGAGCTCGGCAGAGCCTTTGTACAGCCTAAATATCAAAGTGTACAAGGCGGCATAAAAAGTCTCTATGCCCTCGACAACCTATGGGACGGCATCGGAGCTATAGTGGCAGAAGCACCGGACACTCAGTACCTTATCGGTAAAGTAACCATCTATTCCACCACCGATATCGAAGCCCGCAAAGCAATGATCTACTACCTCGACAAATATTTCTTCGACAAAGAAAACATCATCATTCCAAAACATAAAGAGATAACCACAGCCGAAGAAAAAGTACAATTCGACAAGATTCTGAACGGCAACGATTATAAAGAAAATTTCAAGAAACTGAAAGAGTTCGTTCAAAGCAAAAAAGAGTGCATACCGCCACTTATTCACAGCTATTTGGATTTAACATCGACACTCATCACCTTCGGTACGGTTTTCGACCCGGATTTCGGAAACATTTACGACACAGGCATGATGATTACCATAAAAGATATCAAATCAATAAAAAAAGAGAGATATATAGAGACGTACATTAAAAACAATGTATGCACGGCAATCCGTAATTTCGTATAAAACAATATGATACAAATCATTATAATAGTAATATTGCTCGTTGTGCTCATAACGGTAATCACCATTATCACGCATAAAGCCAACAAAGCTGCACCCCCAACTCCGGAAGTGAAAATTGCAGACGACTGTTGCGGAGCACACGCCGTATGCGAAAGAGATTCGTTGCTTAGCAAAACCGACCAAATCATCTATTTCGATGACGAAGAACTCGACGAACTGAAAGGAATTTCGCCCGAAGAGTTTACCGACAAACAAAATCAAATGCTCGAAGATGTATTCTTCACCCTTCGCGAACAGGATATGGCAGGTTGGATTCGCTCGCTACAACTAAGAAATATAGAGTTGCCCAACGACCTAAGAGACCAAGCCTTGCTTATCATCTCCGAGCGCAGACAAAACACTCTTGACAATTACAACAAAAATCACCAATAAAATTATTATGAAACAAACTATTGTCGACAAACTGAAAGAAAAAAAAACTATCAGTGATGAAGAATTCAAATTCCTCCTCACCACTGCCGACAATGACATACTCCACGAGTTACAATCCACAGCAAAAGAAGTATCGATAGCTAACCACGGCAAAATAATTAAAGCCCGCGGACTGATAGAGGTAACCAACATATGTAAGAATAATTGCCTCTATTGTGGCATTAGAGCATCAAATAGCGACTTACACCGCTATAGTCTCAGTGATGAGGAAATATTAGAATGCTGTAAGAAAGGTAATAAGCTGGGGTTTAAGACTTTTGTGATGCAAGGCGGAGAAGACCCTCACCATAGCACACAAAGAATTACCGACTTGATAGCGGAAATACGACGACTTTATCCAAATACCGCCATCACACTCTCACTTGGCGAAAGAAGTAAAAGCGACTATAAGGCATGGTATGATGCCGGAGCAAACAGATACCTTCTCCGCCACGAAACAGCCGATAAAACACACTATTCCAAACTCCACCCCGCTACGATGAATTTCGAAAACCGCATTCAGTGTCTTAAAAACCTCAAAGAGATAGGCTTTGAAACTGGCACCGGAATGATGGTGGGCTCCCCTTATCAAACTATCGACAACCTTATCTCCGACCTTAGATTTATGGAGCAGCTACAACCGCATATGATAGGTATCGGACCATTTGTACCTCACCACTCCACTCCGTTCGGCAATCAACCTGCCGGAAGTGTAGAGACTACGTTACGCCTGATATCCATCATACGCCTAATGCACCCAAAAGCAAATATTCCGGCAACAACATCACTCGGCACTTTATCTAAAAACGGACGCGAAAACGGTATCCTGCATGGTGCCAATGTAGTTATGCCAAACCTCTCTCCGGTAATACACCGTAAAGAATACAGCCTCTACGATGGTAAGATTTGCACCGATTTAGAAGCGGCGGAAAGCAGAAAACAGATAAAAATTCAAATAAATAAATTAGGATATACGTTAGAATAATATAAAGAGAATAATACCCATGAAATACGATAAATTATCATCTATAGCAGATGAATTCATCAATCACGAAGAGATACTCTCTACCCTGACATGGGCAGAAAGCAATAAAGATAACAAATCCCTCATAGAATCAATAATAGAGAAAGCCGAAAAATGCGAAGGTATCGACCATCGCGAGGCTGCACTTTTATTGGCTTGTGACGATAAAAAATTGATAGATAAGATGTTTGACTTAGCACGTCGAATCAAGCAAAAATTCTACGGCAACCGTATTGTAATGTTCGCACCTCTTTATCTATCAAACTATTGCGTTAACGGATGCATTTACTGCCCTTACCATGCCAAGAACCGCACAATTCCACGAAAAAAACTCTCACAAGAGGAGATTGCAGCAGAAGTTATCGCTCTTGAAGCAATGGGGCACAAACGCCTTGCCCTTGAAGCCGGAGAGCACCCTACAATGAACCCGATAGAGTATATCCTCGAGAGCATAAAAACAATATACAGCATAAAAGAAGGCAAAGGGGCAATACGCCGTGTCAACGTGAACATAGCAGCTACTACGGTAGAGAACTACCGAAAGCTCAAAGAAGCAGGCATAGGCACCTATATCTTATTTCAAGAGACCTATCACCGAGCTGATTATGAATCCCTACACCCGACGGGGCCGAAGAGCGACTATGCCTACCATACCGAAGCAATGGACCGTGCCATGCAAGGGGGTATAGATGATGTGGGCATCGGAGTACTCTTTGGATTAGAGAGATATATGTACGATTTTGTAGGACTTCTTATGCACGCTGAGCACCTCGAAGCCAAATACGGTTGCGGACCACACACCATCAGTGTGCCACGTATCTGCCCTGCCGACGACATCAACCCGGACGAATTTGCCAACGTCATCTCCGACGAAATTTTCGAGCATATCGTAGCCGTACTCCGCATAGCAGTGCCTTACACCGGCATGATAGTGTCCACACGCGAGAGCGCCAAAGTACGCGCCAAAGTACTCCAACTCGGAGTAAGCCAGATATCCGGTGGCAGTCGCACCTCAGTAGGCGGTTATACCCACGAGGAGAGAGACGAAGAGACTACACAATTCGACGTATCCGACCGCCGTTCACTCGACGAGATAGTAGGTTGGCTACTCGACTTGGGCTACATTCCAAGCTTCTGCACAGCATGCTACCGCGAAGGCAGAACGGGCGACAGATTTATGTCACTCCTTAAACGTGGTCAAATAGCAAACTGTTGCCAACCGAACGCATTAATGACGCTTAAAGAATATGCCGAAGACTATGCATCGCCGACAGTAAAAGCTAAAATTGAAACCCTCATAGCAAAAGAAATCAACAACGTACCAAATATAAAAATTAGAGAAAGAGCAATGGAAAACCTGAAACAGATAGCTTTAGGTAACCGCGATTTCAGATTTTAATTTTATACCCACACTTAACTGAAAAGCGTGCCATTACTCCCCTCTAAAACACTAATAAACAAAAAATTATGAAACCAATAATCTATCAGATATTTATGCGCCACTTCGGCAATTCCGGATTTAGTAAAGACAATATGTCGAAGCCCAACGTACCCAATGGTACATTATTGGAAAACGGCGTTGGAAAATTCAGTTATTGCACGGAAAAGGCACTTAAGAGCATTCGCGACTTCGGCTACACACATGTGTGGCTGACCGGCGTTATCGACCATGCAACAACTACAGATTACAGCGAAATAGGTCTGCAAGCCAACCACCCTGCAGTAGTAAAAGGCAAAGCCGGATCGCCTTACGCAATACGCGACTACTACAATGTATCTCCCGACTTTGCCACTAATCCCGAAAATCGCCTTGAAGAATTTAAACAGCTGATAGAGAGGATACATAATGCAGGACTTAAGTTGATTATCGATTTTGTACCGAACCATGTAGCCCGTAATTACCACTCTATCTCGGCACCGGAAGGGGTAAAAGACCTCGGAGCCGACGACCGTACCGATTGGCATTTCTATATACATAACAACTTCTACTACTGTGTAGGAGAATCCTTCAGTCCACAATTCGACCGTATGGGATATATAGAGTATCCTGCACGGGCAACGGGTAACGATTGCTTCACGGCACACCCTACCAAAGACGATTGGTACGAGACGGTAAAATTGAACTACGGGGTCGACTATTGCGGTGGCGGAGTTACCCATTTCAATCCGCACCCGAATACTTGGCACAAAATGAAGGACATACTGCTATATTGGGCTGAACTCGGAGTAGACGGTTTTCGTTGCGACATGGCAGAGATGGTGCCTGTTGAATTCTGGAATTGGGCTATACGTCACGTAAAAAAAGATTTCCCTAATATCATCTTCATTGCAGAGATTTACAAACCAAATCTTTATAGAGACTTTATCAACCGCGGAGGTTTTGATTATCTATACGATAAAATCAGTCTCTACGACACATTACGTTCCGTAATCGAACACCAAGGACCGGCAGAATCGCTCACCTATGCTTGGCAAGCGGTGCAAGACATAAAAAAGCACATGCTGAATTTTCTTGAAAACCATGACGAGCAGCGTATTGCATCTACTTATTTTGCCGGCAACCCTAACCTCGGCGACGTAAATATAGCACCTTATCGCGGTTACGCCGGCATGGTAGTGGCAGCCCTTATTTCCCAAGCCCCACTAATGATTTATTGCGGTCAAGAGATAGGTGAGAAAGGCATGGAAAGCGAAGGATTTAGCGGATTGGATGGCAGAACATCTATTTTCGACTATTGGAAAGTAGAAACAATATGCGAAATGCAGAGCTATTTCAACGGGAAAAAAGTGCTCAACAACTACCAACAGAGCATCTGCGATAAATACCATAAACTATTGACAATAGCACAAATGCCAATCTCTACCGAAGGAGAGATGTATGACCTTATCTGGCTCAACCAGCGTAACCCTCAATTCGATCTGTTCCACACCTACGCCTTTATCCGCCATACCGAAAAGCAGATAATGCTCGTAGCAGTGAACTTTTCAGACAACGGCATCACTACCGGCATCGCACTAAGCAAGCACCTCTTCGACACAATACAAACCGCGGAAGCAAAAGATATAGAAGCCACCGACCTCTTTAGTGGTGAAAAAGTAACCTTTAATTTCAACAGTCGCGAACTCATCCACTTGCAGATAGGAGGTAATGACGCCGTGGCATTACTATTTGACAAAATTACACCTTGATGAAAAAAGTATTTCTTTTTATATTATTATTATGCACTAACATACTGATAACTAGTACCACTGCATTCGCATACGATGAGGTAAACGATTTATCAATCGACAGTACCAAAAACATCGATGGCAGTAATTGTAGTTCAAAAAATACAGTTTATACTGTTCCTACTTCAACATCAACTTCGGCACTACAAACTGCGGAGCTTTTATGGGCGACACCCCCTTTGCCGGAAGCAGGAGAAATAGCATCAAGAGAAGAACAAAGTTACACTCATTTCGAGAAAGAGAATGCTTTCAACAATGCTAATGCTAAAGAAGAAAAAATTAGTTTAAGCCAAGAGAGAGCTTTCAACGAAAAGGACTTAAATGTTAAAGAAAAAAATACTACACAAACGAAGTTAGGGTTAGCCCTTAGCGGAGGCGGGGCACTTGGTTTTGCACATATCGGCGCAATACAAGCCCTTGAAGAACATGGCATTAAGCCGGACTACGTCTCCGGTAGCAGTATGGGGGCCATCATCGGAGTGATTTACGCAGCCGGTTACTCCACAACGGAGATAATGAAGATAATAAAAGACGAAAAACTGTACAAATTAGAAAAATTGATGAGCCCTAATTTAAGTCTGAAAAAACAAGGACTCAGTTCACACGCCACCCTCCGCACCACACTACAAGAAATGCTGCCACACGACTGCTTCGACAGTCTGAAAATCCCCTTTGCAGTATGCGTAACAAACATTACATCAGGAGAAAGCGAGTTTTATTTCAGCGGTGAAGGATTGGTAGAATGGGTAGTAGCATCGGCATCAATACCCGGAGTGTTTAACCCGATAATTATCAACGACACCTCGTATGTCGACGGCGGAGTACTAAATAATTTACCTGCAAAAATACTTCACGATAAGGGATGTAATTACATCATTGGAGTAGATGTACTACCATTTCTCGACGTACAAAAATCCTCTATTATGGATATCGCACTTTGGTCGATACGACTAATGCAACACAGCAATACTATCGACGATAGTAAATACTGCAATTGGCTGATATTCAGCGAAGCAATTAGAGAATACAACGAATTCAACTTCGACAAATACAAAGAAATCTACCAATACGGCTATAAAGCCATGACGGATTACATCCATTCCCACCCCGAAATGATAGAGACCATCACCGGGAAATCGGTAGAACACCACCACCCCACCACAACAAATACCATGAAGCAAATAGCTAAGTAAGGGAAGGAGGGGTAAAATATAACCACTAAATAAAAAAGGACTGACTTCTAAAACAAGAATAATCAGTCCTATATTTTTTTTGAGTTCTATGCAGGCAACTGTTTTTGTTAAGATACTTAATAAGTGATAACTATTGTATTAAGGACTATCTATTGTAGTAAACAATTTATCCCTTACAAAAATATTTTTTCAAACACAAACGAACATTTTTTTACTCATCCTTCTTCCTCGATTTCGCCGATGTAGATTGAAAAAATTATTTAGAGCAATAGAATTATCATTCTTTCACGATTTCGCCAATGAGGGTGGCGGAGGTGGCTTCGAGGACTTTAACCTTCACTATATCACCGATTTTATGCCCTTCTTTCGGGAATACGATAACTTTATTTTGAGAAGAGCGGCCACTGAATTTATCTCTGCTTCGCTTGGAATAACCGTCGATAAGCACCTCGAAAGTTTTTCCTACATCTCGCTTGTTTGATTCGAGGCTGAGCTCTATCTGCAAGGCTATAATCTCATTGAGGCGACGCACTTTCTCCTCTTCAGAGATATTATCCGGTAAATGCTTTGAAGCAAAAGTACCCGGTCGCTCGGAATATTTAAACATAAAGGCTTGATCGAAAGCACATTCACGCATGAGCGAGAGCGTTTGAGCATGGTCTTCGAGCGTCTCACCATGAAATCCGCAGAATACGTCGGTACCAATAGCGGCATCAGGTAAAATTCGGCGTATTGCAGCAATCCGATCGAGATACCACTCGCGAGTATATTTACGGTTCATACTCTTCAAAATGGCATTACTGCCACTTTGCACCGGAAGATGAATAAACTTGCACAAATTGTCGTACTGAGCAATCACTTTTAGAGTTTCATCACTCATATCTTTCGGGTGAGAAGTGGTAAAACGGATACGCATATCAGGCACTGCAAGCGCTACCGTCTCGAGCAAAGCAGGAAAATCCACAACGCCATATTCATCCTCAAACCTATAAGAATTCACATTCTGACCAAGCAGTGTAACCTCTTTATAGCCACGACTTTCAAGGTCTTTAACCTCAGCAATAATACTATTCACCTCTCGGCTACGCTCACGACCGCGAGTGTAAGGCACAATACAATAAGAGCAGAAATTATTACAGCCACGCATGATGCTCACAAAGCCGGAAATCGACTGTCCGATGCGAGCCGGCATCACATCCTTATACGTCTCAGTAGTAGAGAGTTCTACATTGATAGCCTTTTGACCATTCTCGGCAGCAGAAACCAAATTCGGCAAATCGAGATAAGAATCCGGTCCGGCAACGAAATTAACTCCCCATTTATCTATCAACTCATCCTTCATGCGCTCTGCCATACAACCGATAACACCCACTACCAAGTGACGATTTTTTTTGCGAAGAGAAGAGAAATATTGCAACCTGCCAAAAATCTTTTGTTCGGCATTATCACGGATGGAACAAGTATTGACAATGATTGCATCCGCCTCGGTAATTTTGTCCCAAAGCATGTAACCCACCGTCTCCATAACAGAAGCAACAACCTCACTATCAGCAACATTCATCTGACATCCATACGTCTCTATAAATAATTTCTTACTTGTTTCCATATAATAGTGTGCAATATTTAAAAACCGCAACAAAGGTACAAATAATTATCCAACCGCAAAAACGAGAAAAATGCCAAAATGTCACATTTGTCAATTATTTTACGTTGGAAACAGTCCCATTCGCCCTTGGCACACTATTTGCAATAGAATAAGCGAAACCAATCGAAACCGACAATAAGTAATCGGAGACGATTATTAAACTAATTACGAATAATAATAAATAAAATAATACAACTATGGGAAAAATAATTGGTATAGACCTTGGAACTACAAACTCATGTGTAGCAGTTCTTGAAGGAAACGATAACGTAGTGATTGCCAACAGCGAAGGCAAACGTACAACACCATCTATCGTAGCATTTACAGAAAATGGAGAACGAAAAGTAGGTGATACTGCAAAACGCCAAGCAGTAACCAATCCAAAAAATACAGTATACTCTATCAAGAGATTTATGGGCGAGACCTATGACAAAGTACAAAAAGAGATAAGCAGAGTTCCGTATACAGTAGTTCGTGGCGACAACAACACTCCACGAGTAGACATCAACGGACGTCTTTTCACACCACAAGAGATATCAGCAATGATACTTCAAAAGATGAAAAAGACAGCTGAAGACTATCTTGGACAAGAGGTAACAGAAGCCGTAATTACAGTACCGGCATACTTCTCTGATGCACAACGTCAAGCCACCAAAGAGGCAGGCGAAATTGCAGGTCTTAAAGTACGCCGTATCGTAAACGAGCCAACAGCAGCTGCTCTTGCATACGGTTTGGATAAAGCGAACAAAGATATGAAAATTGCCGTATTCGACCTTGGTGGCGGTACCTTCGATATCTCTATCCTTGAGCTCGGCGATGGTGTATTTGAAGTAAAATCAACAAATGGTGATACACACCTCGGTGGTGATGATTTCGACCACGTTATTATCGACTGGCTTGCAGATGAATTCCAAAGAGAAGAAGGACAAGACCTTCGTAAAGACCCTATGGCAATGCAACGTCTTAAAGAGGCGGCAGAAAAAGCAAAAATCGAGCTTTCAAGCTCAACCTCTACCGAAATCAACTTGCCATATATCATGCCAATTAACGGAGTGCCAAAGCACCTTGTAAAAACACTTACACGTGCTAAATTCGAACAATTGGCCGACCGCCTTATCCAAGCATGTATACCACCATGTGAAAACGCCCTTAAAGCAGCAGGTTTCAGCAAATCGGATATCGACGAAGTAATCCTTGTAGGTGGTTCTACTCGTATCCCTGCTATTCAAGAACTTGTAGCTAAATTCTTCGGCAAAACTCCTTCTAAAGGAGTTAACCCTGACGAAGTAGTAGCAGTAGGTGCCGCAATTCAAGGTGCAGTGCTCACAGGAGAAGTAAAAGACGTGCTTCTTCTCGACGTAACACCACTTTCTCTCGGTATCGAAACAATGGGAGGCGTAATGACAAAACTTATCGATGCCAACACCACAATACCTACCAAGAAGTCACAAGTATTCTCTACCGCAACAGATAACCAACCATCCGTAGAAATCCACGTACTTCAAGGCGAGCGTTCAATGGCACGTGATAACAAAACTATCGGACGTTTCCACCTCGACGGCATACCTGCAGCACCACGTGGAGTGCCACAAATCGAAGTAACTTTTGATATCGATGCCAACGGTATACTACAAGTATCAGCCAAAGATAAAGCCACCGGCAAAGAGCAATCAATACGTATCGAAGCATCATCCGGTCTTAGCGACGAAGAGATTAAACGTATGAAAGCAGAAGCAGAAGCCAATGCCGATGCTGACAAACGCGAACGCGAACGTATTGACAAACTCAACCAAGCCGATGCCACTATCTTCCAAACCGAGAAACAACTCAAAGAGCTCGGTGACAAGATACCAGCCGACAAGAAAGCGCCTATTGAAAAAGCCCTCGAAGACCTTAAAGCAGCACATAAAGACGCTGATATAGCACGTATCGACAGCGCAATGGAAGCCCTCAACAACGCCTTCCACGCAGCAAGTCAAGACATGTACAACGCTGCTAACGCACAAGGTGGTGCACAAGGCGGTCCACAAGGAGCTGACTTCAATGGCGGACAAGGCTTCAACGGTGGCGCCCAAGGCCCACAAGGTGGCAATGGCAACGACAAAAACGTTACCGACGTAGACTTCGAGGAGGTGAAGTAAGCCTGATAAGCAAATAACAAACAAAAATAGAAATCCCGTATAACTCAAATAGTTATGCGGGATTTACTTTTAGATAAATAATGTATTGAAAGCAATCTTACGCAAAAAAATTTCTATAAACATAGAGTTCGTAAATATATTGTAATTTTGCCTCATTAAAACACTAACATTCCTGGAATTAATACTCCAATGTGTAATGTTCAACACTTTACAAACACTAAAATTTTAAACAAATCAGTTATGACGAGCAAAATAGAACAAACAATACGAATAAAAGAATCCCAAAAGGTAGCCTCTGAAAAATTGTTTGCCGGCTTCAATTCCCAAATTCTTTTGCACACCTTATGCCACCAAACGAAACAATAAAAACCTAATGTCAAAGGAGTTAAGATATGCCACAAAAGCAATTACACTCTTATGTTTCAACAACCTGCCACTGCCCCTTCTATTAAATTTATATATTGAAACTATATGTTTTCGTCGACTCGTTAAATGTACTATTCGAATCTCCACTATGAGAAGTTATTATTCTGTAAAACAGCTTATTTACTTCGTTTACCTCATTCAACATTTCATTATATCTCTTCACATCATAAGGGTCACTCTTCACATTCATCCAAAGTTGATCTTCATAAAATCCATATACAGGTAAATCTATGACGGCATCTTCGGAGGCACCGATAATCAATCGAAGCATAATTTTTCTCTTCTTCTGATGTTTCGGTTTACGTTGTACGCCTGCTTTTAATCTTTTCAACTGATTCTCCAGCATTAATTTCTCATCATATTTCCCGGCATCAGAAGCAGTAAAATTAAACAATTCATTACCATTCTCTACATAAGAATATCTCTTAACATCTTTATATTTAAAGAAATAGGTATCTTCCGGGGTGACGATGATGATAAATTTATTTTTATCGTCGTAAATAAATACGAAATTCAATCTACACAAAAAAGAGACGCTATCGTAATTCTCAAAAACAATTCCTATATTCTTCAAGCCTTGTTTGATGTCGTATTCATTCTTTATAATCTTATCTCTCACCTTTTTAACACATAAGATATTATCTTTTTTTCTATCTACCGCCACAAAAGATTGTCTTGTTTCAAACACCTCATAAGCACCATAACCATACACATCTTCTTGCAAAAAAGTTTTCTTAATTGGTGCCACAATGGTGATAATATTTCGTGTTTTATCAACATACAAAGTATGAAAACAATCACCTATAGCGTAATCATGAATAATAGAAGGAGCAATGCGACCTTGCATTTTGGTATATCTTTTCTTCTTCTTATGCTCCTTTATAATATTATATAAGAACCATAGCATAAAAATAGTCAAAAGACCACCAATAATTGGTAATAATGTCGCGATGATAATACACATAAAAAGCAATGAAATTCCACCTACCAATAAATGTCTATACTCTTTATCCATAAAATATCTATATAATCCTTGCCAAGTAAATTAAAATTAATTCAGCCCCCGGCAAATGAATTTATCTGTTATCTGTTGCCAAGGGTGTAAAATTTCGATTGCAAATATACATAAAAACATCAAAAAAAAATCATTACCTTCAATAAAAAAATTTATTACATATCTGCAGATAACAACAATTAAAAAATAACACAAAAAGTACTTACCGCTTCATAGCAGGAGTACAAAAAAATTTGCACGCATAAAATTTGCCAATAATGACAGATTTAAAAACGGAGGAGATTGTGTGTGGTGGCAATTTATATACTACTTCTGTAACAATTCGAAGAAGCAAAAAATCTAAGGAGGAGAAGTTTAGTTTTTATTTTTAGGTAATTACAAATCTAAGCTAAATATTCAAGAAAATCAGTTTCAACAGCTTCGGGTTAAATGTTTATTTTCGGGCTAATGACAAATCTATTAACACTACGGCATATTCAGGTTCGTCTTTATGAGCATCTTTCGGTCGCCAAGCTAAGATAAAACTAATTTTAGATGAATATAAAGAATAGCCTTTAGAGTGCCAGGTTTCCAATTCTGTCTGCATTTTTTGTGACAGGAAGCTCACTTTTATGTTTTGGTCATTAAAGAAATAATAATTATCATACTTCAAATTATCACCTGCACGCAATTTGAGAATTTCAGATTTTCTCGACTTAACAAAGTTTAGATTCACATCTTTCAAAGAGAGTTGTAACACAACTTCATCAGGCATGTCGTAATTATTCCGGTCAACAACTCTCTCATCTGCAACAATATCATCAAACAGCGAGCAATTTGTATGAATAAAAAGTCGTTGTTTGGCACGTGTAATTCCAACATAATACTTCCTTATGTCTACATCAGTAACGGCATTTTTCTTAGAGATAAGCATATACACATTGTCAAATTCCCTGCCTTTGGATTTATGAATTGTAGAAACTACAATATCATTACCGGAATAAGTACAAAAATCCTCAAATGAAGATTCGTAAACGAACTCAAAAAAATCGGTACGATATTTGACTTTATTCGTATGCTCAAAAACCTCAACACACCGTTTAAAGTACTGTAAGCTCTCTGATGTTGAATACCTTTCACAAGTCTTACTTTTAGCTTTTTCCCATACGTCATCCGAAATCAACGGAGATGCATTATTGATATTGATATTTTTAATAAAATACCTCATCTCCATCATATTAATAAATCTAAATCCATCCGTACTTTGTATCAACTTGCATTGCAACCCGTATTTACGGAGCAGAGCAACTATTATTGCCGCCTCTTCATTAGTTTGAGTGAGTACTGCCACCGAATTATTATTACGATATTTACGTAATTCGTTAACGAGAGGCTCATACATAAAATCCGACTGATGGTATGTAATTCTCACAAACCCCTCATCGCTATTCTTCGACACGATAAGGTTACTCTTCATTCTATTCGCAATTTGCGCAACAAAAGAATTTGCGCAAGTCACAACATTATGCGTACTTCTAAAATTCTCTGTCATCTCCATTAACGTACCGGAAGATTCATTGTGCAACCGCTTCATATACACAGAGTTCGAACCGCGGAATTCGAAAATATTTTGGTCGTCATCGCCCACGGCAATAACGCGCATTTCTTCATTAGCCGACATCAAAGCGCGCACCAATCTATATTCATTTTCGCTCATATCTTGTGCTTCATCTATAACCAATACGGTTTTAGCAATTCTATTCTGCTCTACCTCACCGGCATTAATCATTTCGGCAGCACGAAGCACTACATCTTTGGCATCTTCGAGATTACCAATCTTACCGAGCAAATCAAAACAATAGGAATGAAACGTTTTGATTTCCACATAATGAGCGGCATTTCCGATAAGATCCATAAGTCTATTTTTAAATTCGACGGCGGCGGCACGGGAGAAAGTCAGCATCAATAGTTGCTCGTATTTCACATCCTCAAGCATCAACAGCGATGCCAATTTATGCACAAGTACCCGGGTTTTTCCACTGCCCGGACCGGCAGCCACAACGATACACTTGGAATCTTTATTATCAATAATTTCTCTCTGTTTTGCAGAGAGTGCGCCAAACAAATTATTAAATCTTACAGGAGTAATATTCCGTTCAATTTCTTCACATCGCTCACCCTTAAAATATTTAGAAATAAACCGTTTGTAATCCATGTGAAAATAATCCTGCACATATTGTAACGCGGCATCATAATTTCTCACCATCAAATTGGCAAACTCTCCGACAATATGAATCTGCTGTATTTTTTGCTTGTAAAATTCGTTTAAAGTACGGTAATCTTCTATTTTATATCTCAGTTTATAATCCTTTACGCGAGTGATATCCATTGCGTTATAGAGAACCAGAAAACCACCTTCAATTTTCAATGCTCCAATTTTCGACATATAGAGTAGAGCCTCTTCTACATCCTCAAGCTGCACATCCTTCAGCACACCGAACAAATCCTCACCGTACCTTTGTATATCATTAAGTAACTCTACAACAGAAAATTGTACCCCCAATTTCTTTTGCTCTACATTTTTCGTATCAGGAGTAATCTTATAGAGCCAATCTATCGTAAAATGACAAATCTGCAGTCTCTTTTCAAAACGCTTCAGAGTGTGCTCCATATCATTCAATCTATCCAAGTTCACGACATTAGCGACAACATCTCTGCCGGATACATACTCTTTTATCTTCAAGAAATAGAGCAACGTTCTAATTCTCTTTTCCGTAGAAGAATTGATACCGAAATTTTGCGCATCATCATTTAATTGCTTATAAGAGATTTTCAAAGAATCGTCAGGGATATGTTCCAAAAGATACTTTTCGAGAGCGGAATATTGTTGGAGAATACGTTTTGCCTTTGCTTCCGTTTTTTCATCATCATACAAAAAAGCAGTAATATCTTTAGAATCCGCCAAGATACCCTCTTGACGCATACGTTCCACAACCGACACCACATCTTTTTTTGTCATTCCCAGAATATCAGCCAAGTAATCCACTCTTGATTCCGCCTCTGCATCCGTGGCTTTACTGATATACTTCTCTGAAATCAAAGATTTTATTATACGAACGGCATTATTGATTTCCGATTTGTCAAAAATCAACGACTCGGTAATCCGTTTTCGAGCCTCGTCCATATTATTAACCGTAATACCGGTAGCATAAACATGAGGCACATTATTACCGCGAATCAGATAACCTGACTGTTCGAGGGCAGACAAAGCAGTGCGCACACGAGTCTCTATATCACTCACCGAATCATCCCAGCCTGCAGTACGGGCAATCTCCAGAGCAGAGCAGCAAACGCGATTTCTTTGGCGCGTCATATCCTTCACAGCCTTCCAAACTTGCTGAATTTCACTAATACTTAACTTGGTCTGATTCAGCAATATAAAATGTTTATCAAGGTCGCCCTCCGTGTAAAGTACGAAACATTGAGCCTGCAAATTCGGGTCACGCCCCGCCCTTCCGGCCTCCTGAACGTAATTCTCCAACGAATCGGAAATATCATAATGCACCACGAGTCCCACGTCCTTTTTATCGACACCCATACCAAAAGCGGAAGTAGCAACGATAATACGTACATTATCGTTCATAAAGCACTCTTGGTTCTTTATTTTATCTTCCGAATCCATCTTACCATTAAAAGGCAAAGCGGTATAGCCGTCACGAGTCAACTTCTCTGCCAGCTGGTAAGTACGTTTAGTTCGAGAGACATAAACTATTGTAGGACAAGAAAATACAGAAATTAGGGAACGCAACTTCAAATATTTCTCTTCATCAGTTTCGGCATGAATAACAGAATAGTGCAAGTTAGTTCGAGTGGCTTTTGAAGCAAAAATATCGAAATCAAGATTCAGAGTCTGCTTAAAATAATCGCGAATATCTTGAATTACCTTCTGCTTTGCAGTAGCTGTAAAACAAGAGACAGGTATCGGAGATTTGCAATTTTTCTTCTTCTGATATTGGCTGATAAACTTACCGATATACAGATAATCCACTCGGAAATCCTGCCCCCAAGCAGAGAAACAATGAGCCTCATCGATAACAAAACGAACAACGTGGCGAGCCATGAGGATTCTCTCAACAGTCTTAGAGCGAAGCATTTCCGGGGCGATATATAATATCGAAGCATCGCCATCCAATACCCGTTTAATCTCTTCAGCGCGAGTAATCGGGTCCAACAGTCCGTTTATAGTAACCGCGTCCGTCAACCCCCTGGCAGCGAGATTATCCACCTGGTCCTTCATCAACGATTGTAGCGGAGAAATAACTACGGTAAGACCGTGCACTGCCCTACCCGCCATCAACGCAGGCAACTGGAAAGTCAGTGACTTACCACCTCCTGTCGGAAAAATTGCCAACAACGATTTACCATCTACGGCAGCATTCACTGCATTTTCCTGTAAAGGTTCACCCTCATAAGTTCTAAAAGCATCATACCCGAAAAAGCAATTCAAACTCTTGAAAATATTCAATTGAGAATTACAATAATCGCATCCCTCAGAGCATCTTTTATTACGTAAACAGCGAATAATATATTCAACATCAGGGAAATTCTTCAGCACCCATGCAGGCGTAACAGAATGATAATCAACAGTTTTTATCAACGAAAGTGCATATGCCAATTCGCAAGGCTTATTAATAATAAAATCCTCTAAATCGGCATGGTCACACATCAAGCCCTTATACTCCTCACGGATAATAACTTCCAAATTATGCACATCTACATCGGCATAGGTAAACTGTACGAAATCAAAAAATCCGGCAAACTCGGGGAATTTATTTAGCAGTGAAAAATATATAATCTGCTGATGATTAGACAAAACACTCCATCGAGCAACTTCATCCATCAGTAATATCTTTGCTTTTTCACAATCATTAACGGGGTTATTTATCTGATCACCAATAAGTTTATCATCCTTTAACAAGTGATGATAGGGGCGTTCCGGGAAAAGTAATGGCGAAAGATACAGCGTATCAACAAAACAATATTTTTTAGAAAATTTAGACTCAAAAAGGTATTTTACATCATGATGAATAATATTATGGCCACAAATAAAATCTATATTCTTGATAAAACTAAAAAACTTACTCTTATCCGGAGAATGAAAAATTGAGCCATCATGCTTTACAGCACCAATATCTCTAATCTTTTTGTCTGTAAAATCAACTTCAACATCTACAAGCACATAGGAAGAAGGATTTTTCACATCATCCCTTTTCTGCCCCAACAGAGAAGCAACATTATCCTTCCCAAACGACTCTTTAATTCTATCCCAAACAGACATAAAGCGATATTAAACTTGACAATATTGAAGACAATATGCAAAGATAATATAAAAATTTCTAATGACACACATCATAATAAAAAACTTCTACACACCCCAACACTTTATACCCTTTACGCCATAAAGCTTCCGGACTCTTAGAATTCTCTAACTCATCCGACGCCTTTAACAATACCAAAGACTATATAAACGCTTGAAATTACATTATTGCATAACTCTGACTTCTATGACTCTTGTAATATCGTCTTAAACCACTTATAAATTCGATTTTGCGTAAAAATTTCCCACATAAATATTTGCAGATAAAATAAAATTTGTACCTTTGCCATTGCATTGACAAACAAATAGAATACAAACAATAACATTTAATTAACTTAATATTTTTACATTATGAGTAACATCCTGAAAATTTTTACAACAGTCTTATTTCTGCTTTTTATATTATTTTTTATATGGATAATGTATGACGTTGGTGTGTTTGAAGATCTTAAAATTTTATTTTCGAAAGATAATGTGACGGAACAAGTAGAAGAAATAGAAGAAGATACAGAAGAAGCAGAAGAGATTGAAATTATAGAAGAAATCCCTGGTGACGGCACTCACCTGATTTTCAATAATGTACCTATCAACGGCACACTTAAGAGCTATATAGCCCAAATGGAGAAGAAAGGTTTTAAAATAAACGGATGGGCAAATCTAACCAAAGAAAAAGAACAAGAAATAAAATCAGAAGCATATAAAAAGGGTAAAGCCGAGATGGAAGGTGACTTTGCCGATTTTAAACGATGCAATTTATATGTAGAAACACTCACAAATAAAGATTTGGTATATAAAATCCGAGTAGAATTTGAATATACATCCGAATGGAAAGAGCTTAAAGAAAATTATACACATCTCAAACAGCTCTTAACCAAGAAGTATGGCACTCCAACATCATGTATGGAAAGAATAAAATATAAATATTCTTTTGATACAAGCCCTTCTTTTGATACAGGATATTCCACATTTAATACCCTATTCAAAACCGATAAAGGCGACATCAAACTATTTATTGACTCTCATCATCGTTTAACATTAGAGTACTTAGACAAAAAGAATAGTAAGTTAATTACCGACCATGCCTTGGACGAGTTATAAGAATAGGCAAAAGAGCAAATGAAGGCGCAAATTTACTTGAGCTAGTACGTACAAAGAAATAACCAAGTTTGCTTAATTTAATCCGAGCAAGATAAGATATACACAATAAAAATAAATTTAACAACTAACCTAAAAAATACATATTATGGCAATAGCAACACCTACATTAGGATTTGTAGAGGCATTAAACGCTGCCACGAGTAAGATTTTTCAGATGAAAGGGCGCTCTCGACGCTCTGAATTTTGGTGGACACAACTGTTGGTATATATCTCCGGCATTTTGTTAACCCCAATAGTAGGCAACATACTAAGTTTACTAACGATACCGCTAAAAGTACGCCGTTTACACGATGTAGGGCGCAGTGGCTGGTGGATTGCTATCAGCGTAATACTCAATATTTTCTTCTTTATCATTATGTGTGCTATAATCATCAAATATTTTGTCTCGGCTATAAATTCCGTCTATTTCGATTTCAGTGCTTTAATGTCCTTATTGTTAAACTACTTAGTATTCGGCATAATAGTATGGATATACAACACCATCTTATTAGTATTCTACTGCATGGATAGCAAACCCGGCCCCAATGCCTACGGCCCCTCCCCAAAATATGTAGAGGAAGTGGAAACTGAAATGAACTAAAAGAGAAGTCAATATGAAACTTGACAAACTATCCCAAATAAAAAATTTACGTACAGTATGGCCTAATGAAGCAAAAGATTTCACACCTTGGCTTGCTAAAGAAGAAAATTTATCTCTACTAAGTGAAACCATTGGAATTGATATTGTCCTCGAAGAAAAAGAATCTTCAGTTGGAAGCTTTTCACTTGATATTTTTGCAAAAGAAGAAGGAACAGACCGAAAAATTATTATAGAAAATCAACTAGAAGATACAAACCATGACCACCTTGGAAAATTAATAACATATGCATCAGGTAAAGATACGTCTATAATAATATGGATTGTAAGGAAAGCAAGAGATGAACATCGTCAAGCAATAGAATGGCTAAATTCTCATACAGAAAAAGAGATTGGCTTTTATTTACTTGAAATTGAACTCTGGAAAATAGCAGATTCCAATCCTGCACCAAAATTTAACGTTGTGGAACGACCAAATGATTGGGGAAAAATAGTAAAGCAATCCACTGAACTTTCTGCTTCCTCATCTCTTCAATTAAAATTTTGGCAAAATTTTAATGACTTTACAAGTGAATATCAACCATTTACAGATATTTTTAATCTTCGTTCTGCGCTACCTCGGGGTTCATATGATATAGCATTAGGTACAAGCATTTGTCATATACTTCTTGAAGCAAGGGGACGTCAAAAAAAGGAAGCAACAATAGGAATTTATATTAGTGATAATAAAGATTTTTTCCACAAACTATTAAATGACAAACATTATATTGAGTCAAAATTTAGTAGCCCTTTAATTTGGAAAGAAGCAGACAAAGCCTCAAGAATATTTATAACTAAATCCACGGATTTTGATAACGAAAACACTTGGAATGAAACATTTAAATGGTATTGCGACAATGCGATATTAATAAAAAGCCTAGTTAATCAATACATTTAAAACATTTAATTATTTATATAAGTAATAATGCTTTTTTCATTTGCATGGCAAGATACCATGCAAGACGCGGAGGTACAGCATTCCCCACCATTTTATATCCATCCTTTACATCCGAATATAAGAAATGAAAACTATCAGGAAACGTTTGTATCCTAGCACATTCTCTAACACTGAGTCTTCTGTAAAGATGTTCATATCCTTTAGCAAAGGCTCTTTGGCTTGGGGAGATGAATGTCATTTTTGGTGCCTGCGGATGTTGTGGTGCATTACGAGCCTGAGCTTGCATTGTAAAAGAAGTTTCATCCCAGCCACGTACTCGATTTCGCGACATGTATTTTGAGTCATAAGGTCCCGTGTACACATCATGATTAATTCTTGAAGGATGATTACCTTCCACTTTATCATCACAATAAAATCGAGGTATCTCAACAATATCTCCTATGGCTTGTCTTAGAGTGATATGCGCAGAAGATTCAGCATTTGGGAAAGTGTACGTACAAACAAAAAAGCCCCGGAGGTATCTCCGAGGCAATGCGTTATGGGATTGATAGTCCGTCAGGATTGAGACCCAGGCTCAACGGCAAAGCCGCCAAAGCACGACGGCAGTGCCGGAACGCCTTTATAAATCTTTATATTCTAAAACTTCCATTTCTTCAGCAACTACTTTTACTAAATCTCCGTCTGTTTCCATTATGATGCACCCTCCATAGTCGCAATGAGGTTTCACATAAAAAGAAACAAAATAAAAGAATGAGCTTCGGAAGTCTTGTATATCAGTGAAAACAGCGTGAACTCGTGAGAATTTCAGGGCAACAATAGATGAGTAGCAACGAAAACGAACTATGAAAAAATCCTGTTCATCATCGTACTCAATACCTGCTAAAGTGTCATCGTGGAAGTTAGAACAATCATTCCAGATTTCAACGAAAGCGTCAAAATCTTTAATAAATGATCTGCATTTTTCTTCAACAACACATTCGTAACTCATTAGTCCCAGTCGTTTAGTTCGTCAACAATTTCATCAATATCTTCTTCGTCGAAAACATCAGGCTCGCCTGTATTCTGGTAATGGTCGTAGTCAACCCACATATCGTGTTCCACATCGCCATTGTATGAACCTAAATCGTCGTAATCTTCCATTATTATTTACCATTCGACTTCTGTTTTTGTCCGTTTCTTCTTTAACTTGGCATTTTGAGTATTACCAAGTTCAGGGTGCGCTGCTACATAATTGAGGAAATTTATGCGGGAAGAAGTTGTAGGATGGTCACTAAACTCATCGTAAAGAGCATCATATTGAGTGCCGAGAATACGTAGGCCGTTGATAAATTCTTCACCGCATCCGAGATGTTCAAGAAAACGATAAGCAAATAAATCGGCTTCAAATTCCTGCTCGCGAGAATACTTGAAAGAATATTTGAGAGTGCTCATTTTGACTTCCGTACCTATGTTGGCTATTACCGCACCATAATCCGTACCGCTTGTGGGAATACCATAAGCGGCGGCATTGTATGCTTCCATACCTGCAGCCACGCCGTTAAGACCTGCGGCAATTCCACCAAGTAATTCATTTTTACGACGTTCTTTTGTTTCGGCATAAAAGCTACGAATATGATGCATAAGTGCACCGTGAGCAAATTCGTGTGCAACATATCCCATCAGAATATTATAGTTAATTCCCTTAGATGTAAAAAGACCAGAAGTTATACAGATAGCAAATCCTTTTTCAGTTAGGGCTGCAAAAGCATTCGGCCTGTCGTCATAGCAAATATGGAGCGAGCAGTCAATGCCTATATCCACAATACCCATTTCAATAAGTAAGGTGTCGCAGAACCCTTGCATTGATTCTACAATAGAGTTGTCGTATTGTGGATAGAAGCGAGGCAGTTGTGCCACTTTGCTTAATGCCTCCTTTTCAGCTCCTTTCTTTTTCTCCATGTCCTTAGCGAACTTCCATAAAAGTTCGTTATTGTCAAGGAACGCTTGGATAAAAGCTCTAGGGTTTGGTGACTCAACGGCCTTTGCTTCATTGCTTACATCGAAGTTTTGTATCAACTTCTTGTACTGTTTTTCCTCACTGGCTGTCCATGCTGAGAGCACAATAGCAAACATGAGTAATATAGATATTGTACTTTTCATACGCCTTAACATATTTGATACATTGAATTAGTACAAACTGTAATTACGTAAACAGATTGAGAAATACTAAGAGTTTTGAGTTAGGGATAGAAGCCTTTCGGTCGAGACATCAGGCTCGATTTACGATAGCCCGACGGCGGTGCCGGAACGCCCAATTTTAAAAATATGATTTTATCAAAGCATTTGTTGTTTAATCGATGAGTATTTATTTCCGTTTTTTAGGAATTTCTTTAAATCTAACTTGAAGATTTATTTTCAAGAAATAATCACCATTTTCCTGATAAAGCCAACCAAATAGGAATGGTTTCTTTGGTTTGCCGGTTATTGGGTCTCGTCTAATATGCCCGGGGTTATCTTCGTCTTCTCCTGTGGCAGGTTGCTCTATACGAGTAGCATTGAGCAAATATTGACGGAAACGATTAAGCTCATAAATGTGATAGCAAACTATATCGCCATCTTTCTTGACAACTATTTGCCCGCCGTCAGCATCGTAGAAACCGCTCCACGGTGTTTCCGGTGTCATACCCATTGCAGCATCTTGCAAGAAGCGTGCAATCTTGACTTCATACACAGGGCTATTTCCTGCAATGCGATAGCCTAATGGATTTTGGGCGTTTAATTCTTCAATTATTTGCGCCCACGATGAGATGCTTTTTGAGTACTTTAGTAATAAAGCATTTGCCAGAATAACAGGCAATTCACCGTCAATAGTACGAAGATTTTGCGTAAGGCAATCAGATTGAATACTATCAAAGGAAACACTGCCACCAAGTTCTTCAATTTTTGCCAATCGAACAGAAATCTTACTCGGCAATCCATCGAAAGTATCAGCGTTAAATGTGTCACAATCCACATTTACACCTTCGGGGAAATCAACTTTATAAATAAAATTAGTTCCGGCACCGGGGTTAAACAAGGTTGATTGTTTGCCTATAAATGACTTGATGCTGAAGCCCAGTGTCTGAGCCATACCATTGTGGAAATCTTCAATGGATATGGTAATATCTCGCTTATGACCTATGTCCTTAATTGAGGATATTTTCAGTTCTTCCATAAAAGATTGTGTGCGAGGATATGCTGCAACTCTTCCTTTTTGATGCTGCAATCCATCTAAAAGCATATCTGCATTTTTTGCAAATTGCTCTACAGACATTGAAAATTCTTCAATTTCGGCTGTCGCATCATTCTTAATTTTTATTATTATGCGGTCATCGGCTCGCAAATATTGATTATCGCTATTAGCTTCTTTACGAAGAATAGCAAGTATCTTATAGAACTCATTTGGAATTGCTGTCAGTGTATCATCGGCAACATCCATTCTACCTGAAGCGAGTAATCTTAGAAATACATAGATTTCACTCCATTCTCCAATATTTCCTTTCAATTGAGTGTCGCTCATAGAGATATAATGTTTTTTAGAGATAAGACATTGAGTAATTGTTGTGCTGTTGCCTGAATAGCAGGCACTGCAACGGAATTTCCGAATTGCTTGTATGCCGATGCGTCGGCAACCGGAATACGGAATACTGGCGAGCCGTCGCCAAGGTCATAAACCGGGTAGCCTTGAAGTGCTCCCCATTCACGAGGGGTCATTCTACGCCAACCGTCTTTGTTGTACTCGCCTTTAATACGAGTGGTCGGTGTGAGGTCGGTTTGGCGAGTGTCGATAACAATGTTGCGTTCACGCCCCATACCTCCGACTACAATGGCATTTGCCACTTCATCATCGCCTACAATGGCATAGCCGAAGCCGTTACCTTTGCTTTCGTGGCGAGCCTTGTGACGTATGAGAGTATCTACGTATGTAGTCGAGAGATAATATTTGGACGGTACAGGGTCTTTCTCGCGAACGTCAATGAAGTGCTTTGTTACTTCTTTTTGTTCGGGATAAGAAAAATCCTCCGGCTTTATGCCGAGGTCTTTTCTGAAGCCGACAATGTAGATGCGTTCACGATGTTGTGGCACCCCGAAATACATAGCGTTCACGATTTCCGGTTTTGGTACTACATAACCGACTTCGTCCAATGTATTGAGAATAGTTTTCAATGTGCGCCCTTTGTCGTGAATCATCAAGCCTTTCACGTTTTCAAGGAAAAAGGCTTTAGGCTGCTTTCTGCGAAGAATTTCCGCAACATCAAAGAATAATGTGCCGCGAGTTTCTTCAAAACCAAGTCTTTTACCTGCAAGGGAAAACGCCTGGCAAGGGAAACCGGCACAAAGAATATCGAAATTGTCAGGGATATAACTTTTGGTATTCTCCGAAGTTATATCACCGAAAGGAACTTCACCATAATTGGCAAAATATGTTTTCTGTGCCTGTGCGTCCCATTCCGAGGAAAACACGCATTGTCCACCGAGGTTTTGAAAAGCCATTCGGAAACCTCCGATGCCGGCGAACAAGTCTATGAATGTGAATTTCGGGTTTTCGGGTCCCGGGAACGGAACATCGAGCAAGTCGTTAAATAAAGAATACTGAAAAGCGTTAGGCTCACTTACACACGATGCATCGCATTTGACTTTGCCGGGCAGTTCTGAATTAGTCCAAGCGTCGATGAGTTCTTGCGACTTTTGTTGAAAAATCTCGCCGTGCTTGGTGTCTCTAAGCATACGAGCATGGGTTACAATGGCGAGTTGTGCCGGGAACGGAATAATATCCCCGTTGTCGTATGTAGTACGCTCGTCGTATATTTGTACCGGACCGGCTTTTTTATAGCCCAAATCCATCAGTGTAAATGTGAGTCTATCTTTAGTCATTTCTTAATTCAGTAAGTAGATTGTTCAGTGTTTGCTCTCGAACTTTAGGTTTTAGTTCGCATTGCCAAATCTCGATAACTTTCCACCCGAGTTCAAACAGTTTGGCGTGATTAGATTTATCACGCTCAATGTTTCCCGAAATTTTGGCGAGCCAAAAATCGTGATTCGCTTCCGGGATTGTGGCATACTTGCAGCTGGAGTGTCCGTGCCAAAAGCAGCCGTTAATAAAAATGACGGTTTTGTATTTCGGAAGAACGATGTCAGGCTTGCCCGGCAAATCTTTGCGGTATAGTCTGTAACGGAAACCATGTGCAAATAAGAATTGTCGCACCATAACCTCAGGCTTGGTGTCTTTGCCTCTAACGTGCGACATACAGCGTTTCCGTTGTTCTTTGGATAATACATCGGTCATTTCAGAATTAATATGCGAACAAATATTCAGACATCAGGTCGTAAACATCAACGCCGTTTGCTTCGCACACGTTGCAGCACTCATCCATAAGTTGGTTCCCAAGTTCAACCTCTTTGTCGTTGAACGTAGGTTCGCCTGTTGCATATTCTATGTAGTCTGCGAAGTCATTATCAGGATTGATATTGACTTTCAAGTCCTCGACCAAATACTTAGTAAATTCTTTTACCTGGTCTATTGTGGTGATATGTTCCACATTGTATTTTTCGCAGTTAAAAATCTTGCGTTCCATTTTTAAACAAAAAACTCCAATGTAGCATCTGAAGGCGACCAAACCTTGTGCAACTACTAAGGAGTTTTCCTTAAAAGTTACCGACAATATTGCCGTTATATTTTCTTCCTATTTTTCGGTCATTCTCAGAATTTATTGCTTGAATTGCAAAGTTACGATTTTTTTTATATAATGTATAAGAGCAGCGTATGTTTTTTAGCATACCTTTGCATTTCCGTTTGCAAAGATAATTTAAGGTGTGTGCAAAAATCGAGCACGCCATTCCCAATAATCTTTAATAATTCAGATTATACGATTAATTTTTCCCTATGTTTTCTCAGGAATTCCTTATTCGGATTGAATTTATATGGTAGTTCGAGCTGTTTTCCTTCGTAACTTTCAAAGTATTCTCTGGCTGCTTCATTGGTGTAAAATTCCCGGATATACGGGCTGACAATCATTCGGTAATCGTCGTCAAACGAAATAAGGTGCTTGTCGAATGCAGCATCGTACGTGGCACTTAGACAAAGTCCGTTTTCGGGGTTAAGCCGGGTTTCTTTATTATCCGCCCATGGTAAAATGTGGCTTGCCCGCAATACTTCCTTTATGTTCAGCCCGCAGACACAACACTGTCCTCGATAGATTTCAAGCAATACACTGCGGAACACATTTTGCCCGATTCTTTGATGTATTTCGGCATTTGTTTCAGTGTTGGAAATAGCTGTTATCCTCTTTAGCTTATTTACTAACTGCGAGGTGCTGTCGGTTAATTGCACATATTCAATCGTTTTCTGTTGAATTATCGACTCTCTGAAATTTTGCAAGCTTCGGACAGCAGCCGAACAAAATCCTTTTTTGGGATAGCTTTGTTGGTAAGATTTGCCAAATTTGAAAATGGAATCTTTTCCGGTTTTCATTTTCTTTTCTTCTGCTTTCACAAAATCGTATAGGGTATTAATTTCGCCAACATCAGTTAGCGAAGCAACAGATTTGCCCGAGAAATTCAAGACATCATATTGTTCAAATATGTTGTCTAATATTCTGATAGCCATCTTATAACTATTGGTAGTACCATTGGCTACACCATAAGTCTGCTGCAAATATTCGACAAATTCTTCCATATCTTAATAATTTTCAATTAGTTCAATAAATGGCACATCGGTTAGCTCGCACGAGCGGAGGGGATAACGCTCTATCAGGGCTCGTTCGTCGATGCCCTCGAGATAGGAACACAGTTCCGCATCTGCTTCGGGGTCATCGAACATTCGTTCAAGAAGTTAACTCGCAGCATCAAGCATTGTGTATGCTTGTTGCTTGGAGAATATGCTGCTACCTGTTTTCCACTCGATGTATGTTCGAAAAACTCTACCGAGTTTGTATCTTATAGGCTTCGACCATATCAGCGACAATTTTGTCTTGTTGTGTAAAATAATTCATAGTTTATTGCTTTGCTTCTGCAAAGTTAATAAACATAGATCAATTTTTCAAGAAAATAGGCAAAATTTTTACTTTATTTTAGCCCGGTTAAATCGAATTTGTATTCTATGTCTTGTTCTTCGTTATTTTTTAAGAACATCAACATATATATCGGCAAATACACTATTTTATCTACAACTTCTACATTGCCTTGGCAAAATGTAATTGCCTCTGATATAGAATATTCCGGATTTGACAGCACTGCAAAAAGAGCATTATGCCTTTAATAATCTTTTCCGGATTTTACTTCTATAGGAATAACTTTACCATTTAACTCAATAACAAAATCAACCTCACCTTGCTTCTTACTATTAAAATAATAAAGCGATTGACTATACCCGGATTTCGAGGATTTCGAATTGATAATAATCGGCGTTTAAAGCGAGTAGCTATTATTTACCTCCAATCGAATTCTATTTCGAGGATTTCGAGGGCTTGGTATTTCCAATTTTCTTGGTCGAAATTTGGGGTGTACTTTGCCATAAATAATTTCTCTTCTTGCTCCTCGGTAGTATCGTGCCATCCATTAAAATTGCGGATAATATAAAGCATCCCTTCAATAGTAAGATTCCAATCCAAACGGAAAAACGCTGTGCCAATACGCCTCAATTTAATATCACTATTCTGCAAGCATTCGTCAAGAGAAAGGAAGTGATTATCAAGTAAAAAGCCATAAATCTCCGTATCACTGCCGTCTTTAATACAGCTCAAAGCAAATTGACATTCTGCATTATTACACTTAGTAATCTCCAGCACATCACCCTCAAAGATATGCTCGCCATTGCAATCTACTACGTTAGTATCAACCCCGGCATAAAGGAACCTGCACATATATCCAGGACGAACACATTTGTCATTGAATTCCAAACTTTTAAGATCTTCGTTGTCATCATTGGCAAATTTACTTTCCTGCCTCCAAACAAATAGGTCATCAGCGATTAAAATAAAATCACCAAACTCCACATACCCGAATTTACCTTGGTCTTCTACGTATCTCAAGCGGATTTTCGGTAGGTAATTCGGTTTTACACCACGGCAGATTTCGTCGTGATATTTCTCACACAGCATGTTAAGTGTATCTATTGACACAGCGGTACTAGGGGTATTGTTCTTTACTGTTTTCATGATAACTTCTCCTTTTATACATTTAAATTATTTGTTTTAAATAAATTATATTGTTCAATTGTTTATAATTCCGGTCGGAAGGCTTTAAAGGTGGATTTAGATTTTGTGTTCAATCCGTTCAATTGTTTAGAATTCCAATCGGAAGCCTTTTTGCTTGAGTTCGTCGTACTTGGCTTTATTAAAGCGGAATACAAAGGCATCGCGTTTTTTAGTAACGTTACGAGTCGAACACTCTACATAGGCATTCTGCATTAAAACGTCAGACGAAGTACTGTCCGAAACATCTACTTGCTCCAGCATACCGAAGTGCCTCATCTTATTATAAAAATTTCTTCGGTCGAAATGCACGCAGAGAATAGCCTCGTATAGGTTTTGTAACTCTTTTACCGTGAAAATTTCGGGCAATAACTCAAAACCGATTGGTTCGAAATGTATTTGTCGACGAAGAGCTTGCTCTGCCATACGGAGTATTTGGTCGTGATCGAAAGCAAGATGCGGAATCTCGTCAAGAGCAAACCAATGAGCATCGGCGGCATCATCTCCACCCTTCACATCTTGTAACCTAACAAGGGCATAATAAGCAATAGTAATAACGCGCTCACGGGGGTCTCTATCTACAGCCGTAAAGGTGTGGAACTGACGTACATAAACCGCTTCAAGCCCCGTTTCTTCTCGCAATTCACGCAAAGCACACTGCTCTGCACTCTCGTCTATTTTCATAAAACCACCGGGGAAAGCCCACCGCCCTTTATATGGTTCTATGCCTCTCTGCACCAAAAGAACTCTCAACTTAGTGCCATCGAACCCGAAAATTACGCAGTCGGTAGTAACACTCGGATGAGGATACTTGTAGCAATATTTATTTTCTTCCATTTTGAATAGTATTATATCTGAATATTTTGAATAATCCTAAATTATAATTAGCTTTAAAATATCGTGTGATTTTTACACGACAAAGATAATACCTTTCTTTGATACCACCAAATATTTTGCGTAAAAATTACACATCAATACAAAAAATCATTATACAAATGATAATCAGAAATATAAGAACGGTTTAATTAAAAAATTTATCTTACATAATGATAGAAAGCAGGGAAATTGACGAGTCAGTACTTGATGCAGTAAAAAATTTTTATTTTAAGAATGATTAAAAGAAAACAAAGAGCTATAATAAGATTAAACTACTAAAGGGAAGTTTAATACTTCGTTTAAGGGGGTACAATATAATTTCTATACTAGAGACACAAGCGTATTAGTTCAGAAGGAATCACAGCAAAAGTAAATGCCAAGGCATCGCATCTCAACTTGCAACGGTTATTTCGTCAGAAATTTAGGCATAAAGGTAAGACTATAAAAAAGAGGCTGCGCCTATTTTGACACAGCCCCATCAATATTAAATTTAGCTTATAAAAATGAAAGCACTTTTAATAGCTAAAGATTATTTTACAATCAACCTACCTAAGTAGATATCGCCGGTGCCGGTAGTAACGCGGATGTAGTAGATGCCACTGACGTAGATACCACCTACTTCGATAGGGAAGGTTGTTGGAGTAAATACTTCCACTACCTGACCTACTGAGTTAAGTACATCTACGCGCATACCGCTTTGCTCTTCGGCTGTCCACTCACGGTTTACAAAGGTGCTTTGTCCACCGTGTACTGGGTTTGGTGCCACTACAATAGGCAATGCATAAGTATTAGTACCACGCATTAAAAGAGCAGCCGGCATCGTTGTTGCCAAAGAAGTATCTACTACAATAGGGTAAACTACATCATTAATAATATTGCTTTGTAGAATATTTATACAAGAAGGGAAAGGTGTCAGAGCTGTAGTAGCATCAAAATTTTCCACCCAAGGATTTTCTTCTGTAATATAGACTGTATCAAATGGTGAAATACTCGACGAACGAGCAAAAGGGGCATCTATATTAGTTAAAGACGATAAAAGAATTTCGTCGGAATTGGCCTTTATTTTTGACACTTGAGCACCAAAACATAAATAGGGACTCCCTTAGCCAATAATGCACAATAGAAAAAATAAAAATCTCTTCATATAAAAAATGTTTAAATATATTAAAAACCACTTATTTGAATGCCTTATTCAGATAACAACACCAATAGGGACATTATACTTTCAATGAATAAGTAATCAAAAATATTAATCTCATTTTGCAACTATGCCATTAAAAAAAATGACATTGAGGACATATTTATTTGAGTACAAAGTTAAATATTATTCCTCACTCCACAAAAATCCATAAAAAAAACCACAGAAAAAAACTCTCAAAGGGCAACTGCAAATTAGAAACAACATTTAAAGAGGGGATAAGAATAAAAATTTATATTAGTGTCCACATTTAAAATCCGTTTTACATAAACCAGGAATAAAAAAGTTGCACTGCAAGAAAGTCTTACAGTGCAACTGATGTATTTAGTTTATGAACTAAACAATTTCGGAGAAAGTAATTACTTCACTACGAGGCGACCGATGTAGACGTTGCCGGTACCGGAAGTAACGCGGATGACATAGATTCCGCTTACGTTAATACCTTTAACCTCTATCGGATAAGTAGCAGGAGTAAATACTTCGATGAGTTGACCTACGGAGTTAAGTACTTCTACGCGCATACCGCTTTGCTCTTCGGCTGTCCATTCATGGGTTAAATAAGTACTTTGTCCACCAAGAACAGGGTTTGGAGCCACAACGATAGGGAGTGCATAGCTACTTTCAACGCTTGTTCCAACGCTCAAGATGAGAGTTACTAAAGAGTCACAACCAAAGCCTTCGGTGAAGAAGTGTCCTTCATACTCACCGGCTTGTGTGTATGTATTGTTAGCGAACTCGTATGTCTCGCCCGGATTGATACTTGCGTAGATAGTATCGTAAACGGCAGGTATAAGAGTGAGGTGAAGCTCGATGATTGAGTCGCAACCTGCATAAGTTTGCAGTGTGAGTTCTGCAATAGTATCGGCAGTTACACCAGTGAGGTTAAAGCCGTTACCATTATAATCATCGCCCTCGCAGACGTAATCATTTACGACAGTACGAGTAGGGTCGGTTACCACGAGGGTAAGGTTTACAACGCTATCGCATCCGAAAGTAGATACGAATGAATTGTTGTAAGTACCCGGCTCTGTTAGAGTAGTTCCTGCAAAGTCGTAGTCGCTACCGCGGCAAATTGCAATAGTAGTATCTACTTGAGTTGGTAATGCGGTATAATAGAGACGCATGATAGAGTCGCAACCATTGACATTAGTATAATTTGCAGTGTAAACACCTGTCGTAGTGATTGTTCTACCCTCCCAAACGTAAGAGTCGTTATCGCAACGCATTACAACGACATCGTAATATTTTGGTATAATATTAATGTTGATTGTTGTAGTAGCGTTGCATCCACGTGGATTTTGCTCAGAGATAGTATAAGTACCTGCATCGGTATAATTAGTACCATTGTAAGTATAAGTATCGCCTTCACAGAGAGCCACATCGATAGTCTTGTCAAAGTCGAGCACGGTGAGGTAGAGAGCCACTGTTGAGTCGCAACCGAATGAAGAGATGAAGTTACGCTCGTAGCGACCTGTAGAAGTTATTGCAGGAGTTACATTAGCGAACAATCCTTTATTGTAAACATCGCCTTTACAAATTGTATCGTAGAGTGAGATGAAGTACTTAGGAGCCACTACCAACTCTACAGAGATAATTGTATCGATTGCATTTTCTGCAACAGAAGTTTTAATAGTACTCAACGTATTGTTGCCGACATTCAACTCTGTTGGAGTATAGCTGAAGCCGTTACGATAATAAGGTTCGCCTTGGCAAATAGTATCGTAAACTACTGGCATATATTCCATTGCGTTGATACGGAAGTCGTCGAACGAGATATTAGCGCTTACGTTGGTAGAAGAGATAGAACTGAAATATACTATGACATCTTGGTTCATATAGTTACCAAGGTTGTAGCTAAACTCTTTCCAACCGGAGTTTTTACTTGTTGACAAGATAGTATCAACAGTAGCACCGCCATCGTTACTCAACATTACGTATAACTTGCTTTGGTCGGAACCATTGTTATAGCGGAATGTAAGAGCGGCATTAGCGTTGTTGATATTGATAGGCATAGTATGAATTTCCATGAGACCGTTTGAAGAAGCGGTGTTCAAATTCATCACTTTGCTACCATCAACACTAGATACTCCCCAATTAGAAGAGCCGGAAGCAAGTACGCTGTTGTCGATATTATCCCAGCAAGAAGGAATTGAAGCGGTAGGGAGATATTCGAAGTCTTCTTGATAAGGCATTGAGATAGCGCCACAATCGGTAGTAAATGTAGCGGTAGCCGCATTAGTAGTATCGTTACCGTTTATACCGCGAACGGATACTTGGTAAGTTGTATTAGGATACAAGCCTGTGACATCGTAGCTATTGATATTAGAAACGATATTGCTTTGTAATTTAACGTTATTACGAGTAATATCCACAACATAGCTGTCGGAAACATCTCTCCAACCGATAGTAGCACCATTTGCATTAATATTGGTTACCGTTACAGGTTGTGGAGTAACATTAACGACTTCTACAAATTCCAAGTCATCGATAGTAGTGTTAGGCATGTAATATTCTGAATATTCATCTACGGTATTATGGAGGACGCAAAGACCGATTTGGTAATCGCCTGTTGTACTCATCATTATTTCGGCAGAGATATTTTGCCAGATTTCAGTTACCTCTATAGTAGCATAAGTTTCTGCAACAAGGTTATTCACAATTCTTACAACAGAGATGGTATTACCCTTAGTGAGGTTATCGCTTGTACGAGCCCATCCGGAGAACTTGTAAACTTTACCAGCCTCGAAGTGGAATGTATTGCAAATGATAGACTTAGTATTAATACCTGAATAATAGAAGAGAGACTGGCTACCTGTGCGGTGGATAACATCGAAGTTATTAGTACCCATACCAACAGATCCGGTAAAGTGATACGTGTTTGTAGTAGAAATTTCAGACCAGCAAGGGTTAGCTTCTTTAAGAACGGCATCACCTGTAATGTCTTCGAAACCATAGCTCCAAGGAGCTGCAAGAGGCAAACAACCGGTATTAAACTCTCCGTAAATAGAAGGAGTAGTGCCCTCTGTACAAGTAGCATAAAGTTCATACTCATAAGTAGTTTGCGGTTCGAGACCGGTAATATTGATAGAGTTACCATTAACAGTACCGTTAGCTACGGTGTCGCCGTCTTCTGTAACTACATAATGGATAGTAGAGCCATTAACATATCCGGTATAAGAAATTACAGCACCGGAGGAAGTAGTACTTACTGATACATTTTCTATTTCGGCGCAAGGAACGGCAGAGATAGAGATGTTATCAACAGAGATAGGTGGTTGATATTCATAGTAACCGGAAACCCACCAATAAACTACCAAGTAATAGTATCCGGCAACGTTATTTCTAACTTGTAAAGTTTTATTAGCCCAGCCATCTGTTTGAGAGAGAGTAGAATTACCATCAAGAGCAATAGAGCCATCAGGCAAGCCATAACTCAAAGAAGTAGAAGGCATTTCGGCATCAATAGGCATTAAGAATACGCGACCGAAATCAGAAGAGAGATAACCTCTTACATAATAATCGAATGATACATCGAGCATACCGGCAGGGAGATACATCTTACGACAAGCATAAGTATAGCAAGCCTCTCTTGTATATCCATAAGCACCTGTAGAAGGTTTATTGGAAACATAAAGAGCTTTATCACCGGTCTTAACGGCGGTAGCATTAGAGCCGAAGATGAAGCGGTCGTTCTTATTAGTAATTATTTCCCAAGCACTATTTTCGGCATCGTTTTCGAAGTCGAACATAGCAGGGATTTGAGCTATAGGATGGTTCGTTGTGAAGTTTGCAGAAACGGTAGGTGTAAATTGACCACCTGCGAGTTCAGCGCGAAGTTCTATAACATAAGAAGTATTGCTTGTAAGGCCGGAGAATGTAACCATACCGTTTGTAGTAGTACCGATTTGCAAAGGCACATTAGTATCGGCGGCATTATAGAGTGAATAAGCCGTGCTTACAGAAAGTGCCGGAGCATTCCAACTAATAGTAGCCTCGCTATCGGTTACAGTGATATTAGTGATATTAACAACAGGAGTTACATTAGGTATGCATACGTGGATACTATCGATATATACGATAGAAGAAGACATCTTAGTACGTAAAGCGATACGATTACCTGAACAGTAGTATCCAGAAAGATTAACAGTGAATTTCTCAGGAGCGCCATTTACACTTAAGTATTCGAGTTCGTTGAAAGTAGTGATGTCGCCGTCTTGGATAGTACCGAGAACAACGTCACAATCATTACCAATCATATAGCAAGAGAATTCGAGTTGACCAGGCAAGTAATTGAATTCCGGCAAAACAAGAGTATTAGTACCCCTCATTACCATTGCATTAGGCAATGTACTGATAGTAGAACTCATTACTTTCGGATACTCTTCGCCGTTCACTTTAGCAGTTTGAGCGAGAGTAATACAAGGAGCCATTTGATAGTCTGGGTTAGTATAGCTATCGAAATTCTCCGTCCAGCCGTTAGTAACATCGATGATGCCACATTCGGTATAGAAATATGTAGGGCCAAACCACTCACTAACTTCGCTACCGGAATGAGTACGAGCGTATACAGCGTAGCAGGTAGCAGGAGTAAGACCTGTAATAGTTACTTCGTTTGTAGTAGAAATAAGATTACCGGTCTCGTTAGGAGTATTACCTTGAGCCACACAAGATACCTCGATATAATCGGAAGTATAATCCAAACCGACAGTAGCAGTAGTAGTAGTTAAAGCTTTGACATTTATGCCGGTAACAGGCTTAAATTCGTCTGTTTGATAAACCAAGATATTATCGATATAAGAAGCATTATTATAGTTGAAGCCAACAGTAAATGCTACTGCAACGCGATAATCGGCATACTCGGCAGGTACGGCATTGAATTTAAAGTCTACGCTGTTATAATCGTAATATTCGGTATAATCAAGAGTATGATAAGGGATGAATGAAGCGGTATCATTGCCGTTCATAATACCTATTATCAATTGACCTGAGTTAGGACGTTGGATGTAGTTGAATGAGATACCGAGTTGTTGTATTCTCAAATTAGTTTGAGGCAATACGAAATAGCAATTACCGACAGAGATAAGCTCTGAAGCCGAAACAAATTTAAGAGCGTAGTTGCCTTCGTAGTAATAATAGTCACTTACTCTGCTTACGCTAGGATATAGAGCAGAAGCATCGGCAGGTTTGTAAAGTTGATAGCAAGCCTCTTCGTTTTCGAAGCCCTCGTGGTAAGGGATTGTAATAACGCTACATTTAGTACCGAAGTTTACAGGACCTCTCCAGCTGCTGACGTTGTCGTTACCGCAGTTGGTACGAACGTAAAGGTCGTAATCGCTACCACCGTTAAGGCCGGTAAGTTCGAACACCTTAGAATGTACAGTAGTAGGGGCAACATCGCTAACGCGGTCGCCGGCAGGCACTACTACATAATCCCAAGTATTGTGAGAGTCGATAGTATCGTTGATAACCACTTTTGCAGTAGTACCGGTTTGTGCACCAACGATAGCACCGGCAGGAATAAGACAAGCCTCTACAGGTTCGATTTCGAATTGGCGAATTTGAGCGTAACATTCCGATTCATTAGCGTCGATAATTTGAGCACGAATAGCGAACATCACTTCACGTCCGGCGCAGTTGCTTGCATCAATTACTCTAACCTCACTTGCAGAACCGCTTGAAGGATTCATAAATCCTACGGTATCTGTGAATGTAAGACCACCATCGTAAGAAGCGAAGATAAACATAGTGTCGGTATTCATTACATTAACACTCATTGTGATATTAGCACTAATTACGTTAGTGAAGTCGAATTTAGGAGTAATGATAGTACTGTATGCGATAGCCGACATACTGTTGTAGTACCAAGTCAAGCCTTCCAAGCGAGTAGATCCCCAAACGTTAGACAGTAAAGCCGGGGAATAATCGCCTTGTGACCAGCAATTAGGCATAATACCAGCGTTGGCATTCGACATAATATTTGCATTATAAGGCAAAGACATAGTAGCGCAACCGGTTTCAAATTCGGCGGAATAAGCACCGAGGCTACGATCGCCTGTACCGCATAAAGAAGATACTACAACATAATAAGTAGTAGTAGGATATAGATTGCTCAACGTGATACTGCTGGTTTGTACCGTATCGGTAGCTTCCAATACATTATTGATATCACCGTTGGCTAAAGTACGGATACGATAAGTTTTAACTTCCCATTCTTGCTCAGAACCACCTGCCGTCCAGGTAATATTCAAGTTGTTAGGGTCGAAGTTATTGATAGTGATATTAGAAGGTTTGCTACAATTAGTAGTAGGTATAATATTGATATTATCGAGATAAACCTCGTTTTCACCAACAACCATAGCGATGAATTTATAGTCGGCAACAGGGTCACCGGTATAATCATCAGAAGCAAGCACGCTCAAGTCGATGTTAAATTCGGTCCATGAATTAGCGATAGGCACCGTAAATTCGTAAAGATGCTCGTAAGAGTCGGAAGCATTAGGGTCGCCTTGGACACCGAAAGAGATGGTAGTATTTGCGTTAGTAGCTAATACATAACCGGTGAAGGTGTATCCTGCAAGTGAGTTGACATTCAACTCAGGAGAAGTAAAGGTAGTATTTTGCAACAATACACTTGAATTACCCTGGCGGTGGTGTTTGCTATCGGATAATTCTGCAGTTTTATTAAGACCCATGCTACTCCAGCAAGTGAAGTTGGTATTGCCCTCTTCAAAGCCGTCGGAATAAGGAACGGAAACGGATTCGCAAAGAGTATAGAAACTGCTTATTGTAGTCCAACTACTACGACTACCATTAGCACAAATAGAGCGGAGAGTGTAGTAGTATTTTGTACTAGGTTGAAGGCCGGTAATTTGAATTGTATTGTTAGAAATAGTATCGATAAGGATGTCGAAAGCCGGGTCGAGGTCGCCGTTATCAACGGAAGAAACGCGAACTTCGGTTTGTACACCGTTTTGCAAGAACATCAATTCTGCGGAAGTAGTAGTGATTGAGCTGAAACTCATATTGTTAGGCTCAAGACATTCTATTTCACGAACGGACAAATTATCGATACCGAGACCATAGTTTGTAACAAATTCAATACCGAGGTAATAGTAACCCGGATCAGGCACTGTAAATGTAGCACTTATACGGTTCCAACCGCTCTTAACAGGGTTGTTTGTAGAGAAGTTAGTGATAATACCACTTGATGCAGGAGAAGAAGAGAGAAAGAAAGTGATTCTATCGCCGTAACCCGTAGCCTCATCATCGTTAGCACCTGTAGCATAAACAGAAACCTCATAAGTTTTTCCGGCTTCGAAATAGAACTGACGGAAGAGGTAACCTTTATGAGCTGCATAAACACATTGTTTACCGGCATAAGGCTCGTTATCCAATGCGGAATTTGCAATAACAGGATATTTATAATAAGTACTTGGACGTTGGAAGTCGAAGCAAGCATTGATGATTTCAATACCTTTTGTATAAGACTCAAACGTCTCTAAATAAGGAGCTCTACCCTCCATACAAGGAGTGGTAAGAGTACTTACATTAGCACTCCACTCTGAATAAGAGCCGTTACCGCAATCGCGGCGAACATAGAAGCGATATTCCGTATCAGGGTCAAGACCGGTAACGATAGTACTATCGGAGCCAACTACTGAGATAGGAGTTGCGCTCTCTATTGTTTCTTCGCCTTTAAGAACTACATATTGCCAATTGACATTCTCTTCGGTTTCAACCCACAAATTAGCAGTACTATAGCTGATTACACTAGAGTGTACACGTTGTATTTTTTGGCAAGCAGGTACCTCTTCCACTACTACATCGTCGATATAAATTGTAGTGTAACTGTAGTAGAGAGAAAGACCCGCTAATACGATATATCTCTCACCGGAAATAGTATCAGGGATTTCGAAAATATATTCGTAATAGCCCTTAGACACCTCAGCAGGAGATTCAGCAGTATTAACACCGATATCGCACAATCTGTAACCGATAGTATCTGAAGAATTCGTAGTTACGAAAGCACGTAAATTAGTTTTATAAGAAGCAGTCAATTCATCACGATACATCCAGAAGCGCAATTGATAACGTTTTCCGGCTTCGAAATTGAATTTCGGAGTAACTAAAGTAGCAACAGTTTGATAGCCACATTTTTGGAACATAGCGGCACCACTACCGGAATGAGCTAATGACTCGTTTTCGAGAAGCGTCCAGCTATCTTCTTTGAAGTTTGTACCGCTTGTAGGAGCTTTTATAAGATATCTATTCCAGCAAACAGGAGGAATAACTTCGGTTTGTTCGAAATTTTGAACATAAGGGAATGTATTTATAGTGTAGCACTCGGTAGAGATGAACTCGTCGAACTCGAGAGGAGCAGATAACAGGGTATCATTACATTGAGTATAAACACAACCCACGATATGATAAGCTGTAGCCGGGTCAAGGTTCGGCACGCTATAAGAAGGAGTATTAACCACACCGTTATAAACGAGCGAGTCGTTTTCGCCCCAATAAAGCGTATAGGTAACCTTCCAAGCGTTATGGAAAGTTTCGCCCGGCGTCCAAGAAAGGTCGATAGTATTTACAGTAGAAGACATTTGCAACTTCTTGGCTTCACGGCAGGCAGGAGCCTCATAAATAGAAATGGAGTCGAGATAAGATGTAGAAGAGCTTGCACCGTGAATACCTTCAAACAAGATATGTACGGAGCCACTCAATGGAATATTCATCTCGTATTGATACCAACCGGTAGCATCTCCTTCCGGATAGCCTTGCCAGTTACGAGCAATAGTAGTAATAAGCACTGCATCGGTAGTATCGGTAGTATGGCTTGCCCAAACTTTAAGTTCGTGGCCCGTCTTACTACTGCTGAAGCGATAAAGAGAGAATTTAAGGTCGTACTGACCCGGAGTGCCAATACTTAAAGCCGGAGTGGCAAGGATATAATGTCCACCCTCTTTAGCATAGCGAAGACGAGCACGTATTTTACCGCTGTAACTATATGTATCCCAACCGGCAGAACCATAGTCACTATACGAAGTACCTGTTCCCAATACTGTTTGTTTTGAAGTCCAGCAATCATCGAAAGAAGATTGCCCTGCAAAGTCTTCGTACAATATAGCCGAACGAGGTCTACAGAAAGTATGAGTGCTTACAGGCAAACTCCACTCGGAAGTATCACCAACTGTACAAATAGAGCGTACGCGAATTGTATAATCGCTGTTATCGTTCAATCCGGACAAAGTATAAGGATTGGTAGTAACATTGATATAATTCGTTGTACCGGCAGTATTATTAACATATTCCACTTGATAGTTAGCAGAAGGAGTAGTGCTATATTCTATCCAGCTTACCTCTATATTAGTAGAGTCTTGATTAAGCGTAATTTGTTCGAGACGAGAACAAGAAGCTATATAACGCACGTTCACATCATCGATATACATAGAAGTACCGCTTTCAGAGCTCAAAAGGAAACACAAGTTCAAGCCTTGAGTTTTTGCATACAAAGAGCCTGAAGTATTAAAGCGGAGATTAATCCATTGGCTGAGAGTATTAACGTTATAGCTGAAAATTTCGTTAAAAGTAGATAAGTCGGCAACATCGTTTACCCAACCTACACGAACTGTAGTGGCTTTTGTAGCTTGAACGCTGAAATCCACCTCCACAGAATCGGAAGGAGCTGCAAAAGCAGGAGCGATAACGGAAATGGTATTACCTTTACTGCTCAACATAAGGGAATTATCACCGGTATTGGCAGTATAACTATAAGAATAATCGGAAGATGAGCGACCGGTACCGATAAGCCAACCGGCAGGCAGATCTGTGAGATTCTCGAAAGAAGTAGAATAAGGTAGAGCAATAGCATTATCCGGAGTATTGAAAGTGAACTCGGCGGATTGATCGGAATAACCTTGAGCCGAAGCGGAACAATCGCCTTGAAGAATAACAGTATATTCCGTATTCGGAGTCAAACCGGACATATTATAGATATTATTTCCGGTAGTAGAGAAAGAAGTGTTGTTGTAGATGTTATTACCATCGGCATCGCGCATGGTAATACGGAAATTATCGGTAGGATTACCAAGCACGTAAAAATTCCATTGCAAAGAAGCGGAATTCTTGGTTAACGAACCGATAGCCAAGTCGATAGGACGAGCGCAAAGAGGAGTTTCAAACACCTTAACATCATCGATGTAAGAGTTAGTTTTGCTATTAAGCATGTAACTGGAAATAGCTTGGAAAACGATTCTGGCATTTGTAGCGCCCGTGTAAGCATGAAGGTTGATTGCGTATTCCACCCATTCTGTAGTATTAGGGCATTCTACGAGTAACTCTTTATGCTCTACAGAGTTAAGAGTGTAGAGGAGGTAAACTTTAAGCTCGCGGCATGAACTGTTATAAGTCATGAAAGTGAGCGAAGAGTTAACCGATAAGTCGAATACCGGAGTTTTGATAATAGCAGAGTCACCCTCTGAATAATTCCTCATTCTAAGGGCTTTGCCATCATAAATTTCTGTTGAAGTAGGTGTAGCAACCAACCAGTTATAGCTGGTAGCAATGTCACCACTACTCACCCATCCGGTAGGCAGTTGCGAAGGTGAAACGGAATTAAAATTCTCGTCCAACTGAACCACTGGCTGTGCTTGAAGCATAATAGGAATGCACATAAGCACAAATAAAAAAACAAATAGTTTTCTTAACATAGTTAGATTAAGTATTAAAAAAATTAATAAATTTACAATGAATAAATAAAAAGACTTTTCAACAATAGACGTTGCCTTAAATTAAAAATAACCATACAAGTAATAATCTGTAAGGATATTGAGTCTCTCGAATTCAAATCATCCAATATTACTTGCAATATATCTCTCTTGCAAATATACAATTTTACTTTTACACTGACATTTGATTAATAAAAATTAAGTTTTAGACGTATTTACAGGATAAAATTTAAAAATAATAAAGGAAATAAGAGTTTAACGGAACGAAATTTAACAAAATTTACCACACTTAATTTCATATTCACACGAAAAAAAATTTTCCTAAGTACCGAAAAAGGCAGAAAAAGGCGGGAAAAAGCCTACTCAAAAAGAAAATTGCATTAGTATTAAATTAAAAACCTATCTATAAATGCACCGATTAAACAACGCCATCGACGCCCGCCTCTTACCTATTAGATAGGATACAAACAGACATAAAACAGGTAGCTCCAACTCCATTGACGCCCGTTTCTATCTGATTAAAAAGAGAAAAAACAGATAAAAAACGATGTTAAAAAGCAAAAAAAGAGAGTCGCCACGTAAGCAGACAACTCTCTAAGAGTATAATTAAAAAATTTAAATCAACTTATTTAGCACTCTCTTCTACGGCAACGGCAACGGCAACAGTAGCACCTACCATAGGGTTATTACCCATACCGAGGAATCCCATCATCTCTACGTGAGCAGGAACTGAAGAAGAGCCGGCGAATTGAGCATCGCCATGCATACGACCCATAGTATCGGTCATACCATAAGAGGCAGGACCGGCAGCCATATTATCCGGGTGAAGAGTACGACCTGTACCGCCACCGGAAGCAACGGAGAAGTATTTCTTGCCTTGCTCCATGCACTCTTTTTTATAAGTACCAGCTACCGGATGTTGGAAGCGAGTAGGGTTTGTAGAGTTACCGGTGATAGAGACGTCAACACCTTCTGCACGCATGATAGCCACACCTTCGCGAACGTCATCAGCGCCATAGCATTTTACTTTTGAGCGAAGACCATCGGAATAAGACTTAGTGCTCACCACTTTAAGTTCACCTGTATAATAGTCGAATTGAGTTTGCACATAAGTAAAACCATTAATACGGGAGATGATTTTAGCTGCGTCTTTACCGAGGCCGTTAAGGATAACGCGGAGAGGCTCTTTACGCACTTTATTAGCCATCTCAGCGATTTTGATTGCACCTTCAGCAGCTGCGAAAGACTCGTGTCCGGCGAGAAAAGCAAAGCATTTAGTCTCTTCACGGAGGAGACGAGCAGCGAGGTTACCATGTCCGATACCAACTTTACGATCGTCAGCAACAGAACCTTTAATACAGAAAGCTTGGAGGCCTTCACCGATAGCTTCTGCAGCATCAGCTGCATTTTTACAACCTTTTTTGATAGCGATAGCGGCACCCACTACATAAGCCCATTTAGCATTTTCAAAGCAGATAGGCTGTGTCTCTTCACACATTTTATAAGGGTCTATTCCGCGAGAAGAGCATATATCTGCCGCCTCTTCAATATTTTTGATTCCGTAAGAATTAAGAACTTTGAGGATGTTCTCCATACGGCGATCTTGACTTTCAAATTTTACTTCACGTTTTGCCATATTCTATCCTCCTTATTTATTACGTGGGTCAATATATTGAACTGCATCTTTAAATCTACCGTAGCTACCTTTAGCTTTTTCGAGGGCTTCGTTGGCATCAACGCCTTTCTTCACCATATCCATAAATTTACCGAGGTGAACGAATTCGTAACCGATTACTTCGCCGTCGGCATCGAGGCCCATACGGGTGCAATAGCCTTCTGCCATTTCAAGGAAGCGAGTACCTTTAGCAAGAGTGCCGAACATAGTACCTACTTGAGAGCGAAGACCTTTACCAAGGTCTTCGAGAGAAGCACCGACAACAAGACCACCTTCAGAGAAAGCCGATTGAGTACGACCATAAACGATTTGAAGGAAGAGCTCGCGCATAGCGGTGTTGATAGCATCGCAAACGAGGTCGGTATTGAGTGCTTCGAGAAGGGTTTTACCCGGGAGTATCTCTGAAGCCATAGCTGCAGAGTGAGTCATACCTGAGCAGCCGATAGTCTCTACGAGGGCTTCTTGAATTATACCGTCTTTAACATTTAATGTAAGCTTACATGCGCCTTGTTGAGGAGCGCACCATCCAATGCCGTGAGTAAGACCTGAGATGTCTTTTATCTCTTTAGCTCTAACCCATTTACCTTCTTGAGGTATTGGAGCGGATGCGTGATTGGCACCTTTTGCCACCACACACATCTGTTCTACTTCGTGTGAATATATCATACCTTAAAACTATAATGTTAGAAATGTTTTCTATATCTCATTTAAAGTGCAAAGGTACTGCTTTTTTGTGATATGAACAAATTTTTTTGATGAAATAATTTTTAATACTAATTACTTGGTTTATTTTTCTATAAGATTTTTAGATAGCATTATTACAAGTGTATGTTGTTTATATAAGAAAGAAGTATGATCTTTGCATCACTAAATTTATTATAGGATTTGTCTATTAACGTCTATCAGAATGAATAGCATAATGGCACAAGCCACTTATGCGATATATATCTGTATCCGTGGTTAAACGTCGAAAAACAGTACCATTTTTCGACAACCAAGCCTCTGATGATAAAACATAAACATTTCCATCATGAACAGTTAACGAACGTGGTTGTTGATTTGGAATTTCAAACAGAAAATCAGTGTTTTTATAAACATATGTACACCAATAATTTCCTAAATAAGAGGTATTTATATTTACATAATAAGAGGTGTACATATCATTATTGCAATTATAAGCATAAAAACTCATCGATTGAAAGAATTTTTTTCCGGAGCTTAATCCGGAAGAATCGCCCACTACAGTACATTTACCATCACACCAAATATTTCCAATGTAAGTATAATCATTTGATCCATAATCTAAATAATCATCATGATTATAAATAACCTTTCCATTATTCACACCAATTCCTGTAGGAAATAAAGACTTACCTCGGAATTTTTTTTCCTCTTTAAATAGTTGTTTACCCCCTTTCCATGCAGCTACAGTATTACCATTAGCAGTAACAATACTACCGGTGAAATATGGAATTCCATTCTCAAAAGTCATATAACAAGGGTGAACATAATCAACTACAGCGATAGTGTCAATGGCTTCAAAATCAGGATACTTAATTATCTCTCCATTTTTCCAATATCCGTTCTCTGTATTTGGTTTATAATACGAAGGTAGAATATAAATATCATCATCAATAATACTCATTGTACCAAAAGGCACATCATCATATAAAATTTTTTCATTTTTTATTATTTGACATTTCCAATCAGTAGCACTTTCACTATCAACTTTTTCTATTTGTAAATAAAAATAAATATCCCTATTATCAATCCACATATCTTTTACTGAATAGAGTACATAACCATCTTCTATTTCAAGATTTCGTCTATCCCCTTCAATAGTGCCATATAATACTTTTTTTACATTATTTGGTGGAAGATATTCCGTTCTATCCTCACCATAATACCACACTTGATTAATTGGAAGGTCTTTTCGCTCGCAACTAATAAAAGATACAATTACTGCAAAAGCGAAGAAAAAGTTAAAACTTAAATTTCTCATAATATTATTATTTTAAAAGTTTATTTGAATAAACAATTTCATTATTCTTGGTTACTACAACAACACAATTATGGAATTCACCAGGAATTTCAATAGTATCTTCTACCTTTTTATTATAGAGCAATTTTCCTTGATAATCATAAAGAAATACTTCATAATTTGATTTATCTTTAAAATATATCGTATTATCAACTAATAAAACCATTTCACCTATTTGTTTAGGTACATTATTCGGTTCTTTATGTTGAAGAGCTCCCATATCAATTAAATTATTATAAAACCTTGGATTAGCATTTACATCATAGTTGGAAAAATAGAAAGGATTTTGCAATAAGATAGAATTAAGAGTGTTATACAACATCACATCACCTGTATTAATACATAAACAAGGGGGTACTAACCTATAATCATCATTATAAATATTTGTGAAATTAGGTGAAATATCAATACAGCCCTGTAATATCGTACCACGTAATAAATTGGTATTAATAAGGTCATTAACATTAGAACAATAATAATAAAGATGACTTGCAGTATCTACAACTGCATCTCTATTATGACAATTTCTATACAATATAGAATTAGAAACCTTGAAATAGGACGAATAATTAAGATATATAGTGCTAGTATTAGTTACAATATTATTATTTACTAAAGTAGCATTAATTAATTCTACCTTACTACTATCACAAGTAATTATTGCATTTTTTCTTGATGGATTTATAGTATTCTTTATCACAATGTCATTATCATAACATAGAATATTATAAAGATAAACATGACCATTATATTCTACTCCTCTGTTTGTTTGTGCATTTTCAAAATACATCAAAGAAGAACATACATTATTTTTTATTACGATATTAGATAATAAAGGAGAATTATTTACTACTCTTATAGCACCACCTTCTAAACTGTCAATACTATTTTCTAATGTAAAGCCATCTATCTTAATACCAATGTCACCATTGTACAAACAACTGACTCCTTCAATCCATATACAATTACAGGTATCATGACCATCAATAATTGATTCATTATTGCGCCAATCTGTTCTTTCAGATAAATGGGTCTCCCATCCTTCAAATCCTCCATATATAGAAACTCTATTTGCAAATGGATTATATGGTTTACCTTTTGTAGTATCACATCCATTCCAGATTAATATAGGAGAATACCTACCCTTTGAAACCCAAATAACATCACTTGTATCAATTATACATAAAGGATTGAGTATAGTATCAGGATCTAAAAATGGGTTTTGCAAAAAATAAGTAAAATCAGGAGCCGCATTTTCCCATGATGTACCATCTTTTTTTCCTTTCCCACCTTCTGAAACATACCAAATTTTATTCCATGCAAAAGAAAAAGTAGGAATAACAAGTAGCAATAAAAACATTAATTTATTCATAATCAACACTTTTTTTAAAATTATTTCTCAAATACAACATCGAATTTTTTCTCTTCAAATTTATATAATAAATTTTAAATAAAAAAATAAACACAAAAAAAATGTTGCCCCGCTACTCTCAACAAGCCTACTCTCAAGTAGCAACTGCAAAATTAGTGATAAAAGTTGGGCGTATTGATTAAACCAAATGGGCAGAATAAGGCTTGAACTAAATTATGCCATAGCGAAAATGACGAACGATTAAGAGATGTGCCAAATATACTCGGACTTTACCTAGTGAGGATAACGACAAAGTAAAAAAATGGCTGTTAAAAACAAGCATTACTTCAACTATAATGTATTTATCAAGACTTTACAAGTAGCTTTACAATGATAAATGATGCGATTTTACATTAATTTTCACATTAAATTAAAAAAATTCTCCATGAATATTATTGCAAAAAATTATCTACACCCCTGATTATCAACATATAAGATCATATCTCAATGTTAAATAATATTAATTATCACTGAAACATTATTATAGTTTGAAATTTTTGTTGTTACTTTGCGCCAATTTTGGGGTCATATATATAATAATGTATAACCCCTTTATGATTTAAGAAAAAAAGTATGCAAGAAAACTTAGTGATAGTGGAGTCTCCTGCAAAGGCAAAGACTATAGAAAAATTTTTGGGAAAGGACTATAAAGTAATGTCAAGTTTTGGTCATGTACGCGACCTTAAGAAACAAGGCATGGGTATAGAAATAGAGAATAATTACCTTCCGGAATACGAGATACCAAAAGATAAAGTTAAGTTGGTAAAGGAATTACGCGAAGCAACGGATAAAGTAAAAGTAATTTGGCTCGCATCCGATGAAGACCGTGAAGGGGAGGCTATTGCTTGGCATTTGTTCGAAGTACTCGGACTTAATAATAAGATAACTCACCGTATTGTATTTCACGAAATTACAGAGTCCGCGATAAAACATGCCATTGAAAATCCTCGCTCAATAAATTTGGATATTGTAGATGCACAGCAGGCTCGCCGTGTGCTCGACCGCTTAGTAGGCTTTGAAATTTCTCCTATTCTTTGGAAAAAGGTGATGCCACAGCTCTCGGCAGGTCGCGTTCAATCCGTTGCACTCCGCCTTGTAGTGGAGCGAGAAAGAGAAATTGCCGGCTTTAATCCGGAGGCATCTTATCGTGTTTTTGCCAATTTCAAGCACGAAGAAGCGGAATTCTCGGCAGAATTAAATAAGAAATTCTCCACTTATGAAGAGGCTAAACTATTCCTCGAAGGATGTATAGATGCCTCATTCCGAGTAAATAGCATACAAAAACACCCAGCACACCGCGCCCCGGCAGCCCCGTTTACAACATCTACTCTACAGCAAGAGGCGGCTCGTAAATTTAATTTTTCCGTAGCTACTACGATGATGGTGGCACAGTCGTTATACGAAAGCGGAAAAATTACTTATATGCGTACCGACTCCGTCAATCTTTCCGACCTTGCTCTCGCTTCCGCAAAAAAAGAGATTATCTCTATGGCGGGAGAAAAATATTATAAACGACGCCAATATACCACAAAAAGCAAGGGCGCCCAAGAGGCTCACGAGGCAATTCGCCCTACATATATGAGCAATCATACCATCACCGGTACGCCTCAAGAAGTGAAACTATATGAGCTCATTTGGAAACGTACCATTGCAAGCCAAATGGCTGATGCTCAATTCGAAAAAACCGACATTAACATAGATATTATTCCGGCAGAGATGTTGAATGCTACCGAAAATGATACACTTGTTAATCATTCTACTGCAACGAATTATTCGGCACTCGCTCAAAACAACTTCTTTGTTGCCTCAGGCGAAGTAATTACTTTTGATGGTTTCCTTAAAGTATATAAAGAGGGGACTGATGATATTAAAGAAGAATCTCAAGTATTATTACCATCGATAGCAGAGGGGCAAATGCTTGACACAAAAGATATTATGGCGATAGAGAAATTCTCACAACGCCCTTATCGATATACAGAAGCATCACTAGTGCGTAAACTCGAAGAGCTCGGCATCGGTCGTCCTTCCACTTATGCCCCTACTATTTCTACAATCCTAAAAAGAGATTATGTAGAAAAACGTGAGGTAGAAAACGTTCATCTTCCTTACCACACTATTACGCTTAAAGGGAATAAGATTTCGGATAAAATAAATACCGACAAACCTACGATAGATAAAGGCAAATTGCTGCCTACCGATATCGGCACAGTTGTAACTGATTATCTTATAGCCAATTTCCCTGCTATTATGGACTATAATTTTACAGCTTTAGTCGAAGAGAGATTCGATGCTATAGCAGAGGGAGAATCAAAATGGACGGAGGATATTGACAGCTTTTATAAACAATTCCATCCGATGGTGGAAAAAGCGGAGAATAGTACCGGTCGTAAAGCCGGCGAGCGTGAACTCGGTATCGACCCTGTTTCCGGCAAACCGGTATACGCAAAAATCGGACGTTTCGGCCCTATGATTCAGCTCGGAGAGCAGAGTGATGAGGGCGAAAAACCACGCTTTGCTTCACTGCGTAAAAATCAATCTATCGAGACCATTACCCTCGATGAAGCTCTCGAACTCTTTAAATTGCCTATTACTCTCGGAGTATTTGAAGAGAAAAATGTAAGTGTAAGCATAGGTAGATTCGGACCTTATGTGCGCCTCGGCAATGATTTCTTCTCCATTCCTAAGGGAGAGGACCCTCTCGACGTTTCTTACGAAAGAGCCGTAGAAATCATTGAGAATAAGCGACAAGCCGACCTCGACAAAATCCTTGCATCTTATCCGGATAATGACATAGAGGTGATTAACGGTAGATTCGGACCTTATATTCAACATGCAGGAAATAATTATAAATTGCCGAAAAATATTGAAAAAGAAGTACTTACTCTTGACTACTGCCTCGAAGTAATTAAAAACGGACCTACCGCTAAGGGTAAGACGTCACGTAAGAGTACTTCGGCTAAGACAGGTGCTTCGGCAAAAACGGGTGCTTCGGCGAAGACAGCTACTAAATCTACAGCTAAAACCACTGCCAAAGCAGCCACTAAAGCTACAAAAAGTAGCGCAAAAACCACTGCTAAAGCAACCTCAAAAACATCCACTGCCAAAACGGAGAAAACTGCAACCAAAAAGGCTACAACTAAAAAATCTACCACTAAAACCGCTAAAAAAAGCTCTACAACAAAAGAATAATTAGCTGAAAATATTGATATTATGAAAAAAACATTAGTCATACTCATTGCCACACTATGTGCCATCAGCATCGAAGCTCAAACGAAATTAAATAAGGTTTACAACGAAACTATCAATCCCCTTACACAGATTGATAATGCTGTAAATCAAGCAAAAAAGCAGAAGAAACACGTCATCTGTCAGCTTGGTGGCAATTGGTGTATTTGGTGTCTTCGCTTTGCCGATTTCATTACTAAAGACGAAGAGATAAGTAATTTTATCAAAGACAATTACGTGTATATCCACGTAAATTACAACCCGAAAAATGCCACTACTGCAGAAATACAAAAGCAGAATGCACAACTATTGAAGCGACTCAGCTATCCATCGCGCTTCGGCTATCCCGTACTCGTAGTACTCAATGACAAAGGCGAAGTAATTCATCTTCAAGACTCAGCCTTCCTGGAACAAGACAAGAGCTACGACCGCAAAAAAGTGCTCCGCTTCCTGCAATGCTGGACTCCGAGTGCAGTGAAATAATCTTATTTTTAGCTACTTAAATTTAATATCCAAAAATAGTTAGTTTCTATATAATAGTATAGAAAAGAATATGATAAAGAGAACCTAAAAGGTACGCGATATGAAAATAGTAATCATTAACGGTCCGAATCTGAATTTATTGGGCACGAGAGAGCCGAGTATTTATGGTAATCAAACATTGGAAGATATGATGGATTCTCTAATAAAAGAGTTCCCTCAAGTGGATATCATATCTCTTCAAAGCAATGTAGAGGGCGAAATCATCAATTGGCTCCAACAATACGGCTTTAGTGCCGACGGAATAATCCTAAACGCAGGCGGATACACCCATACCTCAGTAGCGATAGCGGATGCCGTTGCTGCCATCAAAACCCCGGTGGTGGAGGTGCACATCTCCAACATTCTCGCTCGCGAAGAATTTCGTCACACTTCCCTCATCGCACAGCATAGCATCGGTATAATTTCCGGCTTCGGAGCAAAAGGATACTCTTTAGCTGTCAATTATTTTATTAATAAATAACAACACATGTGTTATTAGTATTATTAGCTGTAATATGCCATATACGCAACCATAGACGAACAAGCATAGTACAGCAAGCATAAAAGAACAAGCATAGTAGAGCAGTTAAAAAGATAAGAGCAATATATTTTAATCTTCCTCAAATGGTAAATAAATATTAAAAGCACTTAAAAACACCAAAAGTCAGCTAATGCAATTAAACCGAACGAATATTTTATCGTCTATGATGTTGAAAAAAATAAAAACAACACAAATCGATGAATAGACACATCCGTTTATACATACTGATAAGCTTACTGACTATAGCCTCTATCTGTAACAGCACTATGGCAGCTGTAGTAAAAGGTCATATCTCAGACAAAAGAGGTGAGAACCTTGAATTTGTCACCGTTTCTCTCACACAAAAAGACAACAAATCCATATTCTTAGGTTCCATAACCGACACGATAGGAAACTATATAATCAATAATGTATCGCCGGGCGAATACATCCTTGAAGCATCGTTTATCGGCTATCAATCGTTCGTAACCAATGTAACGGTAACTTCTAACGACCAAAAAATCACAGTAAAAGAGATTACATTAAAAGAAGATGCACAAATGCTTGAGCAGGTGGAAGTGGTTGGACAAGCCAGCCAAATGCGCTTTGATATCGACAAAAAGGTATTCAATGTAGACCAAAACTTAGCTTCAAGCGGTGCCTCCGCTTCCGAAATGCTTCAAAACATACCATCTGTAGAAGTCGATAACGAAGGTAACGTTTCTCTTCGTAACAGCAGTAGCGTAGAGGTTTGGATAAACGGCAAACCGAGCGGCCTCACGGAAGACAACCGTGCTCAAATTCTTGAACAAATGCCTGCCGGTAGCATAGAATCGGTAGAGGTGATAACAAACCCTTCTGCCAAATTCAACCCTGAAGGTACTGCCGGCATCATCAACCTCGTACTAAAAAAAGACCGTAAAGCCGGTTATTATGGCTCCGTAACCCTCGGCGGTAACATCAACATCTACGGCAAACCGGAAGGAAATGTTGGCTTCAATTTCAACTACAACTCATCCAAAGTCGACTTTTATGCAAATATCGGTTTCCGCTTGATGAACACTACAAACAGAAGCCTTACCGACCGTTATTCCTTTACTCCCGGCACCAATATGCTTGATACCGTTTCATTCCTCAATAACACTACCAAAGGGAGCAGAATTGGCGGTGGCTTATTTGCCCGAATGGGTGCCGACTTCCACCTCGACAAGAAAAACACCCTCAGCATCTCACTCATGGGGCACGGTGGCTTGCACAAATCTTTAAATTCGACAGATTACACTCAAGTGGCGTGGGCTGCCTTTGACACTACCCTCTACAATAGGTCTAACTCTCAAAAAGGATTCCGACCATCGTACAACGTCGGGCTCGATTACCTCTATGAAATAGACGCTAAAGGATCTGAAATTAGAGCAGGTATTGCGTATGGCGGAAACCAAAATTCCGGAGACTACTACTATACTCAAACCGTACAAAAAGGTAGTATGCCTGAATACAATCAAATACAACGCTCCGACGGCAAAAACCAAAATGCCGAAGCAAAAGTAGACTATACTCAAAAATTCGGCACTAACATGAAATTGGAAGCCGGACTGTATGGAAAATGGGATAATAGATTCTCTCCATCCCGCACTTGGAACGAAATGCCAGATGGCACTCAACACCTTGAACAATATAACGACTTCACTTATAATGAATGGATTGGCGCCTTCTATGCCACCTACGGTGCAAAATTCGGCGGATTCAGCATGTCGGCAGGCCTTAGAACGGAATATACAAACACAAAAGTAGGCACCCGTGACGAAGAAAACGGAACTTATACCTACACCAATCGCCAATATTGGGAGGTGTACCCTACTGTTTTCCTCTCTTATGCATTTAAGAACAACCACGAACTGCAAGTCAACTACACACGCCGAATCAATCGTCCGCGCGGACGCCAACTGAACGCATTCCGAAACACTAGTGACTCAACAAATATCGAATTCGGTAACCCACTCCTCGACCCTGAGATCTCTTCTGCCGTTGAACTCAATTATATTAAGACGTGGGACAATCATGCCCTTAGCGCAAGCGTCTACTACCGATTCTCCGACAACGTCATCGAAAGAGTGCGCTACCTCGATGATAACGACGTAATGTACACTACTTTTGAAAATATCTCAAAGCGTCAATCTCTCGGTATAGAACTCGTTTCAAAAAATAAATTATGCAAATGGGTAAACCTCACTACTACCGTAAACGGATATTACTCCATGATGAACGACGTATATTATGATACCGACCTCGATGGCACTCCGGATTTACTCTACGAAGCACAAAACAACTTCTCTTGGGATATCCGCTTGATGGCAAACTTTATCATGCCTCTGAATTTCTCGGCACAGCTCACAGGCGGTTACCATTCTCCACGAGTGGTGGCTCAAGGCACGAGCCGTAGCGACTACTCTATCGACCTCGGTCTTCGCAAGAGCTTCCTCAACCGTACTCTTAACTTGTCGTTCACCGTGCGCGACCTTCTGAACTCTCGCCGTTGGGCAAGTACTACTTACGGTGATAATTTTTGGCAATATTCCGAATTCATCCCTCGTGGCACTACATTCTCTCTTTCTCTTACCTATAATTTCGGAAATATACAAGGAAAGAGAAAATCTACCGACAGAGGCAATAACGATATGAATTCCGGAAGCGACTATGATGATATGAGCGATTCGTATTAAATAAGGATAATATAAGTGGACAACCACAACTCTTCAACACAATCATTTTCATAACATAATCATTTTAAGTTAGTAACAAACTTTTGAGGAGGAGAATTTTATGTGAATAAACTTCTCCTCTTTTTTTGTACGTATTTTCAGGCGGAAATAAAAGCCTAAATCAAAGAAAAAATATTACTTTTGCGCATTTAAAATACTTAGAAATGCTAAAAGAATTAATACCCGCAGAATGGCAAGAACTACTAAACAGCTACTTAAGCAGCAATGACTTCTGTATGTTGGAAAAGAAAATTGCCGATGCATACGCCACCACCACAGTATATCCGACAGAAGAAAACATCTTCCGAGCATTGGAGCTCACCAAACCAAAAGATGTAAAAGTAGTTATTATCGGGCAAGACCCATATCATGAACCAGGGCAAGCGCACGGATTGGCTTTTTCAGTGCCCCTCGGAGTTAAAATTCCGGGCTCTCTAAGCCATATCTTTCAAGAAATAGAAATGGAGCTCGACATAGCCACTCTGCCAACGGGGAACCTTGAACGTTGGGCTACTCAAGGGGTACTACTACTGAATGCCACACTCACCGTAGAAGCGGGCAAAGCAGGTAGCCACCAGAAATTCGGTTGGCAACAATTCACATCCGAGATAATAAAACAGCTGAGCCAACAATACAATAACATCGCATTTATGCTTTGGGGCAACAGCGCTATAAAACTGTCGGATTATATAGATACTTCAAAACATATCATTTATACTTCTACCCACCCCTCCGGGCTATCATGGGGCAAAACTTCAAAGCCGGAAAAAATGAAAGGTCACGAAATGATTTACAACCATAGAGGTGTGATGACTCTTACAAAAAATCTTTTTACACTAAATAATTTCGGCAGATTAAATGATAATTCCTTTTGGGGTTCAAACCAATTTATTGCTGTAAATCAATGGCTTACAAATAACAACATTCCGAAAATCAATTGGAAATAAAAATTTTTTTCAAAACAAAGCCTTAATATGTCAAAAAAACACTATATTTGCACCATGAAATATTGGTAGAAGAGTGTCCCATATATACGCAATGAAGTTTAGTCCCTATCATAAGTATAATGTCCCTACCTTTTTTACCATCAAAAAGTATTTAAAATCAATAATTTAAAATTTGAATAACAATGAAAAAACTATTTACATTATTTTTTGTTCTGTCATTAGTATGCTATGCTTTTGCAGGATACTATTACGATGGCACATTAGTGTACGAAGTTTATGCTGCCGGTACTAATCGTTACGCATATGTTGTTAACCCGCGTGAGCATCCCAGTTCGACTCTGACGTCTCCTATAACCAGTTACACCGGTAATATCATTATCCCGGACTCAATCTGTACAAATGAAGAATGTAGTGGTGCATACGAAGTACGCTATATCAAGCAAGGTGCATTTAAAAATTCAAATCGAGTTACTTCAGTCTCTCTCCCTAAATATTTATTGGAAATACAAGACTCAGCATTTTATAGTAATAGTTTTTTAACTTCCATTACAATGCGAAGCGGTGGGGTTGGTTTATCAAAAGTCGGCAAACACGCTTTCTATAATTGCAATAATATGACGAGTTGCAATTTGTATTTTAATGCAAATGCTTACATAGACAAGAATGCTTTCTATTGGTGTAAAAAATTGACTTCTTTCGATTTAACAAACATAAAGGAGATTAACGATAGTGCATTTGTATATTGTGAAAAATTAACATCAGTTACTTTCGACAGTAATACTTTCGATGGTAATATACCTGATTGGTGTTTCTGTGAATGCTCCGCTTTAGAAACTGTCAATTATCAAGGTAATAAATTATTTAAAATAGGGGAAAATAGTTTCCGCTACTGCACTGCTTTACAAACTATAAATGCTAATGTAAGTAGAATATATGCAGCAGGATTGAGCCATTGTATCAAGTTGAAATCGATAACATTAGCGCAAGATGCTATCATAAAAAATGCTGCATTCTGGGGTTGTAACAAACTAACCGAAATAAAAAATTTCGACAAATGCGGCAATACGACTTTAGAAGGGTACGAATTTACAGAATGCTATTCACTAAAATCTTTAAGCTTACCTTCTGGTTTAGAATCTATAAAACAAACTACATTTTACGATTGCTCAGGACTTAAAACATTAAATATAGGCCTCTGCACCGCAGATTTAACCGGCAGATACTTCTCTTATTGTGATAGCTTGGAATCAATAATCGTTCACAACAATAATACAAGATATTATGGCATAAATGGCCTTATAGAGAAAAGTACAAATACATTAGTATTAGGCACTACCAAAGGTAACTTGTATGACGCTAAAATTCAACCAGGTCTTATTGCTATCGAAACGATAGGCGACTCTGCATTCTATGGCAGAAATATAACCGAGGTAACATTGCCTCTTACATTACGCTCTATTAACGGATACGCATTTTCCAACACAAAATTGAAGAATATATACATACCAAACACAGTACAATACATTGGAAATCTTGCATTTTATAACACTCCATTAGAGAAAATCATCTTAGGTAAAAACGTCAATATAATAGGCTATAATGCATTCGACAATTGTAGTAATCTGACCTCAATAGTCGCCACTTCAATCAACCCATGTGATGTATCTTTCACAGCCGACAACAAAGCAAACATTACTGTAGAAGTAGACTACCCTTACATAAACACATACAAAGCCAACCCGAATTGGAAAGATATGAATATTGTAGAGAGTGATGAATACGACAACGGATTCTTCTATTATCTTGATAATAACGAGGCTGTTATCACTACTATCGACACAATTAACAGCAAATGCTATTATACTACTTTTCCTACCGACACTATCGTTTTCCCTGAATATATCAGATATAAAGGCATAGACTATCCGGTTACTAAAATAGATTATAAATCATTCTACTATAGTTACCCTTGGATGGATAGCAGTAAAATAATTGTGTTCCCAAGTACAATGAAAGAAATTGGGGATATGGCTTTCTTTTACTCCAAAATTAAAAGTGCCGTTCTCAACAATGGAATTAAAAAGATAGGAAATTTAGCATTTTCTTTGGGTGATTTACAAGAGATAAATCTCCCTGCTTCAATCACAGAGATTGGAGAGGGCGCATTTGCTGCAACTTCAATCAAAGAAATTGCAATCCCTAACAAAGTACAAACTATAAAAGATGGTACTTTATCAATGTGTGGTAAATTAAAGCAAGTTAACATCGGTAAAGCAGTTACTAATATAGAAAAATGTGCTTTCACTTATAGCCCAAATATCCGCACTATTATATGTAAAAACGTTACTCCTGCTGTATTCGAAAGTACTACTTTTACCGACAACTTCGTAGCCGAACTTAAAGACTCTGCTCGCTTAATAGTGCCTGAAGTGGCACTTGCCGACTATCAAAACGCCCCGGTATGGCAAGAGTTCTTAGACATCCAAGGTAGTGCCGACCTCAACCCTACTGCTATAGAAGAGGCTGTTATCGAAAACCTTTGGGTAGAAAACGGCACCGTACATTACGATGGTGAATTCCGTATCTACGACGTTGTTGGTCGCGACGTTACAAACCTAAACGGCAACCTCAACGGTATTTACATCATCAGAACCGACAAAGCGGTGCAGAAAGTAAGTATCACGAAATAGTTATAAACTACTAATACCACAAAGGAGTGCATAGGGATTTTCTCTATGCACTCTTTTTATGCACTATACTTCCACGCTCTCTTATCAAATAATTTACATAATTCACTAATAATCCAAAATATTTTCCTTAACTTTGCAAGAGATAGAAAGCGGACATAATTAACTTTCACAATTCAGCCAGATGGAAGCAATTTTATTCTTACTACTACTGCCATACGTAGCTCTGATAATATATTTCAGTATAAAACTCTATATCCCCAAACAATATCCTTCAGCCGACACTATAGATACCGACGGCAGAATAGCTATAGTAGTGGCATGCAAAAACGAAGCGGAAAATCTACCTGCCCTTTTGGAGTCAATCGAAAAGCAACACTCCATGCCGAAAGAGATTATCTTTGTCGACGACAATTCTACCGACAATACGTATAGCATTCTGCAATCTTTTGCTGTTAAAATGTCGAATGTAAAAGTGCTAAAAAGCTCGGGGCAAGGCAAAAAAGCCGCTCTTATTGAAGGCGTTACACAAAGCAGTTGCAAATACATCCTTTTTACGGATGCCGACTGCATTCTGCCGGAAGAGTACTGCCTTAAAGCCAAAATCTTTTTAACTACACATGAAACTGATATGCTACTTGGTGGCGTTAAATTGCATTACAAAGATAAGAACGATGCCACAGCAGAGGGCAAAAAATTTACAAATCCGTTTCGCGCCTTTGAAATTCTCGACTTTTGCAGTCTTCAAGCCGTAACGGCAGGCGCTACAATGATGGGCAAACCTATAATGTGCAACGGGGCAAATATGATAGTACGGCGTGATGTGTATTTACAAAACGTGTCCGGAATAAGGAGCGACATACCCTCGGGCGATGACATGTTCATGCTCCATAATATCAAAGCCTCCAAAGGCAAAATATGTTACCTCTTTACGCCCGAGCAAATAATATCTACATTGGGAAACAATTCTCCGCTCGACTTCTTTACACAACGAAAGAGATGGATAGGCAAACTGCCTGCCTATACCGACAAATTCACTATCATTACCGCTACCATTACGGCTGTAACGAACATCATGCTTGCATCGATTTACACAGCCACTCTATTTACACACAACCTATGGATATTAAGCATTATGGCTTATATAATTAAGCTCGCTGTCGACTGCTTCGCCCTCATCCCTTATTTAAAAATTATAAATAGGCGAAACCTACTGTATTATATGCCGTTAATGTCGATATTCTACCCATTCTACATCACCATCACCGGAATAATTTCCGTATTTTCTTTCGTTATAAAAAGCAATAGAAAAAATTATTGCGTAACAAAATAATTATTTGTAACTTTGCATTCGCTATAAAAACAATATATTAATATGGGATTTAACGAATTTTTAAGCAAAATATTCGGTAATAAAGCCGAAAGAGACCTGAAAGAGATAAAACCGATAGTAGAAAAGATTAAATCGGTATACCCCTCAATAGCCAAATTAAGCAATGATGAATTACGAGCTCGCACTGCTACCCTACGTGTAGGGCTTGCAGAAGCAGTAAAGAGCAGTAAACTTGAAATAGAAAACCTCAAAGCAAAGGTAGAAGAGACAGAGATTAACAAACGTGAGCATATATATTCCGAAATAGACAAGATAGAGAAAAAGATTCTCAACATCCAAGAGGAAGAGCTCAACAAGATATTACCTGAAGTATTCTCCATAGTAAAAGATACGGCGCGTCGCTTTGCGGAGAACGACACTCTGGAAGTAACAGCAACGGACTTTGACCGTGAACTTGCCGCCAAGCACGACTTTGTACGTATAGAAGGCGACAAAGCCATCTACAGCAACGAATGGGAAGCGGGCGGTAATATGCACAAATGGGATATGGTACACTACGATGTACAGCTCATTGGTGGTGTAGCACTGCACCAAGGCAAGATAGCGGAGATGGCTACCGGTGAAGGTAAAACCCTCGTAGCCACCCTACCGGTATTCCTCAATGCCCTCACGGGCAACGGCGTACACGTAGTTACCGTGAACGACTACCTCTCTAAGCGTGACTCGGAATGGATGGGTCCGATATATATGTTCCACGGCATCAGCGTCGACTGTATCGATAAGCACAAACCGAATAGCGACGAACGCCGCAAAGCATACAACGCCGACATCACCTTTGGTACCAACAACGAATTCGGCTTCGACTACCTCCGCGACAACATGGCTTCATCACCTATCGACCTCGTTCAACGCAAGCACCATTACGCTATCGTTGATGAGGTAGACTCCGTATTAATCGATGATGCCCGTACACCACTCATCATTTCCGGACCTGTAGCTAAAGGCGAAGACCAGATGTTTGAAGAGTACTGCCCTCGCGTAGAACGACTCGTAAAACAACAGTCTGCAATGGCTACTCAATACCTTATTGAAGCCAAAAACAAAATACATAGCGAAGATAAAAAAGTGGCGGAAGAAGGAGCCCTTGCCCTTTTCCGCTCTTATAAAGCGATGCCGAAAAATAAAGCCCTCATCAAATTCCTCTCAGAGCAAGGCATCAAACAAACCCTTATCAAAACGGAAGAATTCTATATGCAAGAGAACAACCGTAACATGCATATAGCCACCGACCCTCTACTCTTCGTTATCAACGAAAAACAAAATACTATCGACCTTACAGATAAAGGTATAGATATTATGACGGGATCGACCGAAGATCCTGAATTCTTCGTACTCCCTGATATCGGCTCCGAAATTGCAGAAATAGAAAAGAGCGATTTGTCGGAAGAAGAAAAACAAATTAAAAAAGATGAGGCATTCCAAAACTATGCCGTTAAATCGGAGCGTGTACACACTGTAAACCAGCTCCTTAAAGCATATACATTGTTCATAAAAGACGACCAATACGTGGTTATGGACAATAAAGTACTCATTGTAGACGAACAAACGGGACGTATCATGGACGGACGCCGCTATAGCGACGGACTCCACCAAGCCATTGAGGCAAAAGAGCACGTAAAAGTTGAGGCAGCAACACAGACTTACGCTACCATTACTTTACAAAACTACTTCCGTATGTACCACAAACTCGCCGGTATGACGGGTACTGCAGAGACGGAAGCAGGTGAATTCTGGGACATTTACAAACTCGACGTAGTGGTGATACCGACCAACAAACCGATAGCCCGTATAGATATGGAAGACCGTATCTACAAAACCAAACGCGAGAAGTACAACGCCGTAATAGAAGAGATTGTAAAACTCGTTTCCGAAGGGCGACCGGTGCTTGTAGGTACTACATCGGTAGAGATTTCCGAGCTCCTGAGCCGTATGCTTACAATACGTAAGATTAAACACAACGTGTTGAATGCCAAGCTACACCAGAAGGAGGCTGACATTGTGGCAGAAGCAGGACGTAAAGGCACCGTAACCATAGCTACCAACATGGCAGGTCGTGGTACGGATATCAAGCTCACCGACGAAGTAAAAGCAGCGGGAGGACTTGCCATCATAGGTACCGAGCGCCACGAAAGCCGCCGTGTAGACCGCCAATTACGTGGACGTTCAGGACGTCAAGGAGACCCGGGTTCTTCCGTATTCTACGTATCTCTCGAAGACGACTTGATGCGACTCTTCGGATCTGAGAGAATATCCAAAGTAATGGACCGCCTCGGTTTCCAAGAAGGTGAGATGATTGAGCACCAGATGATATCTAAATCTATCGAACGTGCACAAAAGAAGGTGGAAGAGAATAACTTCGGTATTCGTAAACGCCTGCTTGAATACGACGATGTGATGAATATGCAACGTAAAGTGGTATATCTACGTCGCCATCACGCTTTACTCGGCGAACGTATCGGCGTAGAAACAGTAAATACCATTTACGATACTCTTGCCAACACCGTAAATACTTACCATCCGGAGAATGATTACGAAAGCTTCCGCAACGAGATAATGAAGATTTTTGCAATAGAATCGCCACTCTCTGAAGCCGAATTCCGCCAAATGAGAACGGAAAAAGTGATAGACACCCTCTCCGACACCATGTTCGAAGTATTCAAACGCAAGATGGACCGCCTTGCCGAAATAGCAAACCCGGTTATCAAACGCGTATACGAAGATCAAGGCAACCAATACGAAAAGATATTAATACCTATCACCGACGGACGTAGACAATACAACATACCGGTAGACCTGAAAGCTGCTTATGAGTCTGACTCCAAAGAGGTGATAAAAGCATTCGAAAAAGCATTGCTCCTACTCAATATCGACGAAGGTTGGAAAGAGAACCTCCGCGCCCTCGACGATCTTAAAACGGCAGTGCAGAATGCCACTTACGAACAGAAAGACCCGCTCGTAATCTACAAGCTCGAATCGTTCAACCTCTTCACAAGGATGACTACCGACTGCAACCGTAAGATAACGGAAATACTTATGCGTGCACAAATACCGGTACGCGAATCCGACCCTGTACGCCGTGCCGAAGAGGCTCGCCACAAGGATTATAGCAAATACAACACACAAAAGCAAGATATGTCTGACATCCAACGAGCCGGCAATAAAGATACTCGCGAAAAACAAGTTACCCAGCCTATCCACGTTGAAAAAACCGTTGGACGTAACGATCCTTGCCCTTGTGGCTCAGGAAAGAAATACAAAAACTGTCACGGTAGAAATGCTTGATTAATTGAGAATATAATATTGTTATGCACGCCGAAGAGTATATCACTTTTCGGCGTTGCTATAAATACTATTTATCTTTAACATCATGAATACAATACAACAAGAGACCCTCGAACTCGCCGAATTCATCATTGCCACTGCAAAAAAATACGGAGCGGAACAAACCAACGTATATATCAGCAATTCTGAGACGGAAAAACTTGTCAGAACCGACGGACAGTTGGAGAATATCGCTTTCAACAACCAACAAACCATTATCATCTCACTATATTGTAACGAGCGCAACAACACCATTACCTGCTCTCACCTCAGCCACGACGCATTGGAGAGGTTTATCAAAAGTGGCATCAACAACATAAAATATTTAGCTAAAGACCCATACGAAAGGCAGTTACCCATTGAGCTATGCTATAAAGGAGGGTATGTAGACTTAGGACTATATGATGAGAATGTCGACAGCCTTGATTTCGACAAGTTAGAAGATGTTTGCATTAGCAGTCAACATACAGATAAAGACGTAATTACATCTACCTGCGGAGTACAAAAAAGCAAATCGGAGAAAACCTGCCTCTTTAGTAACGGCTTCTATGGTATGAACCGAAACACGATGCTGACGCTCTACACTACAGCCACCATCAACGACAACGAAGGCATTAACAGACAGCATTATGAGTCACGCACATATATCAACAGCAGTGATTTAGGGCGCGAAGATATAGGCATACGAACATTAAATTATGCAAGGGCAAAAGCCGGAGCAAAACGCATCGTATCCGGCAAATACACTACCGTCATTCACAACAACATAACCCCCGACATACTCGAAAATTTAATTACGGCAACTTACGGTAGTCGCATTTACGACAAGCACTCTTTTCTATGCAATAAGATAGGAGAAAAAATAACGTCGGATTTACTTACAATAAAGTGTATTCCACAGACTTATGGCAGACTCGGTGCAATTACGTATACATCGGACGGGCTACCGGCAAGAGATATGAACATAATTACGAACGGCGTGTTGGAAAACTACTTTATCAACTACCGCTACTCACTAAAAATGAACATGCCTACTACCTTAGAAACACCGGTTTGCACAACAATAACACCCGGCATACGCAGTACGTCGGAAATCATTACATCTATAGATAAAGGAATTTTAATTACCGACTTTCTTGGAGGCAATTGCAACCCGGTAAGCGGAGATTTCTCTTACGGCATAGAGGGCTTTTTGATTGAGAACGGCATCCTTACGCAACCAATCAGTGAAATGCTTATTACGGGTAACATTCTCGACTTGCTTCAAAACATTATAGAAGTTGGCACCTTACCAAAAACAAAAGGCAAGAGTCCGTACCCCGCCCTCGTCATAAAAGAAGCCACTATTAATTGATGTCATTCTCTACACCTACACATCAAATTAACATTTTAGTATATTGGTATACAATATATTACACACTATTATAAACCCAAGTCAACAGACAAGGCACGGTCTATTATATCGTCCATATCGTAATACTTATATTCTGCCAATCTACCCCCGAAAACAACGTTTTTCTCGGTAGTAGCCAGCTCGGCATACATCTTATACAGAGCGTTATTATCTTCATTATTAATAGGATAATAAGGCTCCATACCTTGTTTCCACTCTGCAGGATACTCTTTGGTAATAACGGTATCGGCATTACGATAGACATCTTCTCCAAAAGCGAAGAAATGTTTATGCTCTATTATACGTGTGTAAGGCACCTTGACATCGGTATAATTAACCACAGCATTTCCCTGAAAATTAGGCACATTCAAAGTCTCGGTTTCGAACTTCAACGAACGATATTGAAGATGCCCGAAGCGATAATCGAAATATTCGTCAATAGCACCGGAATAGATAATAGTGCGGGCAATATCTCTTAATTCCGAACGGCACTTGATGAAGTCAGTATTCAACCTCACATCGCAATCGGCAAGTAATTTTTCAAAAATAGGATTATATCCGTCTACCGGGATACCCTGGTAAATATCGTTGAAATAGTTGTTATCGAAAGTAAGCCTTACCGGCAATCGTTTGATAATAAAAGCCGGTAGTTCGGAGCAAGGGCGACCCCATTGCTTTTCGGTATAGCCCTTGATGAGCTTTTCGTAAATATCTTTTCCAACGAGAGTAAGAGCCTGTTCCTCCAGGTTTTCCGGTTCTCTATCAGATAAATTATTCAAAGCCTCGGCACGCTGCCTATCCAATATTTTCAGAGCCTCATCCGGAGTATTCACACCCCACATCTTAGCGAAAGTATTCATATTAAAAGGGAGATTATAAAGAACCCCTTTATAGAAAGCGAGCGGAGAATTGGTAAATCTATTGAAAGCCGATAGCGAATTGACAAAATCCCACACCCTTTTATTATCTGTATGAAAGATATGAGGGCCATACTGATGCACAATGATATTATTCATTTCAGAGCAATAAGCATTGCCACCAATATGATTACGGCGGTCAACCACGAGCACCTTTTTACCTGCCTTGGTAGCACGATAAGCCACTACAGCACCAAAAAAACCGACACCCACCACAAGGAAATCGTATTTATACTTGTCGAGCATAACTTCAGTATTTTAAAATTAGGATGTGAAATTTTTTGCCAATAATAATATTTTACAAAGGTACAAATTAGAATCTACATAGCAAAGAGCGCACTTAGAATTAAGGTTTCAGTCACATTTCCTACATTACAACACTCTATTAATATCATAAAAAAATCAAAAAAATTTCTGTTACCGAAGCACTAAACAAATAAAGTCCGAAATCATAAATAATTTCGGACTTTATTATATGCAGTAAGTTTTATACATCAATTCTTATACAGATATAGAGTATTATTCGGCAAATGGTCGGATTTCAAGCATTTCGGCATATTCGTTCCAATCGGGATCTTTCTCCACATAGATAGTTATAGGTAATAACGGAAAGCTTTTCAAAGCATCATTAAGTCGCTCACCAAACACCTTTGCCGTACGAGCATAAAACACCATAGTACGCTCGTTATTACCGGTATAGACTCCTGTAAGAATTGCCAACTTATCCTTCTCCACCACGGATCGTATTGTCTCTTGAGCTTTATTCATCAAATCAGCCTCTTTCTCGGTGGGCATACCATTGGCAGAAGCGTCGTATTTCCAATAAATTTCCACCCTCTCTTTCAGTTTTTTGCAATTACGAAACTCCTCGATGTCATCACGACCGGTAATAAATACGGGTTGCTCGGCATCATTCAATGCCATTCCACTGAACCACTTATCAGTAAGTATCATAGAGACAAGTGTTAAATTTCCCACGCAAGAGCACTGGCACCAAGAATAGCGGCATCACTCTCTTTAAGGCTTGAGAAGAGCACTTTAACTTTACCTCTCCAAAGAGGGAGCAGATTATTCTCCATGCTTGCAACGATAGGTTTGTAAAGCAAATCGCCCGCTTTTGTCAATCCACCGAAAAGGATAATAGCCTCAGGTGCGCTGAAAGCGACAAAGTCGGCGAATTTCTCACCAAGAATTTTTCCTGTAAAATTGAATATATCTATAGCGAGCTCGTCACCCTCAACGGCTGCTTCATAAACATCTTTCGATGTAATAGAATCGGCAGGGATATTGCGCAAAGAAGTTTTACGGTCGGTAAGTTCTATCAATTCACGCGCGGTGCGAGCGACACCGATAGCGGAAGCATACGCCTCGAGGCAACCGGAGCGGCCGCAAGCACACATTCTACCATTATTACGCACGGCACAAGTATGACCGAGTTCACCTGCAAAGCCATCATGACCATACACCACGTCACCATTGATAACGATACCGGAACCGACGCCTGTACCAAGTGTTATCATAATAAAATTCTTCATACCGCGAGCAACGCCATAAGTCATCTCTCCCACTGCTGCTGCATTGGCATCGTTAGTAAGGGCAACAGGGAGTCCGGTAGCCTCTTTAAGCATCTTAGAAAATTCCACAGTACGACCCTTAACCCAAGTAAGGTTCACTGCCGCCTCTATATTTCCCGTATAATAATTGGCATTAGGAGCGCCTACTCCGAGACCTCTCACTTGAGACAGCGGATATTCCGTGCCGAGAAGGTTGAGAACGGCAGAACTGAGGTCTGCTATAAATTCTTCAGGAGTAGACTGAGTATTGCTGCGTACTACAGCTTGTTTCAACACATTACCACGAGCGTCTACAACACCGAATTTGGCGGTTTGTGCGCCTATATCAATTCCAACAACATATGGTTTTTCCATAATTTATATTTTTTTAAAGGTTATATCTAAATCAATTATCATTCTACAGGGATGTTTTTATTCACGTTTTTACTACCGAAAATGGCGTACCAAAGCATATACAATATGCCGACAACGACGACATAATAGCTTGGTAAGAAACCTACTTTATCGGCTATAAAACCTTGGAAAAGAGGGAGCAGACCACCACCACACACCATCATCATAAAGATACCTGAAGCACGAGCAGTATATTTCCCGAGACCTTCTACCGCAAGGTTAAAAATGCTACCCCACATTACGGATGTGCATAAGCCACACAATACGAAGAAGATAACATTCATAGGTACCATCTCGAGCCCGAAAGAAATATCGGACTTAAATACCGGCATATTCACCATTATTTGAGGCACGAACATAGCAGTCAACACTAATATCGTGGCACAGACAGTAGTGAAAATCAACATCGTTTTACTTGAGAATTTAGAAGCGAGAGCTGCGCCGATAAATCTGCCAACAAGCATCAAGAACCAGTAAGTACCCACTACGGTACCGGCAATAGCGGCATCTATAGAAAAACCTCCGGCTTCTACTTTAGAAGTAAGGTAAAGATTCATAATATTAGGAATACCCACTTCTACACCTACATAAATAAATATTGCTAAAATACCGAGATTGAAATGGCGGAAAGAGTAAGGAGAATGAGGCTCTTTTTTGTTTTCAACGTTATTCATGTGTGGTTCGGGAATATTCATAAAGAATAATACGAGGAAAGCAAGTAAGAATATACCCATAGCGAGCATCAGAGCCGGAGTAGCATCGGAGATACGGGCACGAGAGGCATCACCTATCATTGCACCTACAAGAACCGGGACGATAGTAGCACCGATAGAGTTACAGCAACCGCCTATTTGAAGCAACTGATTACCGCGAGATCCGCCACCACCGAGAGTGTTAAGCATTGGGTTTACCACGGTATTCAACATACACATAGAGAACCCGGAGATGAAGGCGCCACAAAGATAGATGGCAAAATTCGAGAATACACCGGACAAATAACTTATACCGACACCTACAAAACCAACAACAATAGCGGTGAGAGCCGTCTTCTTATACCCAATTTTTTGCAACATCAACCCCGCAGGCACTCCCATACAAAGGTATGCTATAAAATTAGCAAAATTACCGAGTTGAGATAGAAAATTGGACATCTCAAACTGATTTTTTACGATTACAGCCATCGGATTTTGTAATCCGGTAACAAAAGAAATCATAAAAAACAGAGCAAACATCATCAATATCGGAATGATGTAACTTTTTTGTTGCTTTGTCATAATATTATATCATTAAGTATTTTACAAATTATTCTTCAAGAATATGTTGAAACGAGTATAAAGGTGCAGACGGGTATCAGCACCGAGAATACTATGATTCTTATTAGGATAAATCTGCATTTCGAATTGCTTGCCCGCCTTCACGAGTTGCTCTACATAGAGCATTGTATGTTGTATATGTACGTTATCGTCGGCAGTGCCGTGACAAATGAGCAGTTTACCTTTTAGTTTATTTGCCTTGTCGATAAGGTTGCTTGCGCCATAGCCAAGGTCGTTGAGTTGCGGAGTAGCCATAAAACGCTCGGTATAAGCGGTATTATAGAGGCGCCAATCGGTAACGGGAGCCACAGAAATACCGGCTTTAAACACTCCATTGCCGTAAGTGAGGCAGTTGAGTGCCATAAAACCTCCGTAGCTCCAGCCCCATATAGCAATACGATCTTTGTCGATAAACTCTTGTCTTCCAAAATATTTTGCAGCCTCTATTTGGTCGACAGTCTCCTTCTGCCCGAGGTTCCAATAAGTGCAAGTGCGGAATTCATGCCCTTTAGCACCTGTACCTCTACTATCTACGCAAGCTACAACATAGCCCTCCATAGCAAGATAAAGCTCCCAATCAGGGCGGAATCTATTCAAAGCCTCTTGACTATCAGGTCCGGAATATTGTACCATCACAAGGGGATATTGCTTTGAAGGATCAAAATTCGTTGGTTTCACTATCCAACCATGGAGATGTACACCCTCGGAAGTGTTGAAATCTATAAACTCTTTTTTCGGAAAATTATAGCTATCGAATAGGGCTTGAATCTCTTTATTCTCGATAATTGTACGTAGCACTTTACCTTTAATATCACAGAGAACCGTACTATTGGCGGTAGTAGTATTATGGAATTGACTGATAATAAATTTATTACCTTTAGTAACTACAGCGGAATGCGTACCCGGGCGAGGGTCGAGATTAGTAATTACACCTTTCTTATCAACAGTATATACATGGCGCTCTGACGGATGCTCTTTAGCTGCTTGGAAATAGGCTATACCCTTCTTTTCGTCGTAAGAGTAAAAATCGGTAACATCCCATTCTCCCTTGGTTATTTGGCGCTTGAGCATACCGTTTGCAGCATAATGGTAGATATGGCGGTAACCATCTTTCTCACTAAGCGTAATAAAACTATTATCAGAGAGGAATGTGATATTGACATAGTTACGATAATCTACATACACTTTATCGCTCTCGCGCAACAATGTAGAGCAGACGCCGGAGCGAGGGTTAACGTTGAGCACTTCGAGCTCGGTTTGCACTCTATTCAAGCGAACAACGATAAGAGAGTCATTACCATTGCTCCATTTAAGTATCGGGAAGTATATGTCGTTGCCTTCGCCACACTCCATTTGAGAAGTTTTTCTATTTTGAATATCGTAAACGTGAACTGAGACGGTAGAATTGGTTTCTCCTGCTTTAGGATATTTATAAGTATATTGAAAATCGTAAGGGTGGGCATATTTGTCAAAAGAAAACATTTTGATATTGCTCTCATCAAATCTGATCCAAGCAAGATGTCGACTGTCGGGGCTCCAAACGAAATATCTGTTTGCACCAAACTCCTCTTCGTACACCCAATCCGGAGTGCCGTTGATAATCTTATTTTTTTCTCCATCTTCCGTGATAGCGGAAACGGTATTATAATCAAGTTTTTTCAGATATAGGTTGTTATTATAAGCAAAAGCTACCATTCTGCCGTTTGGAGAGAAAGCCGCCATTTGTTGCGGTTGATGCTCGGTACTCAGTGGCTCTAGGATATTTCTATCAACCTGATACACATAGTAGTTAGTAGTAAAAGAGCGACGGTAAATAGGCGTCGTCTCGGTATGGATGAGGATACGACTTTCTGAGACGTCGAATTCGTAACCGGCAATGCACTTCAAAGAACAATTTTTTGCCTTTTCTACATCAAAAATGGTATCTACTACGGCTCCGGTCTTAAAGCTGTAAGCAATAATTCTCTTGTTATCATCAGATAACATTGTATATCTTACGCCATCATTCATACAATAAATATCGCCCATCATCTTAGCGCGATATTTACCTGAAGTAAACTCCTTAAGATATTTTTCAGACTGTGGATTTTGTTGTAAACTGTTGTTTGCCAATGCCGAAACAACAGTGCATATCAACATGCAGAGCAATAAAAATTTGTTTAATCTGTTCATTGTTATATTGTTGTTAGTTATTATCAAATAAACCTTCGCCACTACAACAAGCGTTTCGCCTCTCAATCGGCGATAATCAATATTTGAGTGACATCTTTATTTTTACCATCTGCCGAAATAACGTGGGCGAAATAGACGCCGGGGGCTACTCTTTTGCCGGCTTTATTACATCCATTCCAAGTAGCTACCGCCCCATTTGATATGGTATCAAAGACGACGTTACCGTTGACGTCCGAAATTCTGACAACAGAGCCATCGGTCAGACCCCCGATAGAAATAAGCCCGGTAAATCCCGGACGCACGGGGTTTGGGTAAGCGCGTATGTTACTGAACGACTTGTCGATGTCGGGTACTGCATCCGACTGATAAGAGACGATGCCGAGGTCGGTACCGAAAAATACTTCACCGCTATTACCATCTATCACGAGAGCAATGACGTTATCGGAAACGAGCGGAGAATTTGCTGTGGTAAAATTATGTATAGTCTGTTTACCATCTTCCGAAACGAGGAAAACGCCGGATGCGGCAGTAGCTATCCATTTACGATTGGCAGCATCTACGGCAATGGCATTAATCTGCTCGGTACCGAGCAGATAATCAGCAAGGTTGGTACCATCATCTCTACCAATCTTTATACGTCGGCAACGATAGTCGGAGTTGTAAATCTCGCTAAGTTTCTCAAGAACGAAGATACCGGAAGTGGTACCCACCCATATTACACCGTTATTATCTTGAACGATACTGCGCACCTTGTACGAATTAAAATGTAAAGGCTTGCTGTCTTGGTCGTAAAGCAACGTAATAACACGATATCTATCATCACTCATATCAGTAAGAGTACCTCCATCGTCAAAGACGAAAAGCATGGATTTATCGCTCGAACGCTGATATCTTTCACACAATACGAATTTTTGATTCGGATTATAACTGTTGATAAGAATATCTTTCACCGTAGAAGCCTCTGCCAATCCCGGATACGACATACAATGCATATCGCCTTCGGTATCAAGATATTTAATAGGGCAATCTCCGGAGTTAAAAAACCACAGATTATTTTGGTTATCGAAAGCAAGGGCATCGATACGCATATAATAGTCGCGCTGAGAAGGATTGTCGGGAAAGAGAGTTTCTATTTCACTATTGGCATAAGTATATAGTTTATAGAGAGTATCGCTACGGAATTCATAAAGTCCGTAACCATACGAAGCGGCCCAAAAATGAGATGCATCTTCGGGGTCGGCGATAATATCCACAAGATCTTGACACAGATTTGTAGGAGAGGCAAACCTTAGAGCGTGATTGATAATATTATGCCAATCGCCCCTCTCATGGTAAGAGATAAGCCCGTTTCTATTGTATTGTACTGCAAATCTACCTCCCGGCACGGAGAAAACTCTACCATCGGCATACCTCATCCGCCAAGCGTTATGCGAAGCAGGACCATTAAGGTATATCTCCTCTTGTGTGTCATCATCAGTATAAATAACCACCATCTTATTTTCGGTAACGTACCATAGTATATTATTGGTAGCATCAAAAACTGCATCGAAAAGATAAGGAGCAATAGGAGTATAAGTTACTTTACCATAAGCAGATATAGAATTGTAAATATTTTCTATAAAAAGTAGTCCGCCATTAGAATAAACGCGTTTTACATCGGATGCCATTACCGACCAACCTCCGTTTTCATACAAATAAAGGGTATTATCTTCTTTAATAAGGTATATATTACCTTGGATAGACGTCATGTCGATATTCTTTTTCTTGGAATCGGGGTCGGAGAACGACTGCCAGTTGTTGTAATTAAGTAAGTTAACACCGGTACGAGGGGCGTATTTGATGGCGGTGGATGTAAGAGCGTATATAATGCCGTCTTCTACACGCACATTAAATATCGGTGCCATTTCTCCTTCATCACCAAGCATATAAGTACCCACCACCTCTTGTTTGCCCATATCAATCTCCACTACGCCGAAATCGCAAGCCAGATAGGCAATACTGCCGAAGAAGGTGACATTATTAATACTTTTACTACTACTCATATTCTTCTTCGCAATATCACCGATATTAATGACGATACCATTATCAAAAAGCACGTCGATATTGGAATTTGAATAGGCAATAAAAAGGGCACCGAAATCAGAGGCGTACTCTATTAGGCGTACGTCAGAGTCGTTAAGCCCGGTAAGAGAGCCGTATTGGCGCATCTCGAACGACTCTTTATCGACGGAGAAAAGACTACCCGCCGACACGCCGTAAACCACCTCTTTAGCCATAGCTATATCGGCTACGGCAGCATAAGAAGTATGTATACGCCAAGTGCCCATCGCTGTGTATTGAGAGCAAACACACAAGGTTGATAGCAAAAGTAGATATATGAATAATAAGCGTTTACGCATAAATAGCAGTTACATTATTGACTACTGACAAAATTGTTCAGAAAATTTTTACAGCATAAAAAAGGATAAAAAAGCAGTGATAATTACGCCCAATTTGGGTAAAAATACTCGCTATTTATTATCGATATTATTTATAAATTGAATAAATTTACCCGTAGCACGAGCGCGATGCGAGATAGAATTTTTAACCTCGGCAGGGAGTTGAGCAAAAGTAGCATCATATCCATCGGGCACGAAAACGGGGTCGTAACCGAAGCCATTAGTACCGCGACATTCTTCTATTATTTTACCTTCTATCTCACCTCTAAAACGGTAGACTTCATTATTTACTACTGCGGTAATGACGGTTACGAACTTAGCTTTGCGATTCGCCACACCGAGAAGGTTATCAAGAAGCTTCGCCACATTGCGTTTATCGTCAGAAGGCTCACCGGCATATCTTGCGGAATAAACGCCGGGCATACCGCCAAGGGCATCAACCATCAAGCCGGAATCATCGGCGATACACATAGTATTTTCCGGAACACGACACCTTACATAATCTGCTTTGATAAAAGAATTCTCTTCAAAAGTAGAACCATTTTCCGGAATCTCGTCAAAAAGATTGATATCGGTAAGCGTTTTTACGATATATTTACCCTCCAAAATACTGCGTATTTCACTGGCTTTATGCGCATTATGAGTAGCAAAAACAATAGTCTTCTCCATTTTAACAATCGATTTTACAAAGCATCACAAAGTTACAATTTTATTTTCATTCTTTATTCAACAGAGTAGCAAAAAAGGCACAAAGAAATTAAATAGTGCAACGAAAACAAGAGTCCGATGTAACAATTATGCTGTATATCGATTTATTTTTGTACCTTTGCATTTTGAAAAATTATAAATACACTGATAATGAAGAAAAAGGTTTTTCTTACAGGTGCAACCGGTCATATGGGTTGGGCAACGATGAATGAATTCTTAAAATATCGCGACCTGTTTGACGTAACGATACTTGCACGCAAATCGAAAAAAAACCGGAAGTTACTTGCTTCGTACAGCGACAAAGTAAACATTGTATGGGGCGATTTAACCGTATATGAGGATGTATTAAAAGGGGTTACCGGCTCTGATTACGTGCTTCACGTAGGTGGCCTTGTATCTCCGCAAACCGATTATTACCCGAACCGCACACGCCGAGTAAACCGCCTTGCTGCCGAAAACGTTGCAAAAGCCGTTATGGCGCAGCCTAATAATGAGGACATAAAAGTATGCTATATAGGGTCTGTGGCGCAGACGTCCGACCGTAACGAACCAATACATTGGGGCAGAACTGGCGACCCTATTTGCATCTCCGTTTACGACCATTATGCCATTTCTAAAACGGTAGCCGAGCGCACTATTGTAGAGAGTGGTATTAAACATTGGGTATCTCTACACCAATCCGGCATCCTTTATCCCGAAATACTCAAGAATATCGACCCTATAATGTTTCACGTGCCACTGCGTGGCGTACTCGAATGGGCAACGGTAGAAGATTCCGCCCGCGCAATGGTAAACCTCTGCAAACTCGACCTCCCCGAAGATTTCTGGTGCAGATTCTACAATATCGGGTCAGGACCGGAATATCGGTTGACAAACTACGAATTCGAATGTAAATTACTTAAATCCATAAATTGCCCCGCTCCGGAAAAAATCTTCGACACCAAATGGTTTGTACTTCGAAATTTTCACGGTCAATGGTATACCGACTCTCAAGTACTGGAAGACTACTTGCATTTCAGAGCAAACATCCCCGTAGATGAATACTTCAAGCAGATGAGCGAGAAATTACCTAAATATTACAAACTCGCCAGAATAGCTCCTGCTCCTATTATTAAAATGGTAATGAAGCATATAGCCAATATGGATGTATGGGGTACTCAAAACTGGATAAAGAACGAGAATAAAAACCGCATCAATGCCTATTACGGCTCTATGGAGGCATACAATAATATAAAGCCTTGGAAAGAAGCCGATTTAAGTCGCCCTTCCGACAATGCCATCATTCTGAATCATGGATATGACGAAAGCAAACCTCGAGGGGAATGGACGATAGAAGATATGCGCATGGCTGCTGAATTTCGCGGTGGAAAATGTATCAGCGAAACGATGGTAAAAGGAGATTGGCGTACCCCGCTTGAATGGGAATGCCAATTCGGTCACCGCTTTAAAGCCTCTCCGGTACTCGTGCTTTTAGGTGGCCATTGGTGCCCGGAATGCTTACCTTCGCCTTGGAATTACGACGAAATTGCAAAAGACAACCCTTTCTTTGCTCAAGTATGGACACCGCTACACTCTGCCGACGAACATAATTATTACGACGAAAGCATCTTCGATGGCTGGGAAAAATAAAATAACCAATTAACTACCTAACAAATTATTTCTTTGCAGACAGTTGCAGAAGTGTTACAACACAACATTTCAATGAAAAAACAACTATTATTTTTTTATTTAATTATCACAACTATCCATATTTATGCCCAAGAAAGAATAGTACCTCTTAAGTTCGGCGATATGGAACAATGGACAGTACGCTACATAAAAGAGAGCAAACTCTTGGGAGGCAAAACCAAACAGCTATATGTACTAGCTCCAACCGACACTATGCACGGTAATTTTGCGTACGACTATTCAAATACCATTTGGGGCATAAGTAATGCATATGCCAATGTAGCAGGAATAGCAAAAGCGGCTTGCACCACACAACCCGAGAAACGTGGCAACGGCACTTGCGCCCGTCTCGACACCCGCATAGAGACCGTCAGAGTACTCGGTATGGTAGACATACAAGTATGTATTGCCGGCACACTATTTTTAGGGCAAGTAATCGAACCCGTAAAAAGTGCCAACGACCCATACGGCAATATCGATATGGGCATCCCGTTTACCGACAAGCCGAAAGCCTTAATGCTCGACATCAAAGCCAATGTCAACCCCGAACGCAAAGTAACCAAAGCTCTGGGATTTGGAGTATCTGAAATTGAGGGGCACGACGAACCGGAAGTGTACATCTTCCTTCAAAAACGATGGGAAGAAAACGGCAAAATCTACGCCAAAAGAGTTGGCACTGCACGCCACAGATTTGCAGAAAGCATCCCGGAATGGAAAAATAACTATAGAGTAAACATCAACTACGGTGACATCAGTAATGAGCCATACTTCAAAAAATATATGGGGCTCTTCCCTGATGGAGGTGTATTTAAAGCTAAAAACTCAAAAGGTAAGATGACCAATATCACGGAAATAGGCTGGGCTGATGCCGATGAAACGCCTACTCACGTAATAGTGATGATAACGGCAGGATGCTACCCGGCATTCTATGGTTGCCCAGGAAACGCCTTCTGGGTGGACAACATACGATGGATATACTAAAACGTTTTTCCTTATAAATAATAAAGTCCGTAGGTTTATTACTTACGGACTTTATTATTTGCTAATATAAGGAAAAATATCTATTATAATTTCTCCAACAAAGCTTTACTTGCTTTAAACTTAACGGCTTTACGAGCAGGTATAGTAATTTTTTGACGATTAGAAGGGTTGATACCTTGACGCTCCGGTTTGTGTTGTACTGCAAGAGTACCGAAACCTAAAATTACTGTAGACTCCTCTTTTACAAGATTTTCAGTGAGAATGTCAAACAAGTTATTAACAACTTCTTGAGCCTCTTTTTTTGCAATGCCACTGCGCTCAGCTACAGCAGCGATTAATTCGGTCTTTGTCATAGTTATGATATTAAAACAGTTAAATAAATATTTACAAGAAATGAAGGTCTTTTCTCTTCGCAAAGGTATAGCATTATTTTTAATTAGACAAGACTTTATTGCAAAATTTTTCATTTTAATAACTTTTTATTGGCAAGCCCCGACGATTACTCTTCTTCGCTTTATTATATCAAAAATAAAATGTACCTTTGCAAAGAGGATGAAAAACCTGATAAAAGTCGTAACAGTAACACTATCAGGATTTTATATAAAAACAACAAATAACTGACAAATAAAATCGAAAAATAAAGATATGAAATTTAAAATACCGCCGATTACTTTAAATCTGATAATAATTAATGTATTATGTTGGCTAATACAGGTAATAATACCCTCAAAATTCGACATTAACATCACTGATATGTTCGGATTACACTACTGGATTAGCGAAAAATTTCACTGGTATCAGCTAATAACGAACATGTTTTTGCACGATCCTCATGGTATTTCACACCTATTTTTCAACATGTTCGGTCTGTTTATGTTCGGCACTGCGGTAGAGGAAGCTTGGGGTGGCAAAAAATTCTTATTCTTCTACCTTTTTACCGGTATAGGAGCATCTATAACACAAGAATTAAGTTGGCTTATAGACTCTCACGCATTGATGTCTGCCTTTGATACTGCAATAGCAGAGGGCAATGGTGCTGCTCTTGTTCCGTTCGAACATATGTTTATCGGCAACGGAAGCATAACACACATCACCCTCTCCAATATATTGGAATTGAGGAGTGGCATGCTCAATTCGATGCTGGCTATAGGAGCCTCCGGCGCATTATTCGGGGTGTTGCTCGCTTTTGCATGGCTCTTCCCCGAGGCCAAAATGGGTATTATCTTTGTACCGATAATGATACCTGCCCGCATCTTTGTTGCTATTTACACCGTCATAGAGCTTGTATGCGGTGTAGCAAACTTCTCTTTCGACTCCATTGCCCATTACGCTCACCTGGGCGGAATGCTCTTCGGACTCATCTTAATTTTAATCTGGAAAAAATTCGGCAATCTCTATTCTCGTTGGTAATATTATGGATTTAATAGACAAACTAAAAGCTGGATACAAACAAGGTAGTGTATTCACAAAATTGATATACATCAATATAGGGATATTCTTGGTATGGAAGTTGGCTCTTGCCATATTAAGCAAATTCGTAGGTATGGATTGGTCTGTTTGGCTTGAATTGCCGTCAGACTTCCAACTATTTCTTAGAAGACCGTGGACGCTAATTACCTATATGTTTCTCCATCAAGACTTCAGTCATATTTTAGGAAATATGATTATGCTCTACTTCTTCGGCAAATTCATATTAGAATTTATCAATGAAGAGCAAGCTTTGAGCGTATATTTCTTCGGCGGAATAGGTGGTGCTGTTCTCTACCTCCTTACATATAATCTGATACCATATAGCTACTTCCAATACAACTGCTACCTTCTCGGAGCATCTGCAGCATGCTACTCTTTACTAACGGCTGCGGTGGCAATTAAGCCAAACTACAGCCTACGACTGATGTTCATCGGAGAAATAAAGATGAAATGGATAGCCTTTATTTTTATAGGTATCGTATGTTTCAACCTCCTTACCGGTGATAATATGGGTGGCGATATTGCACACCTTGGCGGTTTCCTTTTCGGCTACATTTACGGTGCTGCATATGCAAAAGGCAAAGATATTCTAAAGCCGTTCGTAGTGTTTGTCGACAAAATAATTGCTTTGTTCAGCGGTAAAAAATCCACCTCCGGCACAAAAAATTCCACCCGTCGCCCTCAATACCATTTTCAAAAAGGATCACCAATTAAGACGGATGCCGAATACAATGTAGAAGCAAAACAACGTCAACAAAAAATCGACCTAATACTCGATAAAATAAAAAAATACGGTTACGACAGTCTTACTCAAGATGAAAAAGAGACACTTTTCAAATCATAATTTATTGATAAAGAAGGCTTACCTCTTGAGTTTTTAAGTTATTGATAATAAAATGAATAAACGAAAAACAAAACAAAAATCTAAATCTGCATTCTCAATAATATCGGCAAACATCTTGTTTGTAGTTACTCTGGTATTATTACTGCTGACGATACTTGCTCCCTTTACGCCCCCGGATATAATAGCTATACCGGCATTTTTAGGTATAATGATATTACCGATATTGATATTTACCATAGTAGTCATCGTAATACTGGCGCTATTAAAGCATTACCGCTATTTATTTATATTACTCTTTTTTCTGCTCATCTCCTTCCCGCTATGGCGAAAAAGCGTCGTTATCAACTTCACGAGACCCGATGCCGACACGGAGTGCGAAAGTCTTATTAAAGTGATGACGTACAATGTAGAGATGTTCTCCACTTTCGAAGATTATGGAAAAAGATTCGAAGAGATAAAAAATTTCATTTTTGAAGAAAACCCCGACATCGTTTTCATACAAGAATTCGGATATTTCAAAAGGCACACCGACAGCAGATACAACAGTCGTGAAATTCAAAACTACTTCTCAAAGCGCTACCCCTACCAACATGTGTGGTATAAAAACCAAACTAAACGCCAAGAGCATGGAATACTCGTACTTAGCAAATATCCGCTAAGCAATAAGAACAAGCTGGAATATGACTCTAAAAACAACGTAAGTACTTACTGCGATGTAACCATCGGATGCAAAACCATTAGGCTCATAAACAACCATTTAGAGAGTTACAAATTATCTAACGACCAGGTCAACCTACATATAAAAGATAAAGAAGCCCTCTATTTCCGGATGAAAGGCTCAATGGCAAGCAGGGCAAAACAAGCCGAAAGCATACATGCAATGATAAAAAGCTGCAATACCCCCGTAATTGTTGCCGGCGATTTCAACGATGTACCTATGTCGTATTCTTACAATATTATTTCTCACGGACTGAACGATGCATACGTAAAAGGGGCTAAATTCGGATATTACTACACTTATCATAAAGGATTTGCACACTTCCCTATCGACCATATTCTGGTAGATAAATCAATAAAAGTGCTATCCTCAAGAGTAGCTAAAGTGCCGTATTCCGACCACTACCCTATTATTTCTACATTATGTATTTCGAAATAAAAGTTTCAAAAGAGAAGGCAACTCGATAAACAAGCAAAAAGAGCAGAAAAACATCACTACACCTCTGAATTACGATATAAAAAATCGAAAAATTAATGACTTTACAAGAAAAATAAATAGTCACAAACCACTTCATCTAACGTAACACACTATATAACAATCAATTAATGTGAGCAATATTTTTTTTCATAAAAGTCATTGTAGAATAAATAAAAATGCATAACTTTGCATCTGCAAAAAAGGATAACACATTCTGTCTACAAAATGCGAAAATAGCTCAGTTGGTAGAGCACAACCTTGCCAAGGTTGGGGTCGCGGGTTCGAGTCCCGTTTTTCGCTCGAATACACAAAAACATTTATGCCCGGATGGTGGAATGGTAGACACGAAGGACTTAAAATCCTTTGGCCATTGCGGCTGTGCGGGTTCAAGTCCCGCTTCGGGTACAAGAGAAGTTGTTGTCGATGATGATAACGACTTTTTTTGTTGATAATAATTTTAATACAATTAGAATTTTTCATATGAACGAAACTGCACATGAAGTTGATTTGAAACTTGGAAGTGCAGTTTTTTTTTATGGTTTTACTCCATACTTTACCCATGTTTTCCAAAAAAAATTGTACCTTTGTAATTTATATAGGGTAGTATTGTCTATCCATATGTAATATTATACTAACCACAAACGAAATGAAAAATCTATATAACTTTGCTTTATGGCTGTACAAAATAGCCATTAATTTTGCCTCTCTTTTCAACTTCAAAGCGAAATCCATGAGCAATGGATGGAAAGAGGCGTTTGATAAAGTGGCTCCTTTAAAAAACGAAGAGGTAATATGGATACATGCAGCATCTCTCGGTGAATTTGAACAAGGACGTCCGCTCATCGAAAGAATACGAAAAAACCATCCCGAATACAAAATTTTACTCACATTCTTCTCTCCATCCGGATACGAAGTACGCAAAAACTATAAAGGCGTAGATGTAGTTACATACCTGCCTTTAGACACACCAAGCAACGCTACGGCATTTATCGAAGCAGTAAATCCAAAAAAAGTGTTCTTCGTTAAATACGAATTTTGGATAAATTACCTTACCACATTAAGAAATAAAGGGATAGAAACGTATATTATCTCTGCCATTTTCCGTGAAAAACAGGTGTTCTTTGCTTGGTATGGCGAAATATTCCGTCGTGCACTGATGGCTTTCAAATGCCTGTATCTGCAAAACAACAAATCTGAAGAGCTACTCCATATTATAGACATCAACAACACAAAAGTAGTAGGAGACACCCGCTTCGACCGAGTAGCAGACATTGCCGCGCAAGCAAAAAAATTGCCGATACTCGATGCTTTTGCAAAAAATAACGAGCTACTCGTTGTAGGCAGTTCTTGGGAGCCGGACGAGAATATCCTTATCGATTATATCAACAATCTACCTGAAGGCAGAAAAGCCGTTATTGCTCCTCACCATGTAGAGCCGGCTCGAATAAGTATGCTCACAAACCGCTTAAAATGCAAATACGCTCTGTATACAGAGACTGACGAAACAAGTGTAGTAGGTGCCAAATGCCTTATTATAAACACTATAGGACTATTATCAAGCATCTATAGCTATGGTAAAGTGGCTTATGTTGGAGGCGGTTTCGGAGTAGCAGTACACAACACCCTCGAAGCAGCAGTATGGGGAATGCCGGTAGTTTTCGGTCCTAATTTCCATAAATTCAACGAGATAATAGAACTCATCGCTTGCCATGCCGCCACCCCTATAAATACCAAGATGGAGTGTGAAAAAGCTTTGGATGATTATTTCGACAACCCGGATACCGCCGCTACCGCCGCAAAAAAATATGTACTATCACATATCGGTGCAACCGACATCATTTATAACGATGTGTTCGGCAAAGAATAAAAATTTATAACAGAATAACTTTAATATAACTACATATGACAAAGCCTTCCATACCAAAAGGTACTCGTGATTTTTCGCCTGCCGAAATGGCGAAACGCAACTATATTTTCGACACAATACGTTCGGTATTTTACAATTACGGTTTCAAACAAATAGAGACACCATCGCTTGAAAACCTCTCTACACTGATGGGTAAATACGGAGAAGAAGGGGACAAGCTCCTTTTTAAAGTACTCAATTCCGGCGACTGGGCTGCCAAATTAAAAGACGAAGAACTACTGTCGCGCAATAGCATTCGACTTACTAACATGGTGAGTGAGAAAGGTTTGAGATACGACCTAACCGTGCCATTTGCTCGATATGTTGTTCAGCACCGCGATGAAATTACTTTTCCTTTCAAACGCTTTCAAATACAACCGGTATGGAGAGCCGACCGTCCTCAAAAAGGGCGTTATCGCGAATTCTTCCAATGCGATGCCGACATCGTAGGCTCCGATTCTCTAATCTACGAAGCGGAATGTGTAGAGATGATCGACCAAGCCTTTGCTAAATTCGGCATCGATGTGGTAGTAAAAATCAACAATCGTAAAATTCTTGCCGGCCTTGCCGAATGGGTAGGTGCCGCCGATAAGATAATAGATATCACAGTGGCTATCGACAAACTCGATAAAATAGGCCTTGACAACGTAAATAAAGAACTTGCCGACAAAGGTCTATCTTCTGAAGCCATTGAGAAGTTGCAACCAATATTACTGCTACAAGGCTCCAACACAGAGAAAATTGACATTCTAAAAGAGGTGCTTAAAGATAGTGAGGTTGCACAAAAAGGTATTGCCGAACTCGAAGAAGTATTCGGTTATCTCGCGGATAGCGATATCAAATGCAAAGTAGAACTCGATCTTACATTGGCTCGCGGATTGAACTATTATACAGGAGCAATACTCGAAGTAAAAGCTCTCGGTGTGGAAATGGGCTCTATTTCCGGCGGAGGAAGATACGATAACCTGACCGGAATTTTCGGTCTGCCCGGAGTATCAGGCGTAGGCTTCTCTTTCGGGGCCGACCGCATCTACGATGTACTCACAATGCTCGATAAATTCCCAAAAGATGCAACCCAAGGCACCAAAATACTTCTTGCCTATTTCGACAAAGAGGGGCAAGATTTCTGCCGCAAAAAAGTACGTACTCTGCGACGCGCCGGTATTGCCGCAGAAATTTATCCTGAAATAACCAAATTCAAGAAACAGATGTCGTACGCAAACGCATGTAATATCCCATTCGTGGCTATAGCCGGAGAAACGGAAATCGCTGCCAATGCCCTTATGCTGAAGAATATGGAAACAGGCGAGCAGGAACTATTGTCCATCGAAACAATTATTGATAAGTTAAAATAAAAATATTAACTATCTTACAATAAGAGCTTTAATGTATAAACCAATACTCTATTAAAAACAATGTACAGACTTTTAACGGAACAAGAAAAAAACATTTTAATCAACAATGGATGTAGTGCCGACAATTGGGATAATATTCACGTAACGGAGAATTTCTCTGCTAACTATATAAAGAAAGTAGAATTCTCCGGCAATATAAAGCTCGGTACTTTCAACAATGTATTTGCCCAAGCAGGTGGTTTTACGGTGCATTCAGGAATTTACGAAGCGCGACTGCATAACGTATCTGTGGGCGATAATTGTTACATACATTCCATCCATAATTATATAGCCAACTACAACATAGGCAATAATGTATTTATAGAGAATACGAACCTTATAGTAGTTGACGGCGAATCTACGTTCGGTAACGGTGTTCGCGTACCTGTAATGAACGAAACCGGAGGGCGTGAAATTCCTATTTACGATTATCTTTGTGCTCCGCTGGCATATATCCTTACCATGTACCGCCACGACACCGAACTTGTTGAAAAACTGGAGCAGATGATAACTACCTATGCCGAAAAGCAGAAAAGCACTACGGGGTATATAGGCAACAATGTAAAAATCGTAAATTGTGGCACTATAAAGAATGTGCGTATAGGCGAATATACCACCCTTGGAGGAGTGTCCAAGCTCAATAACGGCTCTATCAACTCAAATAAACACGCGCCCGTGCATATAGGGTCGGGAGTTAAATGCAACGACTTCATCCTCTGTTCCGGGGTAGACATCTCCGACTCCACTCTTGTCAGTTGTTGTTTTGTAGGACAAGGCACCATTATGGGCAAGCACTACTCCGCTCTCGATTCACTCTTTTTTGCCAACTGCCAAGGGTTTCATGGAGAAGCGACATCCATTTTTGCAGGACCATATACGGTATCACACCATAAATCGAGTTTGCTCATTGCAGGTATGTTCTCCTTCTTGAATGCGGGATCGGGTTCAAACCAGAGCAACCACATGTATAAGTTAGGACCGATACACCAAGGTATGGTAGAGCGAGGCAGTAAGACTACAAGCGACTCATACCTACTTTGGCCGGCACGTATAGGGGCATTCACCCTCGTCATGGGACGCCACACCAAGCACTCCGACACCAGTGCTCTTCCATTCTCTTATCTAATAGAGAATGCCACAGAGAGTTACCTCGTACCGGCTGTCAACCTACGTAGTGTTGGTACCGTTCGCGACGCTCAAAAGTGGCCGAAACGCGACAACCGACACGACCCCGTTCGCCTCGATGCTATCAATTTCAACCTGCTAAGCCCATACACGATACAAAAGATGTATGCCGGCATCGAAGTACTGAAAGATATACGTAATCTCGCCGGTGCAAACAACGAGATTTATGCCTATCAAAACTGCTATATCAAGGCTTCAAACCTTGAGAAAGGCATTGACTTATACCGCACTGCTATAATGAAATTCATCGGCAACTCCGTAATCTCCCGAATAGGTAAAGCACCAATATCTTCCGTCGGAGAATTACGCACACGCCTGTTGCCTACATCTAACATTGGCAACGGGGAATGGGTGGATTTAAGCGGACTAATCGCTCCGAAATCGGTTATCAATGATATGATTGTCAGTATAAAAGCAGACAAATATACCGCAGACGAACTATACCTTCAATTTACCAATATCCACGAAAAATATTACGACTACGAATGGACGTGGGCTTATGACAAGATGCTCGAACATATAGGTAAAAGCATTGAGAACATCACCGTTGACGACATTAAAAACATTGTAAACGAATGGATTAATGCCGTTACTACTCTCGATAAAATGCTTTATAATGATGCCCGTAAAGAGTTCAACTTAAATGCCAAAACAGGCTTCGGTGTGGATGGCGATGACGAAGTAAAAAGCATGGACTTCGAAAAAGTACGAGGCTCATTCGAGAAAAACCAATTCGTACAAGAGTGCATTAACCATATCGAGCGTAAGACAAATTTGGCGGACGAAACCATTGATTTATTAAATTCAATAAAACAATAACATCATGTATCTTACTCATTTATCGTGTATTAATTACAGAAATATTCGTGAATGCGACTTAAAATTCTCCGAAAAGTTCAACTGTTTTCTCGGAGCAAACGGCATGGGTAAAACCAATTTACTCGATGCTATCTATTACCTCTCTTTCACGAAGAGTCATCTCTCTACTATTGACTCTCAATTAATTAATCACGAGAGTGAGTTTTTTATGCTTCAGGGCGACTATATACGTAATACACAAGAAGAGTCGATATTGGCAGCTGTAAAACGTCGCACAAAAAAGCAGTTTAAGAGGAATAAGAAGGAGTATGGCAGGCTCTCGGACCATATCGGACTCATACCCGCGGTACTCGTTTCTCCAGACGATAACTACCTTATTGAGGATGGCAGTGACGAAAGGCGAAGATTTATGGATATGGTTATCTCGCAATATGATAAAGACTATATGCATGCCGTGATGCACTATAACCAAGCATTACAGAGCAGGAATGCGCTTCTCAAAGCCGACATAATGCCCGAAGCCGAGATGCTCGACATTTACGAGGTACAGATGGCTCACGAAGCTGACTATATATACAAAAAGAGATGTGAGTTCGTTGATGAATTCACACCTCTTTTTAAGGATTTCTATTATAGAATTTCCGGCGGACGGGAGGAGGTAGGGCTCAACTACACCTCTCATAACGAGCAAGGTAATCTAAAACCACTCCTTGAAGAGTGCAGGAACAGAGATTTCGCCATCGGATATACCACTCGCGGCTCGCATAAAGACGATTTGCAAATGCTCCTCGACGGGTACCCTATAAAACGAACAGGTTCGCAAGGGCAGAATAAGAGTTATATCGTAGCAATGAAACTGGCACAATATATCTACCTAAAAAAAGCAACGGGGGTAAATCCTATTCTACTCCTCGACGATATTTTCGATCGCCTTGATTCGTCGCGCGTTGAAAATATCATTAAAGTTGTCTCCTCCGATGATTTCGGTCAGATTTTCATCACAGATACAAATCGCAATTATACCGACAGCCTTATATCAAAAATAGCGGCAAAAGCCGCTATCTATATTATTTCTGAGGGCGTTGTTTCCGCTCTTCAGCCATTTTAGCCAATTCTTTATTGTAAACACGTTGTGCTGTGGCTTTGTCGATATGAGTGCAAGGCCCCGTTACACAACCGCCTTCACAAGCCATAACCTCGATAAACTGACTCGGACATTTCCCGGTTTTAGCAAATCCTCTCAACAATGCGATATTCTTCTTATTCAAATTGCTAAGTAGCATTGCGTTGATATCTTGGCGATTGTAAAGCACTTTCACAGCATTACTTACACCACCTGTTTGTCCGTAGCCATGGCTTTCTACATAAGCCTCTTCATCGATATGCCAAGGGGTAACTTGGTCGAGTTTGATATCAAGACCATCGAAAATAGAACCGAGCTCTTCGAAAGTCATCACATAATCTACCGTATCGGTGTATTCAGCCTCTTTACGCTTTGCAATACATGGGCCAATAAATACCACTTTAGCATCAGGGAATCTGTTTTTAGCAATCTCTGCGGCATAATACATCGGAGAACGAGTAGAAGAAACGTATTTCTCTATTTCCGGCACATGTTTTCTCACGAGTTGGATGTAAGAAGGGCAGCAAGAAGTAGTCATAAAAGGTTGACCCTCTTCGAGTTTTTCCAAAAGTTCGGCACCTTCACGGCGTGAAGTTTCATCAGCACCGAGGGCTACTTCCATCACCTCGTCAAAGCCTACCTCTTTAAGGGCACCATATAGGTTATCCAAAGTAGTATTGAATTGAGAGAGGATAGCAGGAGCTACTATGGCAACCATCTTTTGGTTCGGATTCTTAATATTTTGAAGCACGTCAAACACTTGAGAAATCTCGAAAATTGCACCGAACGGACAAGCGTTAATACATTTCCCGCAGTAGATACATTTCGTTTCGTCTATATGCTCAACGCCATATTCATCTTTAGAGATAGCCTTTACAGGGCAAACCTCTTCACAAGGAATCGGCACATAGATAATAGCGTGATAAGGGCAACTTTGATGGCAAATACCACAAGAAACGCAAAGGTCGTGATTAATCTCAGCTTGACCGTTTGACTTGAAATTGATAGCATTTTTCGGGCAGTTCATATAACAGCTACGAGCCACACAACCGCGACAAAGGTTAGAAATTTCGTAGTTAACCTGAACACAGCTGGAGCAAGCCTCATCCATTACGCACATAATGTTTTTCTTAGTGCGTTCGGTTCTTTCCAACGCGCCCTTTGCATAGTGAGAAAGAGGCGTTAATTCGTCTGTTTCATCGGTCATATCATATCCTAATAGCGGGAACATCTTATATTTCCACACTGCGCGCTCTTTATGAACACAACAACGACCTCTTACTTTTGATTGACGGGGAGTTAATTTAATAGGTAAATGATCGATTTCCTCAACAAGGCTCTCCTCTTTCCAGAGTTTTACCAGCTTTGCCAACAATCCGTGGCGAACTATCATCACATTGTTAGTAAATGCCATAACAAAAATTCTGTTGCTTTAATTTAATGTTTTACTTTTTTCTTATTTTGGTCTGCAAAGGTACAACTTTTTTTTATAATACCGCTTATTTTTCTGCAACGACTTTCAATTTATTACGAGTATTTATCATTGATAATCAATGTAGAATATGATATTTAATACGTATTGCTTTTAATTTGTTGTTCGAATCCATATCATACGTTTATTTTTTGTATCTTTGTAGTTTAAATAATATATTTTTATAATGTTATGAAAAAACTATTTTTGGTAGATGCCTACTCAATAATATACCGTGCATACTATGCTTTATTGCGTTCTCCACGAATTAATTCCAAGCAGTTTAACACTTCCGCCGTTTTTGGTTTCGTAAATATTCTCAACGACGTGTTATCTCACGAAGAGTTGACGCATATAGCTGTGGCGTTCGACCCTTCCACTCCCACTTTTCGCCATATAGAATTTCCGGAATATAAAGCAAATCGCGATGCCGCACCTGAAGATATTCACACTTCCGTACCGATAATAAAAGAGATAGTATCTGCAATGAAAATCCCTATCGTAGAGGTCGACGGCTTTGAGGCGGATGACGTCATAGGCACGCTGGCTAATCGCGCTGCAGAGAAAGGCTTCGAAGTATATATGCTTACGCCGGATAAAGATTACGGCCAATTGGTTACGGATAAAATAAAGATTTTCAAACCGCGTTACGGCTCCGGCGGATACGATATTCTTGGCATTGATGAAGTGCTCGAGAAGTGGGGGCTTACATCAACAAGTCAGGTTGTTGATTTACTGGGGCTTATGGGTGATGCCTCCGACAACATTCCTGGATGCCCGGGAGTAGGGGAGAAAACCGCCGTAAAATTACTCACAGAATATGGCTCTGTAGAAAACCTGATAGTCAATATAGAAAGCATGAAAAAGTCCGCCTTAAAAGATAAAATACAGAACAATATAGAGCAAATACGGCTTTCGAAATATTTGGCTACAATACGTACGGATGTACCGGTAACTTTTGATGAAGAGGCTTCGGCATTAAAGAACCCCGATTATCCGAAATTGGTAAATATCTATAAGGAAATGGAATTCAACTACTTCTTAAAGAAATTGGCTGCCGATGGAGTAATCATAGGAGATATTCATTCCACTAACAATGCATCCCCTACCCTTTTCGGAGAAGATATGAATGAACCCATATCAACCGGCAACAAAGCTACATTTCCAACGCAAACCGCCACTGCCATGAATGGCGACATACAACCGGATCAAAAACCTTTTAAGGATGTTAATTGTGTAGAACACACATACGAAAAAATATGTACTACCGCACAATACGAAACACTTGCAGCTGATTTATCTCGTTCAACATCTTTTGCCTTTGATACGGAAACTACCGGAGTCGACGTACACACAGCCGAAATAGTGGGTATCTCTTTTGCAATCACACCTCATCATGCCTTTTACATACCACTGCCCCCAAATGCAAATGACGCGAAAAATATTCTCTCCTATTTTAAAGAAGCATTAGAAAACAAAAAGATAGAGAAGTGCGGACACAATGCTAAATTCGACATCATGATGCTTGCCAAATACGGCATCGAGGTACAAGGTCCGCTTTTCGACTCTATGACGGCACACTACCTCATTCAACCAGAGATGTATCATAATATGGATTTCTTAGCAGAAACATTGCTAGGTTACAAAACTATACATATCGAGGAACTTATAGGTGAGAAAGGCAAAAATCAACTCAATATGCGGCAGGTAAATGTTGATAAGATTGTAGATTATGCTGCCGAAGATGCCGATATTACATTACAACTATGCAATGTATTAAAACCTCAAATAGAAGAATTACAGCTACATACGCTATGCTACGATATAGAGATGCCACTTATCTACGTACTTGCACAGATGGAGATGACGGGAGTATTGGTAGATGATTTCTCTCTTGCACAATCATCCCAAATCCTTACGCAACAAATGGTTGAAATAGAAAACAACATCCGCCGTCAAGCTGGTTTTGCCATCAATGTATCATCTCCGGCACAAGTGGGCAAATTACTTTTCGAAGTACTTTCGATAAGCGATAATCCAAAGAAAACCAAACGCGGACAATACGTTACCGACGAAGAGACCCTTGAATCGCTCAAATACAAACATCCCATCGTAGAGGAGATATTGGAATTCAGAGGGCTAAAAAAATTATTAAGTACCTACATCGATGCACTACCTAAACTGATAGATCCGAAAACGGGTAGGATACATACATCTTTTAACCAGACCGTAACGGCTACGGGTCGTCTCTCATCTTCCAATCCAAACCTCCAGAATATACCGATACGAAACGAAGAGGGTAAAGAAATACGCCGTGCCTTTGTGGCATCAGATGGGTATAAATTCCTCTCTGCCGACTATTCACAAGTAGAGCTTCGCATCATGGCACACCTTTCACAAGATGCCAACTTGATAGAAGCTTTTGCCAACGACAACGATATTCACGCAGCTACTGCCGCTAAAATATATAAAGTTCCTATTAATGAGGTTACTTCCGCCATGCGCCGCAATGCAAAGACAGCCAATTTCGGCATCATCTATGGCGTATCGCCATTCGGGCTTGCCGAGCGACTCGGAGTTTCTCGTACCGAAGCAAAAAATCTCATAGAAGACTATTTTGCCAACTTCCCGGGGGTAAAGAGATATATAGAGAATAGTATAGAGCAGGCTCGTGAAAATGGATTTGTAGAGACTATCATGCATCGTCGCCGTTATCTGCCTGACATAAACTCACGCAATGCCAATGTACGTAGCTATGCCGAGCGCAATGCCGTCAATGCTCCTATCCAAGGTTCCGCCGCCGACATCATTAAACTCGCCATGGTAAAGATAGACCAACGAATGAAGAGAGAAAACCTCCGTGCCGAGATGATTTTACAAGTACACGACGAGCTGAATTTCAACGTGCCTGAAGCCGAAGTAGAACACCTTACTACCATAGTACGCGAAGAGATGGAGTCGGCATTTTCCCTCTCCGTTCCGCTCAAAGTGGATATAGGAATTGGCTCAAATTGGCTCGAAGCTCATTAATACCCCAAAAAAATAAAAAAATTTTCCCTTCGGTGTAACAACCTCCGTTTTTTCCCTACTTATAATCAAAACAACAAGTTAAACAATTTAAAATATTTGATTATGAACACAACCAACAAAGAATCTAAAATTTATAATTTGATTATCTTGGATGAAAGCGGAAGTATGTGCTGTATTGAGCGTCAAGCTTTAAACGGACTTAACGAGACTCTACAAACGATAAGAAGTGCTCAACAAAAGTATCCCGAGCAAAAACAGTACGTTACTATTTTGCCCTTCGATACAAATAATCTTCGACTCTTAAGAGATAAAGTGTCGATAGACGAAGTGCATGATTTGCACCCTGATGAGTATAACCCTTGTGGTGGCACTCCGCTCTATGATGCTATCGGTTTTGGCATAAACAGCTTAATAAAAACAGTTACTCCCGACGATAGCGTGCTGGTGACTATAATCACCGACGGCGAAGAAAATTCAAGTGTAGAGTATAATGCAAAATCAATTTCCACCCTTATAGAGTCGCTCAAAAAGCAAGGCTGGCTCTTTACTTATATCGGTGCAAATCAAGATGCTATACAAGTAGCTATGCAAATAAATATTTCTAACGCATTGAATTTTGAGCAAGACGACGAAGGTACAAAACAAATGTTTGCAAAAGAACGCAGAAGTCGCTCTCGTTTCTTTTCAAAACACGCAAAGATTTTTGCTAATTTAAGTTACGAAGATGCTTGTATCGCAAAAAATCAAATAGCCTGCGAAAGCAACTATTTCAATGACGAAGAGGATAATAACACCAAATAATTACCTCTGATCATACGCACCTTGATAATCTACTTATTAAGGTGCTTTTTGTATAATATTTTTAAATCGTCTTTATTAAATAAATTTGCGCAGTCAAATAATATCATTAACTTTGACGAATGATTATTTTATGAATAAAGCTTTTTATGGCAAAAACATAATGATGAATTATGAAAGAAAAAATCTATAACTTGCTGATGGTAACATATCGTGGTTTACTCGAAAGCTGCTATCGGCAGGTATTCTTTTCCGATTCGGAATTGTCGGCAGTAAAGACTTTTGACGATTACCTTACCGACTTCTACATCTACCTCTACGAGGCAAAACCTAAATACGTAGAACAAGATATCAAAGGATACTATCTTACTCAAATAAGAGATGAGAAAGCCACCCCGACGTGGTTACAAAAAACGTTCCGCAACTTTCTGCTCGAAGAGAATAAAATACTTGTAGAAATGCGAGATGCGTTAGCAGAATATCGCAAACAACTAACATCGTACAATAAAGCGGGATCGATATATATCACCTTGATGCACATAGGTTTTTCTATCGCTTGGTTCAACCAGCACGAGTCGTGTGAAGACCGATACCTCTTTTTTAGAAATGCCTATAAGCATTTTATGGGATTTTACACCTGGCCTGATTCGGAACTCAACGATAAAGACGTTGCAAATATATTGAAAATATCGCACGGCACATTACGTACCCGCACATCAAGGCTCTGCCAAAAAGTCAAACGCCTTGTAATGGAGCTCAACGATGCCATCATCGCCACTTTAAACAAGCAATCTCTTGATATTGCAAAAGAAATATATGCCGTATCAAACCCCGATATGCAATATATCCTCGAAGACTTATTAGGTCAATGCGAAAGAGAACTTCCTCAATACCGGCAGATTATAAAATTGCGCCAAGAAAAACGCAAATCTATTAATATACTCGCTAATCTACAACAAAAACTGTTTACAAGCAAAAGTATTACATCCTGCGAAGCTATTTCTATGGAGGATAAAATATTATATGAAATTCCTGAAGATTCCGCTGTTGAAGTTCATATGCCGGATGAACAAGTATATAACAAAAGAGTACAAGACACTCAAACACGCCATATAATAAACCTTTTCAAGAGCATTATCGGATTATAATTTTCGCGCCAACTCGGGGATTGAAATCGCGCCAACTCGGGGGTCAAAATTAATTAAGTCTTTGATTTAGTTATATTTTTACACTACAAAAAAACACTCCAAAAAGCAAAGAAAAACATACTATCACAATTCCATCACCACCAAAATCCATCGGATATAGCCGATAGATTGTGGTGGTTTTTATCGTTTATAGACGATGGAATTTAGTGGTATTTATCGGATATAGACGACGGATTTCTGTTGTTTTACGATTAATCTTAGCGTTCTAAAACTCGAAAACATTAAGTTGCCAAATTTATATAATGGCTTTAATAAAATAGCCCATAGTACAAAATATTTAATTACACAAGTTGATATAACACAAAGTGTATATACATTTTTTGTTATATCAATAGATGGGGTCCTAAAAAACATGCTACGAATTAAAATTCAGGCACTACTGTCGGAATATATATTGTGGAGGGGTTCAGATATTCGTATTAAAATATTCTTATTACTGTCGGAATATGGAATGCGATGTATTAGATGCAAAAAAAGAGGAGACTACTCTACTGAATTGTAAAGTAGTCTCCTGCTATTTTATATCCAAAGCATTGAGTTGTCAATAGGCAACTTCAAGCTGTCGGAAGTTTTATTTTACGATAAGGCGACCGAGGTAAATATCACCGATGCCGGAAGTTACACGGATGTAGTAAACTCCGCTGGTGTACATTCCACTCACTTCGATAGGGAATGCAGTAGGGGTAAATACATCTACTACTTGACCTACGGAGTTAAGAACTTCCACGCGCATACCGTTTTGCTCTTCGATGCTCCAATCACGGTTCACGAAGGTGCTCTGTCCGCCAACAACAGGGTTTGGTGCCACGACAATAGGCAATGCATAAGCGTTATCTACATCGGTAACTACATTGAGAGTGAGATTAACTATAGAGTCGCAACCTATAGAAGACGGGAAAGTATACGTATATTCTCCGGCCTCGGTAAGTGTGTTACCTCCGATTTCATAAACCTCTCCACTATTTATCGTTGCGTTGATATCAACTACAACGGTAGGGATAAATTCTATCGATACCTCTACTATAGAGTCACAGCCGTTGATATTATTAACTCTACGAGAGACAACGGTATCTTGAGTGATGATGTCGATAGAGAATCCATAAGATTCGTAATTAATGCCTTCACAAACATAATCGTTGAATCTGCCGATAGGGGCAGGAGTAACCGTCATTTCAAGGATGATAGTAGAGTCGCAATCAAGGCTGTTTACTATTGTATGAGTGTACTCTCCGGTGGTAGTGACGGTTGTACCGTAGAAGTCGTAAGATTGACCCTCACACATAGTCATCTCCACACGAGTAACGGAAGGGATAACCTTCAAATCGAGAATCTCTATTGAGTCACAACCGAGTGAGTTAGTAAAGTTTACGGTATAAGTACCGGCAGTGCGATAGGTAACATCATTCCAAGTGTAAGTACCGCCCTCGCAAATATATGCTTGATAGTGTTGCTCGCGTGGTATTACGTAGAGATACAAAGTAACTACGGAGTCACAACCTCTTGTACCTACTAACGTGTCGGTATAAACACCTGAAGCAGTAAGGGTTTGTCCCGCGAAATTATAACTACCGCCTTCACAGATAGTTTCAGTAAGGGTAGTTTGCAAGTTGAGTACTTCAAGGTGAAGCATGATAGTAGTATCACAACCGCCATTAGTAGCGTAATGTACAATGCTATAATCTCCACGGTTGATGAGATTATTAAAACCGTATTTGCTATAAACATCGTCTTTACAGATAGTGTCATTAATATGGATAACAGGAGCATCTTGTACTGTCAATTGAAGTTTGATAATGCTGTCACAATCGCCTTGGACACCTGTTATAATTTTCTCCATTTCAATAAGGTTTACAGAAGGATTAGAAGTCTTGTCGGCTTCTACAACGAAACCATTACCTACATATCTGTCGCCACGGCAAACTGTTGCTGTACGCAACACTTCGCCGGAATAGCAGTTTACATTGATATCATCGATATAGATAGTACTTACTTTATTAACCTGTATAACAGCGGTGAATGCGAAACGAATATTCTTGTTAGGATGGTTAACAACAACATATTTATCAACAAGGGTAGCACTCTTCACGTCGAGAACCTCTTGTTGGAGCAAGCTGTAAGTACCATCGGTGAGCACCTCATATACACGGAAGTAAAGAGAATCACGAGCCGGCATATCTTGGCTATATCTGAATTTAACGAGATAATTTTCATTACCTGTAGCAAATTCAGGAGACATCACTTGTGCAGTGCCGATTACGTTATTCGACATCACAAGGCTATTGCCGTCATTAGCTGTAAGGCCGTAACCGATATGCCAATTGCTTGACAAGTTGTTTGAAGAACCATCGGTAATCCAGCATACAGGGGTAGCATTGTTTCTTACATAATCGTTGAAATCTTCTACATAAGGGAATTCACTTGCGCCACAAATAGTGCGGAAAGAAGTATTCACCCAAGTAGATGTATCGTTGCTAACGGTGTTATCGATAGCACGTAAATCAACATTATATAAGGTATTTGGTTTCAATGAAGAAGCCACTGCACTTGTATTGCTAGTAATAGTATTGAATACTACTCCGTACTTACTGTTGTAGACTTTTACTTGATATTCATCGGCATCGGTTACGGAATTCCAAGAAATATCGGCGCTATTTGAAGTGATATTAGTAACTACGAGGTTTGCAGGGCGAGAAACATTTATTTCCTCTATCATAAGGTTATCCACGATGAACCATTCGGTTTGTGCTCCAACAGTAGCTTTCACTCCGATATTATAGATGCCGGATGTAGGAACTTGGAACTCTTTTATTGCTTTGATATAATCGCCTGAATTTACGATATATTGGGCAATAACAGTACGTTCGTTTCCTTTGATCATAAAGTATTCGTATACTACGCCATCAGCATCATATGTCGTCTTAACATCCATACGAACCATGGAAGATATCTCGTATTTCTTACCGCTTTCAAGGCGTATAGGGCGTGAAATTTGAGAAGAGAGAGTACGCATAAGGAACATGAAATTGTTTCCGGAATAAGCTTCAGGAGTGTATGTACCTGTATAAGAGTCTCTATCATGGATTTTCCATCCATTAGTATGAGCACCTTTATCCTCGGTCCAGCAATTTTGCTCTGCAGAAACTCCATCTCCAGCAAGATTTTCAAAGCTTTCGATATAAGGATTTGTTGCTGTTACACTAATGATATCAGAGCAATAAGTACGGAATGATAACGAAGTATAAGGGGATACCTCAGTAGTACTACATATTGTACGCATGAATAAAGTATAATTTGTAGTTGCGCTAAGGTTGTTAATTGTATAAGTATTGCTTGTCACAGTGTCGAGCACTGTTGCATTAGCAACATTATCATTTGTAGACAAGCTTAATTCGATAGTACGACCTTCTTCGTTATTAAGGTTGATTTCGGCAAAATTATTCTCTACATTAATCACGGTAGCACCGAGAGGCAATACGCATGAAAGAGTATCGATAGTAAGGTCATCGAAAGCGAGAGGATAGCCGGAATCGTAGACATAAGAAGTACCATTATCATTATAGAATTGACGGTTAGTCCATTGAGTAACGATATTGTAAACGCCTGCATTTTCGATGACGAAATATCCCTCATTAGACTTCCATCCGGCAACAGTAGTAAGATTGTCGCCATCCATAGGGATTACTTCAGGATGGATTGTATTGGCATTTTTAGAGAGATAAACGCGGTTGACGTCGAGCACAACAGTATCAGGGATAAGGAATACACGGCCGAAGTCGGTGAGTCCGGAAGCCGAAGTGGCAGCCCAATGATAAGAGTAGTAATATTGACCGGCTTCAAGACGGATAGGTCGGTAAGCGTAAGTAGTTTTACCCCATTTTGTTGTATATCCGTAGTCATTAGTACTATTACCTACATAAAGACCGTTATTGCCTGCATGAACACCACGTGCTGCACTACCGATTTTGAATGTGTTGTTATTAACGTCATTATTATCGGTAACAAAGAGCCACATGCCATTATCGGTGTTATCTTCAAAGCCTGTCACATAAGGGATATGAGTAGCGGCTTTACGAGTTTTGAAATTAACGGTAGTAGTGAAAGAGAGGTCTCCGCCACCGCAATCGGCATAGCATTCAAGAATATATGAGGTTACGGAAGTAAGCCCGTTAACAACGAATTCTCTATCGCTGATAGTGTCGTTAGCTATTACACTTCTATCATCGGCTTTATAAACGGTATAGATGATATTTGCATTTTCATTTACACCCGACACAGTAAATATAGCTTTAACATCTTCAACAACAGAAGTTACTTTTGGAGTATAGCAAGTCATTGCAGTGATAGAGATGCTATCTACGGTAAGAGGAGCTGATTGATTAGCAACACCGTCATTAACCCAGTAGAAATATAGGGCATAAGTAGAAGCTTGTTGAATGTCAACAGCAGTTACCATATCTTGCCAAGAAGTAACATCAGACATCCTAACGCCGTTATCAATAGCGATACATCCGGCAGGCAAACGGTCTGCAGTTACGTTAGGCCTAATACCGAGGTCAATAGTTACATCATCCGGAGCGAGGAATGCTCTACCGTAATCGTAAATACCATCACCTTCTGATTTATATTTGAAACGAACAACGTAAGTACCCGGTTCAAAGGCAATTCTATGGTTAGCGGTAGCGCGAGTATTTGTGCCGGAATAAGCCAAATCGTTACCTGTATTAGACACATAAAGTGCGTTATCGCCAACATAAGCAGCTCCGGTAGCGGCTCCGATATAGAATTTGTTGACACCATCGATAGAATTATTCTTCATCGTCCAAAGTGCGTTATCAGCTTCATTGCTGAAATCGGTATAATAAGGCACTGTAGCAGGAGTTTTAAGAGTATTTACTTCCAATACACTCCAAGAAGAAGCAGCTTGTTCACAAACAGTACGAATATAAATATAATAATTAGTATTCTGACTCAAACCGGATATACTAATAGTGTCATTAACAGTGGTATAAGAAGCAATAGAGTCCGTTTCGCTTTGGGTGCGGCACAAGCGGTATTCTACAGTAGCTCCGATAGTATTACCGAGTTTGATTACTGCATTATCATGGGAAACTGATAATAATGTAGGATTTTGTTCAAGGGCAGGGCATTCAAGTTTTGTAACGCTGAAATCGTCGAATGCCAATGGTGGTTGATTTGTACCATATCCATCATTAGTCCACATAATTATCATCTTGTAGAGTTGTGACGTAGTAATATCCACAGTAACGCGCTCTTGTTTCCAAGAAGAGTTAAGGTTGAGTTTGCTTTGGTCTGCACCATCAAGAGCAATATAGCCTTTGTCTGATGCCTTTTTATTGCAAGAGAGGGCAACAGTACCCGGAGTCAATGTAATTCCGTTGTTTGCAAGGAATATACGTGCATAGTCGTAATTACTTTCTCCATAAGCTTTCCATCTGTAATTGAACTCATAAGTACCCTCTTCAAGATACATTGTAGCATAAGCATACACTGTAGTATTAGAGCCATAAGAGTAATCATTATATTGGATATTATGGATATAGAGCGAATTACCTGTAGTTGTTGCCAACGAACCGATGCGGAATTCACAAGGTTGATCGCCATTTACAAAGGTCCATTGTCCGCTTTCGGTATTGAAATCATCGCTGAATGGAGGTACGATAGGTAGGGGAGTTGTCTTAAATCCGAACAATACAGGATTTGAAGCATTACTGCTGCAGATAGTAGTAATAGCGAGAGTATATTCGGTTTGTGCCGACAAGCTATTCACTACAATCATTCTGCTACTTATAGTGTCAATAGCAACAACACTACCGTCGGTAGCCAACACGCGATATTCGAAAGAATCTACATCATTCAATATAGGGTAATAATCGAAAGTAAATGTAGCGGCATCACTTGTAATATTTGTAAGTGCGATATTCTCTACGGTATTACAAGTTGATGTACTACCGAGAACGATATTGTCGATAGCCACTTTACTACCTTCATAGCGTGGAGCATTTTTCACTTTGAGTACTACTCTACCATTTGAAACAGGAATATTATTCAAAGCATATAAAGTCTTCGTCATTCTATTTACGAGAGGCAATGTAGTACACTCAACGAAAGTAGATTCATCGTTAACGTCTGTCATATAACCGATAGCGATGGCGGGATAGATATCATCGTAAGTAGATTCGTTACGATAAGAGAATTCTACATAAGTTTGATTAAGCGGAATATCGAGTTGAGGCATAACAATATAGAGCGGAGCTGTAGTAGAAGCGTAAGCCATCAAGCTATTTCCTTTAACGTAATAATCGTTTATAGAAGATAATTCCGCATAAGGATATGTATCGGAAACAAATTTTACAACATCGATACAGCCCTGACTTGGGGTAGAAACGATGTCGAAAGATTGTTTATAAGGGGCGTTGATAACGGCAGAGCAAGTAGTGTTGAAATTGAAAGGTTTCGACCAAGCGGACATCTCGCCGTCGCAAACATTACGCATATAAACCTGATAAGCTGTTGCACTCGATAAGTTAGACAAAGTAAACAATGTATCGTTCACTGTAACAGGTGTTGCCGACAAGGTATCAAAGCCTGTTTCGCCATAGATATACTGCCAATGATTACCGAGAGCGCGGAAACTGATTACGGCGCTTGTTTCGGTAACGTCATCAGTGCGCATAAGAGCCGGAGCAGGACAACTGCCAAGGTTTTCCACTCTGATATTATCGATATAAGTAAAGTATCTTTCTCTTTGACTGCTACCGTTGCGAATTGCTATTTGAGCATTTACAAGGTCGGCATCGATAACGGAGAAGTTTACTTCAGCATCCTTTACGGTAATAGTATTTTTAGGTAGAGTAGCTACCGGCACGAATGTAGCAGCGTCGGAAGGATTTGTAATCACACCCACTACCAAGTCACCGCAATTATCCACATTCTCCATTCTATAGTCGAGTAACATACGACAGGTATTGAGGTCGACATCGAATTTAGGCAATACCAAATAAGTTTCGGCTGTTGAATGAGAAGAGAATCTCAAAGCATATACGCCCTCTGTTTTATCATAAGAGACCAAATACGGCACGAAATTAGTATTGTATGGATCAGGATATTGATAACTGAGCATACAATTGTTTTTAATCTCGTCATAGATATTATTATTAGGGTTAATATCTTCAAAGCCATTGGAATAAGGGAGAGGAAGAGCGGAGCAAATAGTAGAGAAAGAAGGAAGCATAGCAAAGCGTGAAATATCATTACCGGAGCATATGGCAGCCACTGCAGCGCTATACTCAGTATTACCGGCAAGGCCTTCTACAACAGCAGGGTTAGTATAAACTGTGTCATTTACAACGACATTGTCATTGGCATCGGTAACAACGATATTCCAACTTGTTTCATTACCATTCGTATTCCAAGCAAAAGTAGCGGAAGTATCAGTAACAGCGGTACAAACGAGCTCGGTTGGCTTCATACATGTCGGTATTTCATAAAGCTCTATATCGTCGAGATAAATAGTAACATTAGAAGCATTACTTGTCAATGTAAAGTAACGAGCAAATTCCACATATTCAAAATCTTCGGAATTCACGTCGAAAGTCAATAAAGCGGAGAATTCCACCCATTTACCTCTACCTTTGATCGTCACATTCTCGATATCGGTGAGAGTACCAACATCGTTAGGGTCAGTCATCAAACCGATAGAGATATTACAGCTGTCGGCATCTTGAGTAAATGCAAAGCCGGATACCATATAATTATTAACAAGTGAAGTCACATCCATCTCCGGAGAAACGAGAAGTGAATTGCGGAGTAGTGCTGATTTTGTACCTCTGTAACGGTAAGTAGTATTGGTTTTAAAATAATTTTTACCATCGCCGATAGCATTCCAGCAGTTGAGGTTTGCATCAGCCTCGAAATTCTCTTCAAAAGGAGTAGCAAAAGGAGCACAAGCAGTAGTGAAAGAATAGAGTTCTGTCCACTCACTCACCTCACCTGTGGCAGGTATAATAGAGCGCACTGCATAGTAATACAATGTATTTGAAGTAAGTTTATCGAGAATTAGATTACGACTATTTACAATAGTATCGTAAATATAAACAACGTTGGTATCGGTTTGAGGATTGAAGATTGTATCGTGCAAAATTACCTCCCATTGTGTAGCTGTAGAAGTTATAAATAGCTCTACCGAGTCACTCTTAATAGACACTGTCTCTACATTGGTAGGAGGGATACAATTTTTCTGCATCAACTTGATATTATCGATACCGGAAACACCACCGTAATAAGGATAAGAATCGAGGTAAATACCGAGATAATAATCACCCGTATTTGCCATATTGAAATATCCTTTAAGCTGATTCCAAGAGCCGGAAACTACATCTGCCGAATCGATATATTCCACCCATTTACTTCTATCCATGCTCGGCTCGGTAGAGATGAATAATTTTGCACCATTCATTATTCTGCCATAGCAACCGATTACATGTATCGAAGCATAGTAATTTGAATCTTTTTGCAGTGTAACAGGGTAGAAAGCAGAGAGTTGTCCGCTATTCTTAGAGAAATACGCGAATTTACTACCCTCGTAAGGATTGATGGTGTAATAAGGATATGATTGATAGTTGTAAGTACTTGCTGCAGTGAATTGCACGTTATTACCATAGATAAAGCAACCCTCTACCACATCGTTATCGGCATAACCTGTTTCAAAATCAACGATTAACGGATTTGCTGTTGTAATAACCATCGGGTTGCAATAAGTATGTATTGTAATGAATTCATCACTCCACAATGAATATTCGCTACTGCAATTGTTACGTACGTAGATATCGTAATCGGTATCAGGAGTCAATCCTGTGAGGAGTAATGAAGTAGTAGAGGCATCAACTATTGTAAGGTCGTCAGTACTACCACCGGAAATACAATATCCTATTTGCCAATTTGTTACACCCTCATCAAACACGTTAACTCGGATAGAATTATTAGTCAACGAGTCAGTAGTAAAGTTGAAAATAGATGCACAATTAGGGCGTTCGAATACACGGATATTATCTACATACACTTCTGTACGGCCCTTGTTATGAGCGTTAAAAATGATATATTTATTTCCGGCAGTTCCGGCAGGAATATCAGCGGTATACATATAGTATCCGGCTTCGGCTACTGCAGGAGTTTTAGAAATAGCGTTATATACCGTCTTGAGCAATGTAGCATTTACTGTATCAGGAGTATCGTTGACATAAACGCTGACGTACTCGAAATCCATATCGATAGTATTATCACTACGATATTGATACCAAGACACTTGATAATCGGTATTGCCATTGAAAGCGAATTGAGGCAATACAAGATTAGCTTTGTTATGATAATAAGTAGTGGAATAATCGTAAGGATTTGCATAGAAAGAGTATTTCATGTAAGCAGCGGCTGTACCTTTATAAGGTTTGTTAGTGTTTCGCTCCCAATTTGTAATGGAACTACTGCCATAATAGCTGTATGTTAATTCACCATACCCCTCTGTGCTCCAGCAGTTAGCCGGGAATGTTGCATCTTCAAAAGTAGCAAGATAAGGGAATTGAGAAATAGCATCACACTCGGTAGTAGCAGTAGCGTTGAATGTTTTAATCACGCTGGAGTCGTTACCGCATTTAGCATAGATATCACCGGATATAGAGTAAGTAGTACCGGAGGCAAGACCTGTAATAGTGTAGTTATTATCCGTAGCAGAGGCATTACCGGTGATAGTATTAGTACCGTCAGTAACAGAATAACTGATAACGTAGCTATCGGCATTAGCGTCCCAAGAGAGAGTAGCACTATTTGTAGTTACCGCATCTACGCGCACGTTTGACACCATACGGCAAGCAGGAGCCAATTCTACTCCGACAAGGTCGACAAATAAACCGCTATTTTGATACGTACCACCGGTGATGATAATATAATTTAAACCGGAAGTAGGAATATTGAAAGCGTATTTATACCAGCCCTCTACAGTTTCGGTAGGAGCTATGTTGATATTCAAATTTACAGCACCGAGCAGAGTAGCTCCCACGGTATCGGTTGTAGAACTTGCCCATATTTTTACTACCTCTTCGTCTTTAGGATTGCTGCCATTGAATCGATACATATAGAAATAAGCATCATATTTTCCTGCAACATCAATTCTAATCGCTTTAGAGATGAGGGCTGAATGATAAACGGTACTGTAATTGGTTCCTAAATTAACGCATTTTGTACCATCAGCACAAGAATAAGGATAATAAGGAGTAGTAACGTTCCATTGGCTGTACGAGCCCGGAGTAGTAGTTACCGACCAACAGTCAGGTAATCCGGTTTCGAAACTTTCGGAGAAAATAGGAGTAACATAAGTACCGCAAGCAGTCATCATCGTAGTAGGGAGTGACCACTCGGAAGTATCGTTTCCGGCGCAGATGGCACGAACTGATATTTCGTAAGTAGTACCTGATAAAAGACCGTTGAACTTGCAAGGGTTTGTAGAAGCGGTAGCATAGATAACTTGTTGTGTTGCAGTATTCAACGCACGTAATTGATATGAATTAGCAACAACACCATCAATCCATGCAACAGTACAAGACATAGAATCTATTTCGCTAATAGTTACATTCTCGCGACGCGGACAAGTAGGTATTTCATGGATATCTACATTATCGATATAATAGGCTTGACTGTAAGTATTTGATTCCGCTTTGATAGCAAAGCACACTTTCTGACCTTGATTGAGAGTGATAGGCAGATTGCCTGTATTGATACGCACGTTTTTCCATGCGACATCGGTTGTAGTATTTGTAACTATAGGATAGAAAGTAGTGATATCATACGGATCGAGCATTATACCCACTTGATATTGAGTAGACGCAGTATGCATCGGGCGGATATAGAAGTCTATTTCAAGGTTATCGTAATCTTCATCCAATACCGGAGTAGCGAAAAAAGCCGATTGATTACTCGTTGGAGTAAGGCAGATAGATTTACCGCTTATTCCGTAGTAATAATTGCTATTGAAAGAGACACCATTAGGATATTCGAGACTGTTTGTCCAGCAATCCGGGAGCGATGTAGCGCCGTCGAAATTCTCGAAAACAGGCAAAGCAACAGGGTTACAAGGGGTAGTAAAAGTAAATACGGGAGAATATTCCGACAAACCTTTATAGCTTGCAGAACAATCACTTTGAAGAGATACAGTATAAGTAGTACCCGGAGTAAGCCCCGTAATAGTAGTAGAATAATAAGGGGCACTAAGAGCAGTTTCATTGACAGCTACATTACCGGTTTCATTTTCTGTAACAGTGAGTCGATAAGTGGCAGGAATGTCTCCCATCTGATCAAGTGTCCATCCGAGAACCACAGAGGTAGTAGTAACCCCACTGATATTAAGCCCTATAGGACGTCTACAACTTGGCAACGAGTCGATAACAACATTATCGAGATAATGATAAGAAGTAGCATAACCGCCACTGCCGTAGTTAGACGTACTCTTAAATACTATAGTTACCGTACTATCCTTATAGGCTGATAGGTCGTACTGCTTTTCAGTCCAGCCTGTAGCCGACAAGCCCGATTCGAGCAATACCGGATAAGTAACACCACCATCGGTAGAGAGGTAAACGGAAAAGTCGCCCCCTGTAGGGTTAGCGAACATAAATTTCAATCGATAGTAACCGCTGAGAGTAACAGCCGGCGTTTTCAAACAATTGGTATTACCTGTATAAGAGGCATACGAATTGAAAGAGACGTAATTACCATCAAGAGAAGGAACGGAGAGGTTACGGTTTTGAACACTCCATTTGTTGTACGAGTTATACTCGGTACCTTCGGAGTTGTCCCATCCCGTAGGAATTTCCCCGGAAGAACAAGAATTAAATGTCTCGTTAAGCAACACATTCTGAGCTTTTATATTGATAAAAGCACATAAAAAAAGCGTCGCTACGAAGAATAAAATAAATTTTCTCTTCATTACGCGAATAGTTAAATTAAACAAGTATATTTTATTTAAATTAATATCTAACTATAAATCAATATATTAACCTATACGTAATACCAAATGCAAAACACATAGGCAATTTATTAAAGACAGATGCAAAAGTAATAATAATTGACATATCTTACGACGTGTATTTTAAATTGATTCTAAATTAACACCTCTAAAATTAAAAAATTTATTAATTCGATTTTGGAAACAAACAAAAGTAAAGAAAGGTAAGAATAAAAAGGGAAAATGTATCAATATAAAATTAACGCGCATATTAATTTAAGTATATTTATGAATTGTGAAAATGATATTAAAAATAAGAAATTATGCAGATGTTATCACCCTGAGACGTGCTTATAAGGAGAGAGGGCATAGAGGGGGGTGTATTACGTTTCAGACGGTAGCACGAAAAAGGGCTTGAAGAAAGAGGGGCTTGAAAGGAAAGAGCTTAAAAAGAGAGAGACATAAAAAAAGTTGCATAAGTCTTCAACAACTGATGCAACTCCAAGGGAAATTGTTTGTATCATTCAACCTATATTTTGACATTCAATAGAGTAATTCAATTTTACGTTCAAAACAAATTTCCCTAATGAATAATTTAGTTTAGTATCAATGTCCTTCTATTTAGTTTAATATGAAACTTATAATAAGTATATCTCAACAATACTCTATATATATTCTCCAAAATTAAATTTTAATTCATTATTCATTTGCGTAAAGGGTAGAATATGCAATAAAATCCCTTCAAAAAAGATATATTTTTAGCAAATAACACTTTGCAATTTTACAATGCAAAGATATAAAATAATATAATTACCCCCCCCCATTTGGTGTTAAAATATTATAAAAAATACAAACAATTTAAACATCAAATAATCAAAGTATTACAAATGTATATCATCGTAAAAAAGATAAAAAAACCTACTTAAAAAGCGGATAAATTAACATTTCACGACGAATAATACATAAAAAGGAAGCTATGAAAAACAAAAAACCACAACTGTACATCACGCAAAGTTGTGGTCTTATAAAATGTGAATTACTCTATTAAAAAATATTATTTTCGGAATTTGAAATAAGCAATAACCAAAGAGAGCAGACACATCACGAGCAATGGGGTATCATCGCCGAGGGGTACCCATACCTCTTCCCACTCACCGGTACCATCGCCCGGGCGGTAATCGAGATAGAAACCGTCGCCGAGGTCGCAATAGCCGTCGCCGTCATTATCGACATGGGTGTGTGCTCCGGTGAAAGGAACAGCGCTAAGAGCACTGATAGGGGCTCCTATTTCTACCATAGTGGAGGTATAAGCGCGATTAACTCCCGAAACCGAGCCGTTATTAGTGGCTTGAGGAGCATAAAACATCTGTCCTACACTCACTGGATTCACTGTAGCTCTTCCTCCGGATAAGGGGGCTAATGCCGCGTAAGTATCGCCTGATGAAGTGGTGGAAGATGTGCGGCCATAAAGAGAACCGCTCTGAGTTGCTATAGCCACTCCTCCGCTCACGGGTGCCGATACTTGTTGTGTCTGTAAATAACTGCTTCTATAGTCACCCTCACGCTTGAGGGTCGGTACTCTGAAAGTAGTGCTTCCGGCTTGGCGCGTTTCGCCGGTGCCGATAGCACCCTTACTCTGCAGTTGAGCGAAATCGCTTACATTCTCTTGATATGTAGCCGCTTTACGATAAGATTTTCCTTTTCTAAATGTAATTTGTTGTGTCTCGGAATATACTTTGTCGTCTGATTTAAGTCCGAATGACATTACAAGCACTACAACTCCACTCAATAGTAATAATAATACGCTTAATAATATATTATTGTTTTTCATGATTTTATTTGATAATTACTTTATTGTTTGACACTTTGTTCTCGGTCTCCACCTCTAATACATACACACCTGAAGGGAGGGTAAATGTACAATCGACTGCAGTGATTATAGGTTCAACAGATATAAGTTTACCTGCGATATCATAAGCTTTCACAGACTTGATATTTTCACCGCTTATCACAGTTACTTTATTTCCGTCGACGGTAATGATGCAATCGTCGTTGCTGTAATTTTCTTCATCTGAAGTAATAATTTCCGAGCGGTCGATATTGATATAATATCTGTCGGCATCGCTTTCAAGTCCGCTCCATCCAATTGTCATTCCTTCGGTAATTTCGGTATATTGATTGGTGAGTTTATCGTACAGATAAAGGGTATTGTCGAAATTGTCTACTCCGATAAAGCGGATGTTGATGTCGACAACCGTATCTACGAATGACACCGACATCGGAATCATACTAATTGTGTTAACGGCATTAACCATAAGGGCTTTATCGTTGTAGCGGGTATAGACACCGAAAGGAGTAAGCCCTGCATCAAAGAGGAGCATGTCGGCATCCTCACGTGCGTTGTAGTCGTTATGGCAATAACTATCTTCTTCGAGAGTAGCTTTACTGCTGTAATCACTGCTTGTAGCCGTGATAGTTAACATCTGTCTATCACCTTTCAATGTGGCAGGTGCGGCCGATTTCTTGACTAAAGTAGCATCCGCCATATCGGAATTAAAGGTGAGCGTGAGTTGCGTAGCAGGAGTTTTTGTATGCACAAAGAATGCACCTGCGGGCTTAATAACTGTATTTTCTTCTACCGGCACGGCAGTCATCACTCCATCGGTATAGTCGTAATAGAAACCATCGGTCAATTCGGCATTAGCACTCATGAATTGCGACACAGAGAGGTTACCCATGAATGGGTTTACTACGAGGAACCAATTATCTGCCACTACATTCTCATAAGTGAATGTAAACGGATTAGCATTTTTGTCGAAAAGCAATTTAGCATAATCGGCACTACGGTTTACATCGCCTTTACCATATCTTTCCGGCACTTGATATTCTTTACCATCGGAAGAGCGAATTGCGTAATAGTAATATACGGTATCTCTCTTAGGGAGCTGTATAAAGTCTTGTACGTTATCGGCTTGAGCTTTGACAGCGATAGCAGTATTATTATATACCTTGGTAAGGTCGTGAGAAGGATTACCCCAACCTGCGATAGCAGTACTTACCGAGTCATAATTCTGACCATTAAGGTAATAATGGTAAGTAGTAGTGGAGTTATACACCTTCTGGAACATACGGTTAGCGATACGGTTGTCGCACATTGCAGGGTTGAACAAGAAGTCTTTACCCGACTTATCACCTGCGAGTGGCATAAATATATCGCCACTATACACCTCTTGCAGAGGGAGTCCCGTCAAGCTATAGTTTTCGGATGTAACAGGCACATCTACGTATGCGCTGTCGTAAGTAAGGAATTTCTGACCATACATAGCAGCGCCGGCAGGGAAGTATACCGAGCCGCAAGTGTTGGCGGCAACGCCGTAGTTATAGTTGAGATGGTAAGTAACACCCGGGATATCTTCGAAAGAATTCACGTCGTAATCTTCAAGGATAGTATTTCCGGCAGGAAGTATAACTTTTGTTCCCGCTACCGGGATGAAAGCCACGTTATCGGCGGTATCTTTCCAGAAATCGTCGTTATGCCAATTACTATTCTCGTTCTCCGGATTGAAGATTACGATGTCCGGCACAACCTTCACGATAAAGCAACCGTAAGCGGTGTCAAAAGGAGCATCTTCGAAGCGTGCGGAGAATTTGTATTCGTACCCAGGAAGCATTTCGAGGTCGTTGGCAATACGAGTATATGTATGTGTGTTATTCTCAACCACATTAGGCGTAAAGTTGTAAGTATGAATACCGAGTAGCTTTTGTGCAATGGTATCGGTAGTGCGATAGAGATACATCTTACCCTCTACGAGAGGGGAGCCTTTTACGTAGTTGACCATCATAGTAAAATGGCTGTCCGGCTCATTGACGAAGCTCTCAGCGATACGTATTACGGCAGGTGCACCTTGAATATCTTCCGGCATATCATCGTTAGCGCGTTTACCGAGGGAGAAGCGCACATCGCTGCGTAAGCGAACGCGGAGCGGATTAGGGCAGACAGCGATATTCGGGTCGTCGCAACTGCCGGCTATGGCATAAGCCACATATTGCACCGAAGTACCATCACCCGGCACATTTGCGATAACAGAGCGTTTATAGAGTTGTATTTTATCGGCGTAAGCCATGAGGCTATCTTTACAACCTTGTGTAAATACACCTTTAATTTCTTGGTCGAGAGATGTAGCGTCCGGATATTCACTGCGGAATTTAACGAAAGAGCGAGTAAGTGAAGCCTCGATAAAGCGGTCGTCAACGCCACAAATCCAGTCGCACATCGGAGTAGCTGCTTTCACTTTACCTTTATCGTCTGTGTCATTATAATATACTTGCACGGAGAGGTTGTAATCTTTTTCACCGCCAAGGGTTTTAAATCTGAGGTTGGTAGTCTCTTGTGGCTCGCCATCGATAAGGAGTTGCTTGCAGTTTTGTATCTTGGTAGTGAAGAAACCGCCGCAATCGCTATTAAACTCGTCGGAGGTAGTGAGCATACAAGAGTACTCATGGTAGCGTTTGAAGCAGGTATCTTTATGTACGATATAGAGTACCGGTTCTATGCGCGTCTCTAATTTATTTGTTGACTCATTCATATATTTACCCTCCTCTTCGATGAAGAAGTAAGTACTATCGGCAACGGTGGCGTTAGCGAAATAGTCGGCAAGAGAGCTATATATCGGCTCACCCGCGGTTCTCAACTGTTCGATAGTAAAGTTTTTAGGGAACGACAAACTACCTACATTACCCACTACGTTACCTGCAATAGAATAAGGCTCATGATTGAAATATTTAAGAGGTAAAGTAGTGAAATTAGGATTGAATTCGGTATCGTCTATCCAAGCATATTTCATATTTACATTACCACTTTTATCTTCAGGGAATGCAGTGTTTTTGAAGTCGACGCGGAGGATAACCGTTCTGGCACCCTTGCCTTGCTCGACATCGAGCAGCTCTTGTTGCGTTTTGATATCACAAGCAGTGATAGCCTCTACGGCAGTGAGCGGACTCTTTGTTGTGTAAATCTTGATATCATCGATACCGAAGTCGTTACCGGCTGCGGAGTTGTTATTATTCTCAATTTTCACACGATATTGTGAGTATCGTTTGGTGCCGAGGGTTACTCTGAAGAGGATATTATACCAAGTGCCGGCGTTTATGAGAGTATTTTTACCGGTGGTATACGATTGGATTCTATCTTCAGTACCATTGGCATTAACGCCGATAAGGTTGAAGGTGAGGTTTGGTTTCGTACCGGAAGTAGTGTGACTGACCACCCAAGCGGAAACGATAATCTCACTACCCGGGCAGAGGTTACCGTCAACGATAAGGTTAGAAACCACACCTGGAGCCTCGTTGGCATCAACATACATATATGAGCCGGTACCGGGGTTGGTATGTGATTTAACCGAACTCACAAGCCAGCTCTTGGAAGGAGTAGTTTTGACAATAGCATACTCACCCCAGTTGGTGAAGTAGTGACCACCGTTTACTACCCTATCCGTACCGGCAGTACCGCTTCCGGCAGGATATGTAAAGCCGTAAGAGCATTCGCTCCAGCGGAGAGGACGGTCGGAGATATTACCACCTTCAAAACTATAGTCCTTACCACCGAGGTTATCGAAATTCTGCTCGGCAGAGAGGGTAAATTCATCATTGAGAGTAGTATTAATTTCTGATGTCGAAGGACCTACAGAACTTATTGCCATTCCTGTAACCATCCAACGGGCGATGATGTACTGACCACCGTTGGCGCGCAACTCATAATACCAAGTACTACCTGCAGGAGGTGCCTGCAATTGGTACATACGGTTTGAATAAACAGTAGGTGTAGAGCCGGCATCATAGCCAGAAATAGGCGATGTAGTACTCTTATATATCATAGGTGCGGCATCTCTATCAGTTGCAGTATAAAAGTAGTTAGAAGCACTACCGTAAGACTTCATTGCCGTAGTGAGCATGATAATGCTATCGGAAGGAGTCACAAAGTCGTATTCCTCGAGAGGGGTAGAAGTGCAAGCGGAAAGTCTTGCGGCAATCTCAGAAGAGCTACGTATTTTATATATAGTACGATAAGAGAGCGTAGGTTCGGTGATATCGGTGATAGTGTCGGTATCGTCACGTGTCAACGTAGGGAAGTCGGCATAGTTAGAAGCATCGCAAGCGATAGTAATAGGGTTGCCATCGTAAGTAAACATGGTGTTACCTTGTATAGATGAACCAGAAGTAGTAACGTCGTTAGCAATGATATTACCCCAGTCTGTTCTTACATAGCCTTCCACAGAATGGGTAAGATTAGCCGTAATAGCATTAGAAGCTCCGTCGGTATCGTAATTGTACCAGCGGAAGTAGGCGTGCGGGGCGGAACCGGAACCAACAGGCATTACAAGTTCGCGCGTCTCACCCGGAGCGAGGTACGCCTCGAAAACGAGTTCGTGCACATCCTGCATACCGTTTTTATTAAGACCGGTATTAGCTTGACCCGGATTATGGCTGAAGGTGATAGTACGCTCCGGCACAGCATCTTTCGGATCGGTACTTATCACAAGGTCTGTAATCTCATAAAATTTGAGGGTCGTTCCGGAAGTGGAACCTACTAAACCTTCTAAACCGGAAGTACAATTCCAACCATTATCATATAATAAATATGTTGTAGTTATACTTAGCACAAAAGGCTTATTTTTAAAACCTATATTGTTATTACTTGTAACCAAAGTAACCCATGTTGTTGGTGCTGGATCTAAATTTGTATCAGTCGATGTATTAATACCTCCACCAGAGATAACTTTATTTGTATACACTACCCTATCCGTAACATCTTGTTTACCTTTAGTTGTTGAGAAGTTATAAGCCCCGATAAGTCTGGTGCCGTCGTAATAAAAATAAGTAAAGGTGGAATCGGCTTGTGAGCCGGCAGTTACATTACCGCTGCCGTCTATCATCAATGTGGCATCACCTGCGGTAATCATATAGTAATGATACTGACCACCTGCATCCGGTGATGCTACTAAGTCGGTAACCTCATTAGTAACGTACCGCTGAGATGAAACTACAGCACTAAATGCGAAAACAATCAAGCATAATAATGTCAATCGCTTGTACACTGTTCTAAATAAACATAAGTCCATATCTATACGGATTTTTAGGTTTATGATAATAATTAAATATTTAATTGTTTTGAAATTTTACGCCCTATTCAAGCAGTGCAAAGTTACAAATATTAAAAGTTACCCCCCCCCATTTTAAGTTAATTCAAATTAAAATAAATTAAACAAGGATATGAGGTTAATACACAGTATATTACTTAAGCAATAAAGAGATTTATTATTGAATTTCTATAAACTTATTCTAAATATTAATCAATAACAAAGAAGATACAAAAGTAACGTTAAGTCGCTAAATTACACCTTTTTACGTTTTACACAAACTATGTCAAATATACACATATACAACCCTAAATGTTAATAAAGCAAAATGTATTTTCATTTCTAAACTGCGAAATTTTTCGTAATAATCGATTTTTAAACGTGCAAAACCTACAATATCCCACGCCCTTACATCCACCTGCAAACCAACAACGAAAACCACTCCACACCTCAAACGCTCTATCAAAACAAAAAAATATCGCACAACCCATCATATAATTAAGAAAAAGTTGTACTTTTGCATATTATATGATGGGTTATCAATTGCTCGAAGAGATGACCACACCACATATTATGTAAACAACACTACGAGATAAATTATGTCAAAAAACACTATGGGTACAAGGCTCCCTAAGAAGCTACAAGACAAACTACAAATTGTGGGTGAACAAATAAAATTAGCTCGCCTAAGAAGAAATCTCAGCATGTCTCAAATAGCAGAACGTGCTACATGCTCTGAAATAACCATTTCACGAGTGGAAAAAGGCACTCCAACTGTAAGCATCGGAATATACCTAAGAGTATTATATGCCTTACAACTGGACGACGACATCTTACTAATTGCCAAAGAAGACCCATTAGGAAAATCTTTGCAAGACCTTCAATTAAAAAATCGTGAACGCGCCGGCAAAAAATACTAATACACTAAGGACAATGAAAAAATTATACGTATACGCTGATTTTGATTGGCTGAAAAAAGAAGAATTAATCGGCGAGCTGTTGATAGACAGCCTTCGAGGCAAAGAGAGCTACGGCTTTCAATTCAGCAAAGAGTGGCTAAAAAAATACGGGAATATCCAATTAAGTAATGATATAAACAACTATACGGGCATACAATATTGTCAACAAAACGGTGATATTTTCGGTTGTTTTGCCGATTCACTTCCCGACAGATGGGGCAGAACTTTAATACTTCGAAGAGAACAAATACTTGCCATAGAAGAAAATCGCCCGGTAAGAAGATTAACATCTTACGACTTCTTATCCGGAATTGACGATTATACACGTATAGGCGGATTCAGATACAAAGAAGACCCCAATGGCGACTATATCAACACTTCAAACAAACTCCAAATACCACCTATTACCGATATTAAAGAACTAATAAGAGCAAGTAATGAAATAGAGTTGTGCGAAGAAAATAATAGTCTGCCTGAAAAAAAATGGTTAATACAATTAATTCACCCCGGTACTTCTTTGGGTGGGGCAAGACCCAAAGCAACTGTAATAGACGAAAACAAACTATATATTGCTAAATTTCCTTCTCGTAACGACCTTTATGATGTTGGGCTTTGGGAACATTTCGCTCATCTGCTGGCTCTCGAATCAGGCATAAATTGCGCTGAAAGTAAAGCAATTAAAGCAGGGAATAAATACCATACCTTGCTATCAAAACGATTCGACCGTACTACTGATAACAAACGAATTCATTTTGCTTCCGCTATGACGATGCTCGGACTTAAAGATGAAAGCAATGCCAACACAGGTAATGGTTATCTTGATATTGTTGACTTCATAATCCAAAACTGCTGTAATGTGGATTATAATCTCAAAGAGCTATATCGTAGAGTTGCTTTTTATATATCTATTGGGAATAGCGACGATCACTTCCGTAACCATGGGTTTATCCTAACATCAAAAGGATGGACTCTATCTCCCGCTTTCGACATAAACCCTTCATTATCTAAAGAACAAAGCCTGCTTATTAATTCATACACTGCAACTTCAGACTTAAAAATACTATTGGATTCGTGCGAAGAGTACATGTTGAACCACAACACCGCAAAACAAATTATAGAAGAGGTGATAAAAGGAGTATCCAAGTGGAAAATGTTGGCAAACAAAATCAACTTACCTCAATCAGAACAAAACATATTTAAAGACAGATTTATAACTCAACTCTCTACAATAAAATAAAACGAATAACCACGAGAATAGTCACCTGAATTCTTAAATACCATAAATCACATAACCCATCATATAATTAAGAAAAAACATTGTTCATCTATATTATATGATGGGTTATCGATATTATATCTGCAAAAAGAATATTGAGAACAAGCTACTGATGTAAAAAGTAATAGCGGTTCATATTGCCGTTGATAACGTGGTCGGCATGGCGGGAGAATGGGAGCTGATAACCAATGCCGAACTCGAGCATCTCCGCCTTTTGAAGGTGCGTTTTCACCGCCGCCTGCAGGTACAGATTGTCCCACACACGCGCCCTTATGCCAAGGCGAAAATAATTCCATCCATCCTCTTTATCAATATCATAGGTATAGAACATAGGGCGATGTGTGCCATATTTCGGGTGCTCGTGGCTATAAGCATTGCGAATCGGATCATAGACATACACTCCCCAATCGAAAAGCAATGCCACACGCCCAATGCGGAACTCATTATTAACAGCCACCCCCACACGAAATTTATTTGCGATATTATCCTCTTTTATAAGGTATCTGTTAAACTTCGTATATCGGGTTTGCGAGTCAAATTCAGACATCGTCATATCTTGTGTAAAGCCCTGAGTATTAAACACACCATCGTAAAAAGCATCCACACCAAGCCCCACGCCATACCAATTACAGGCGGTATAGAGAGCACCGAGGTGCATCGAGCCGATAAGGTAATTACGATGGTCGCGATAGTAGAGCTCGCGAGAGCCCGCGGAAGCAGTGATATTAAGTACCCACTCGTAAGGGAAGTCGGGCATACGGCGCCGCGGTGGGCGTTGTTGCTGATGTGGCGAAATAGTATACGATGCACCGAGGCTGCCATAGAGCATGTTGATGCCACCATTCGGCTGAAGTATGGTGCCGTTACTGGCATGTATATATCCGGCATCAAGATGTATACGAACATCGGAGGGCAAAATAAAAGAGAGCGACAAACCCGTAGTGATGTAAGCATTGACGATAGAGCCGATAGCGGAATTAGCCTCAGGCACATCCATACCGTGCAGTGTGTCGCAATCGTTCCAAGTACGAGTCATAAATGCAAGCCCCACACCGAGTTTATATTGAAGCTGCACATACTTACCTTTCGCACAATTGATAAGCACATAAGGGTAAGTGGCAATCATCTGCCCGAGAATATCTCTATTGCCAAGGTCAAGAGCCGACACAGCCACGCCCACAGTAGGGTCTCCAAGATATTGTTGCCAAGGATAAACACCCCACGAGGGAAATTCGAGGCACAACTCACCACCGAGAACCGGAGGCTGTGCTGTATTTTTAAGATTGGTAGTAAGAGGGAGAATATAGCCGGCAATGAAATTTGCCTTTATCAAATATTGAGGTGGAATGCGCTCTTTATGCTTGATATCGTACTCGGAATAGGCATTACGCCCCACCCACTCGTCATGTTTAAACTGAGCGGATAGTACCGACGGATACAACACCGAGATCAATAACGTAGCTATTATAAATGCAACCCTCTTCAAAATTCAAACTCTAAACAATTCTACACATAGTGCAATAATACTAATCGCTGTATATCAAGCACAAAGTTACAACAATTATTCAACATACAAACCATTAGTAAAAAAAATCTTACTTGCATTATAAGTTTTCAAAAAAAGATTTGTATTTAAACACCAACACTCATTTTGCAGTTTCACTAATAATTAGTACCTTTGTAATGTGAGGAATTTGTTTTTATTATCAACTGAAATAAATGACTTTCACCCTATTATATTTTTTTTAAGGAATAGAAAAATAGAATTATGTGGAATATTACAATAAAGGAGTTAAACTCTTTCTTCAGCAGCGCAGCGGGATATATAGTAATAATTATATTTCTATTATCAACATCACTGCTATTATGGGTATTTCCCGGCAACTATAACATTGTCGACATGGGCTATGCCAATGTAGGCGGGCTCTTTACTTTAGCGCCATGGCTATATCTATTTCTTTGTCCTGCAGTGACGATGAAGATGTTTGCCGAAGAGAAGCAAAGTGGCACTATGGAGCTACTACTTACACGCCCTATCTCGCCGTGGAAAATCATCTGCGGTAAAGCATTAGCCGGTTGGCTATTGGTTATCATTGCTTTACTCCCTACTTTAATTTGGGCGTTAAGCGTTTACTTTATTTCCGACCCAATGGGGAATATGGATATGGGTGCTTTTTGGGGCTCTTGGTTGGGGCTCGTATTCCTGGCAATGGTATATGTATGTATCGGGCTTTTCGGCTCATCACTTAGTAAAAACCAGATAGTAGCTTTTATCATCTCCGCCCTGATATGCTCCGTATTGTTCTACGGCTTCGAACTCTTGGGTTCGTTATTCTCCGGCAATACCGCTTATATTCTGAAAAATATAGGCATCCGCCAGCACTGCCTCTCCATCTCAAGGGGCGTCATTGACAGCCGTGACCTGCTATATTTTGTCTTCGGTTCTGCCCTGTTTTTATTCCTTACAAAAATTACGATAACAAAAAAATAATATGAATAAACCGCTGATACTAATCACTAACGACGACGGCATTCAAGCCGGGGGTATACACGAATTGGCACTTCTTGCAAAAAAATACGGCAGAGTGACCGTAGTAGCCCCGAACGGTCCACGCTCAGCACAATCGAGTGCACTTACCATAGAGCAACCTGTTTACGCCATCAACCACCATAGTGAAGACGACATCCAATGGTTCTCTTGCAGTGGTACCCCTACCGACTGCGTCAAACTCGCCATAACACAACTGATGCCGGAGCGCCCGCAAATCATCTTATCCGGTATCAACCACGGTTCAAACGCCAGCATCAACGTAATCTATTCCGGCACTATGGGCGCAGCCATCGAAGGCAGTCTGCACGGCATCCCATCTATCGGATTCTCACTCTGTAACCACTCTCTCAATGCCGACTTCAGCCCTTGTTTGCCTTTTTTCGAAAAAATACTTAAGGACGTCATCGACAACGGACTGCCTAAAGACGTATGCCTCAACGTAAACGCCCCTGCAATACCGGTTATCAAAGGCATCAAAGTGTGTCGCCAAGCCGAAGGCCGTTGGGGAGATGACTTCATCCCGGCAGATGCCCCGCGCCCTAATAAATACTATTGGATGACGGGGGACTTCAGTTTTGAGAAGAGCGACGACCTCAACCTCGACCAAATAGCTCTGGAAGCGGGCTACATCAGCATCGTGCCTACCACTTTCGACCTCACCGCTTACCGCGCTATGGATTATTGCTTGCGTTTTGAAAGCAAATAATTTCACACACCACAAACGACTAACGGACACCCCACCTCTCAACATGTACACCGATAACTACGTGTACACCGCTTGCACCCGATTTAAACACCCAAAGCTTAATCGTGTTTACAATCAAATAATTACAAGATAATGAAAACCAAATTAGACAAAATATTATTCGGCATCATCATCGGCTTAATAATGCCTCTGCTTTTCGGCTATTTATTTTTATTAAGTAGCTACACGGGCAACCTTACTATGGGTGAGCTACTTACAGTAATGTCGCAAAACAGCTTGGTTATCAAGCTACTCTTTGTAGCCGCACTGCCTGATATGGGAGCAGCATTCCTGCTCAATACATTAGAGATGTGGCGAGCTTGCCGTGGTATGTTTGCCGCCCTCGGCGTTTACATCATGATTTGTGGCACCTTCCTCATCATCAACTCTATATAAAACCCACTATGAGATATTTTATCATTGCAGGAGAAGCATCAGGCGATTTGCATGGTAGCAGATTAATGCAACAATTAAAAGCCGAAGACCCCGAAGCACAATTCCGTTTTCTTGGAGGAGACAAGATGACTGCAGCTGGAGGCATCCCCATTGTGCATTGCAAAGAGATGGCTTTCATGGGCTTTATCACCGTTTTACGCAATCTAAAAACAATGCTTGCCATCGAAAAGAGAGCCCAAAAAGCCTGCATTGATTTCAACCCGGACAAAATAATCCTCATCGACTACCCGAGTTTTAACCTGAGATTTGCAAAATTCGCTCGACAAAAAATATCTCAAGCAGAAGTCATCTATTATATTTCACCGAAATTATGGGCTTGGAAAAGTTGGCGTATCCGAAACATAAAAAAATATATCCACCGAATGTTTACCATCTTCCCATTTGAAACGGACTATTATAACAAAAAGGGATACACCGTAACGTACGTAGGCAATCCTTCCGTTGACTCGGTAGATGATTTCAACAAGCATTGTCCGGCAGAGCGAAACAACATCTTTAAAATCGTTAACGACAAACGACCAATGATAGCACTACTGCCCGGAAGCCGAAAACAAGAGATAAAAGATTGCCTATCAAAAATGTGTGAAGCCACAAAGCAATTCGATAAATACCAATTCGTTATAGCAGCAGCTCCGGCAATAGACAGAAGCTTTTATGAAGAGATTCTCAAAAGCACAAAAAATGATAAAAAACAGATAAAGATAATCTACAACAACACATATAAAATACTACAGCAATCAAAAGCTGCGATAGTAAACTCCGGCACAGCTACTTTAGAAACAGCACTATTCGGCATTCCGCAAACAGTAGTTTACAAAGTGCCGGGAGGCAAATTTACTATGCTCTTAAAACAAATTTTCATCAAAACAAAATATATAAGTCTCGTTAATATCCTTGCCGAAAAAGAGGTTGTAAAAGAACTTATAGGACCGCTATTTACAACCGAAAAAATAGAAAAAGAATTACATAACCTACTGGATAACAAAGAATATATTAGCAATATACAAACAGAATACGACAAAATCAAAACAAGCCTCGGAGCCCCCGGAGCAGCTCATCGTCTTGCAAAAAAAATTGTCACAGAACGATAATTTCTCGGAAATTCCTTTTCAAAAATTATTTATTAGAAAGATATATGATATAAAAAAACATATAACCGCAAAAAAGCCCGCACACCTTGTTGATGTGCGGGCGAATTATTTATAATTCTTCCATTACCCATTCCCAAAGAGGTACAACACGAATATCTCCTACGTCTTCTTTTTGATTATATGTAATAACAGTTTTTTGAGTGATAAGAGCGTTATTCACGTTAAAACCGGCAAATTCTCTATCTCTATTATAATCCGATAATTCAAAACAAACTTGGAAAGCACATAATTCACCACCCTTCCATGCAAGATAATCACACTCTCCTTTACCATTGTCAAAAGCTATATTTTCATAACCCTTATATCTTAATTCATTAAAAACCAAATTCTCAAAAAGACGTCCAATATCGAAAGAATAACGTTGTGTATTTGCTTGTATCAATCCGTTATCTATACAATAACATTTATGGTCAGAACGTTTTGTCTCTTTAAGCGAATAAGAAAAATTACGAATATCATAACATATATAGCTATCACATAGATAGTTAACATAAGACGTCATAGTATTTTCATTACTAAGCATTGATTTACCAAGTTGCATTGGAGAGAAGCGGTTTCCTACATTCTGAAATAAATAATTCACACACTTATAAAAAAGATACGGATTACGAATAGCATTATAAATTATGCAATCTTGCTGAACTATGGATGTAAAATAACTTTGTAGAAGCTCTATTTTAATATTCTCGTCCATTTCTTTCAGCACTATTTCGGGGAAAGAACCATATTGAAGACAATTATCTACAACTCGAAGTAACAAGTTTTTATTTCTATAACAATCTAAAATAGAATTAACTCCGAATGTAGCAAAAATTTCTTTCAAGCTAAAAGGGCTAACTTCATTTGCAAAATATCGACCGGCTAACATCGAAGAAAAACGATTTGCCAAAAGATTTGAATTCGACCCGGTAATATATATTTTTTTAAAATACCGAATATCATACGCATTCTTCACAAATATTTCCCAATCTTTTACTTGTTGTATCTCATCTAAAAACAGATATTCTACTTTTTCTCCGGTAAGCTTCTCTGCTACGTCTATTATATTTTGTATATTATCACATTTATTCCAATACGAGATAAATATCGGTGCATCTAATGTTATAGTTAAAATACTTTTTGGAGATACTCCTGATTTTAATAAATCATTAATCAACAACTTAAATAAAGTAGATTTACCACTACGTCTTACTCCTGTCAATATTTGAATATGTGGCAACTGCGATTTTTCTCGCAAATTGCTCATAATAGTTCTTTCTACCAAACCATCATATTGATTACCACTCCAATGTGGATTCTGTATTATCAATGTCCTCTCCATAATTATCTATATAAATCTAAAATTATTATAGCATCACCTAAGAAATAACATAGGAAATTTATCAGGTTACAAAGATAAGAATTTAACTTGATATCACGAAACATAATTCGTAAAAATTGCGTTTTAAACTAATCATACTTAGTTTCAGATTCTTGAAAACCACACAAAAAGCCCGCACACCGTGTGATGTGCGGGCGAATTATTTATTGTTTCCGGCAGAAGCTCTAACTAAAGGAGAAGAGCCTGCTGCAAAAACCTATTTTACCTTACTACGAGGCGACCGAGATAGATATCACCGGTGCCGGTAGTAACGCGGATGTAGTATACGCCACTTACATAGATACCTTCTACTTCGATAGGGAAGGATGTAGGAGTGAATACTTCTACCACTTGACCTACTGAGTTGAGTACTTCTACGCGCATGCCGGTTTGCTCAGCTGCCGTCCATTCACGGTTTACAAATGTACTTTGTCCGCCGTATACTGGGTTTGGAGCAACTACAATTGGCAATGCATAAGCGTTATCTACAGGGGTAGTTACATTAAGTGTAAGAGTTACTACGGAGTCGCAAAAAAGTGCAGTATGGAATGTATATTCATATTCACCTGCTTGGCTGAGTGAGTTACCTCCGAACTCGTATGTCTCGCCTTCATTGATAGTTTCGGTAATTGCTACGCGTACTGTAGGGATGAAGTCGAGAGTAAGCTCTACAATAGAGTCGCAACCTTCGATAGTTTTAACGGTACGTGTCACAACAGTGTCGCTTACTATATCGTTAAGAGTAAAGCCATAGCCGTAATACTCTTTTCCTTCACATACATAGTCGGAAACCTTAGTAAATGGTGCCG
>JBJECF010000009.1:0-3803 GCA_051870785.1 Candidatus Aphodosoma sp.
TGGTCGAAAACTGGGTCAAACGCGATTTGGGTAACGCATGACGAAAACAGGAAAAAAATATTATTATCTTTGCACCATGAAAAAATGGGTTCAGAACATATCGGTATTGTTGATGGCAGGCCTTATACTATTTGGTATAGGGGGCTTGAATATTTACCACTATTGCTGCGATGCTTGTGAAGAATATGGTCATAATATCTTCACTACTATTTCATGCGAAGAGGTACACGCCCATCATCACTGTTCCGATCACCATTGTTCTGATAGCCATTGTAATCATAATCATTCGTTAGTTAACGATAATAAAAACGATATCTGCTCTCATCTTACCGCACATGCCAAGCATTGCGATGTGCATCATATAGAAGTTTTTTCCGAATTATCTTCTTATTCTCAAGATTTTTCTATCGATGCCCCTCAACCAACTATGCTGTTGTATATCGTTGAAAATAAATTCGATATAGAGGCTTCTATAGATGATTATCCCCTTTTTACTCTATCTAATGCGCCCCCGATTTTTGATGGACGAGCCATAATTGTGCGCAAAAATTCATATCTTATTTAGTGGTTATACTTTCTTTAAGACGATAAAAACCGGTTTTTTACCTTCGTTTTTATTGCCATGTATTGTGTAGTATACACAGTGCAAGATAAATTTTATTGTATAACCTTAAAAACTAAATAAAAATGAAATCTACTTTTTTAATTTTATCACTGATAATTATTTCTTCATTATTTCCGCTAAATAGTGTATTAGCTGAAAATAGTTTGAATATTTCTATTGTTCAAACCGATACAATAGTGTCTGAAATAGACGCAGAAAATTCTGACAAATTCGTAGAAACTCAAATCGTCGGCACCGTTAAAGATGAATCCGGCGAGCCTCTTATCGGAGCCACTCTTTTGTGGGCTGGCACAGATAAAGGCGTAATTACAGACTTCGACGGTAATTTTTCTATTTCAACAATCGAAGTTTCTAATTCACTCGTTATTACTTATGTTGGCTTTAAAACCGACACAATAAATATTGCTTCAATAGATGCTTCTCAACCCATTAATGTGGTATTGAAACAAGAATCTGTTGAGCTCGAAACAGTTACCCTAACAGGTCGTGCCGCTTCTACAGTGAATAGCCGCGTAACTGCTATACAAACTACAACAATAGCAGGTGCAGAACTTTGTAAAGCCGCTTGTTGTAATCTCTCCGAAAGTTTCGAAACAAATGCCTCTGTCGATGTCTCTTATTCAGATGCTGCTACAGGAGCAAAAACAATTAAACTTCTCGGCCTTTCCGGCACTTATGTGCAACTTCTTTGTGAAAATACTCCCGGCGTTCGTGGCCTTGCTCAAAATTTTGGTATGGAATATATTCCCGGTTCATGGATGGAGAGTATTCAAGTAAGTAAAGGTACTTCATCCGTTATTAACGGTTACGAAGCAACTACCGGTCAAATCAACGTGGAATATCTTAAACCCCAAACTCAAGACCCTATATCAATAAACGGTATGGTTAGCTCTACTGCTCGTGCCGAACTCAATGCTACAGGCGGTTGGAATATTAATGACAAATGGAGTACGGGTGTGCTTGCTCATTATAAAAACGAGAGCGTGGAGCATGATGCCAATAAAGACGGGTTTATGGATTTGCCAAAAGTTCAACAAGCAAATCTCCTCAATCGTTGGTACGTAAAAGATGGTGATTATACAGGTCAAATTCTAGTGCGCGGACTCTATGATACTCGTCATGGCGGTCAGCTCTCTTCAATAGGTGCAGATAGATATCGTATTGACTTGGATACTTGGCGTATTGATGCGTTCACAAAACACGGCTTCGTTTTTGATTCCGAAAAAGGTACATCTATCGGCCTTATAGCCGCCGGTTCTTATCACAACCAAGATAACCTCTATGGCGTACGTAAATATCATGGCGACCAAGGCAATTTCAATTTTAATGGAATTTTTCAAACGAACTTCACCGACGAGCATAAACTCGTTGCCGGAGTAAGCCTTAATTTCGATAATTATAGAGAAAGTATGGTAGAAACAGAGACAAGAGCTTATAACGAGGCGCTTGGTGCTCAGTCTTTTGTTATGGACCGTACCGAATGGACTCCGGGTATCTTTGCAGAATATTCTTATAAGTATCACGACCATCTCTCTTTACTCGCCGGTGTGCGTGCCGATTGGAGTAGCCGTTACGGATTCTTCGTTACCCCGCGTTTCAACGTTCGTTACTCCCCTTGGGAATGGTGGAATATCCGCGCTTCTGTGGGTATGGGTTATCGCTCTCCAAACTTATTTAGTGATTTTGCAAGTGTGCTACCAAGTTCTCGCCGAATACTTGGCGATGTAAATAATCTCAATCAAGAGAGGGCAGTCAACGCTGGTATCAGTACTACATTCTATATTCCTATCGCAGGTAGAGAACTCCAAATTTCTGCCGATTATTATTACACTCATTTCTTCGAAACGGTGATTATGGACCTCGACTCAGACCCGCATGCTGTAACGTTCTCTAATTTGGATTACAAAAACGGTGGTCGCTCTTATGCCGGTAATCTCCAAGTAGAGGCAAGTATGGAAATACTGAAAGGGTGGACGATGACTCTCGCTTACCGTATGTCTGACGTTAAATATACTATCAATGGTGAACTCGTAGAAAAACCTCTCACTCCGAGATTTAAAGCCTTAATAACAACTTCTTATCAAACACCTCTTAAGCATTGGCAATTCGATGTTACCGCTCAATTTAATGGTGGCGGTAGAATGCCGACTCCGGAGCAATATGCCGACGGTACTTATTCTTGGAACCCGCAATTCCCTTGGCATGAGCAATTAATGGCTCAGGTTACACGCTATTTCCGTACTTGGAGTATATATGTAGGTGCCGAGAATATGACTAATTTCAAACAACCAGACCCAATTATCAGTGCTTCCAACCCTTATAGCGGAAATTTCGACGCTTCTATGGCTTGGGGCCCTATCCATGGATGGACCGTATATGCCGGCTTCCGTTGGGCTTTGGGTAGAAAATAAACTTTTTAATAAAAATATAGTCTATACTATATATTTCGAGAGTATAACTCCCCTTTCTTAATTAACAGAATAGAATAATTTTTTTTAACAATTAAATTTTTAAAGATATGAAAAAAGTATTTTTGACTCTCTCCTTAGTAGCAATATTTTGCATCGCTGCTTTGGCAGAAAAACAAGTGGCAGTTCTCTACGTTCCTGATATGGAATGCAACAACTGTAAAGCAAAAGTAGATAACGTTCTTGCCTTTGAAAAAGGTGTGCGTAAACTCGATTACGATGTGGCAAAACGTCTTGTTACCGTTACTTTCGAAGATAAAAAAACTAATGTGGAAAACTTACAAAACACTCTGGTTAAGTATCTTAACTATAAATCTGAAGTAGTTTCAGTAAATGGTGTGGAAAGTAAAGATTACAATAAGGATAAAGAATGCAAAACAGGTAAAGATAAAAATGCTCAATGCTGTAAAGAAGGAGACCATAAAGGACATAATCATGATGGTAAATCGGAACTGAAAACTGACCGACCTATTTGCCCTCATAGCCATGAAGGATGCTCTCACGTACAAGGCAATAATGGCGATAAAACAGGCTCTTGCCCTAAAAAGAATGAATCAAATGGAGAGAAAAAAACTTGTCCAAAACAAGATGAACCTGTAAAAGCCGTTACTCTTCCTGCTAATATGGATTAATGTAAGTTTTACAAACAATAATCAAATAAATAGTCGATACTGAAATTTAGTATAAATATTTGGTTATCAATAAAATAA
>JBJECF010000010.1:0-3772 GCA_051870785.1 Candidatus Aphodosoma sp.
GAGAATTTACGATGAGGAAGATGCCGGAAGGCTGAATCCGATTATCCGAGAGACGATAAAGAACAATACGCTGATTGAAACTGACTTTTGATTTATAATTTATAATGATTACGGATTTGACTGATTATACTGATGTAGGAGGTGACGCTACTCGCGTCACCATAAAACGCAACAATCATCGTAATGGTGCGGTGCGATTCGCCGCACCTCCTATCAGATAAATCAGAATAATCCGTAATCAAAGAAAATAAATATCTGGAATCATGTATCTTGAAAATAAAATAATGAATGCCTTCATAGGCAAGGTGGTGAGAAAGGATCTGGCATTCCTCGTGAAGGGAGGACTGCCTGTCCCAACCTACGTTTTGGAATATCTTCTTGGTCAATATTGTGCCACAGATGATCAGGAGGCTATTGAAGCCGGTTTGGAAAAAGTCAAACAAGTCATCAAAAACAACTATGTCCATCGAGCAGAAGCAGAATCTGTAAAAGGCATAATCCGTGAAAACGGCACGCATCGTATCATTGACAAGGTGACTGTAGTTCTCAACGAGAAGGACGATGAATACCAAGCTACTTTTGCCAACTTGGGGCTGTCAGGAGTTCCCATAGGTACAGAGTATGTACGTAAGAACCCGAAACTGCTGAGTGGTAACGGTGTGTGGTGTATTGTCACCATTGGCTATATCAGCGGTGAAGACATCAAAGTAAGATGGGACATCCAGACGCTGAAGCCCGTTCAAATCGCCAATATTGATTTGCAAGAGTATATTGACCAGCGTCAGAACTTTACTACTGACGAGTGGATAGACTTCCTGATGCACACCGTGGGTCTGAACCCAGAGGTAATGAACCGCCGTGAGAAGTTTATCACTCTTGCTCGCCTACTCCCTCATGTAGAGAACAACTTCAATTTCGTAGAACTGGGTCCGAAGGGTACAGGTAAGTCGCATGTCTTCCAGGAACTTTCGCCATACGGTGTGCTTGTATCTGGTGGTGATGTGACCAGTGCCAGATTGTTTGTGAAAATACAGGGCAACAAAGAGATTCTGGGTCTTGTAGGTTACTGGGACGTGGTGGCATGGGATGAGTTTGAGCAGCAAAAGGGACGGAATGTGGATGCCGTACTTATCGACACGATGCAGAACTACCTTGCCAACAAGTCGTTCAACCGAGGAAAAGGCACGCACGAGGCCAGTGCATCCATGAGTTTTGTGGGCAATACCAAGCATACCGTGCCATTCATGCTGAGAAACAGCCACCTGTTTGAGAGCATACCAACCTCTTTTATAAAGGGAGCTTTCCTCGACCGAATCCACTTGTACAATCCGGGGTGGGAAATCAAAATGCTGAAAAAAAACAGTTTCTCCAAAGGATATGGACTTATCACTGACTACATTGCTGCGGTTCTTCATGCTATGCGTAACGATGACAGAACAGCTGTACTCAATGAGTACGCAAAGTTTGATGGTTCACTCTCTGAACGTGACCATCTCGCTATACGCAAGACATTCTCCGGCATGATGAAATTGCTCTACCCCGATGGGAAAATGACCGACCAGGAGGCATACGAACTGATAGACTTTGCTGCAGAGAGCAGGAAACGTGTCAAAGACCAGTTGTATGTGATTGACGAAACCTTTAAGGCTGAACCAGCTCATTTCAAGTATGTCAATCTAAAGAACGGGATGGAAATCCAAGTTGAAACATTGGAAAAAATTAGCAATGGCAACATTGTAAGTGCCACATCAACGGCATCTTCCAACAAAACTGAGAGCAACGAATTCAATGAGACAGAAGTGCCTTCCGATAATAATGGAACGACTGATGTGCAAACGGCTAAACGTCCACGCATTCCTCTCTTACAAGAGAAGAACATGACATTCAGAATGGGACAAACAGGTGTTAGTTACGAAAAACTATTTGCTCCATACATGAAAGATGCTAAAGTAATCACAGTAGAAGACCCTTATATCCGTACCTCATGGCAGATCAAGAACTTCATGGAGTTCGTCCTAATGCTTATCAATACCCGTCCTGTGGATGATCTGAAACTGAACCTTGTCACCAACGAGGAGGAAGAAAAGATCCCCGAATTGATAGACAAACTCGATGACATCAAAGATGACCTTGCTTCATACGGTATTGACTTCGAATACAAACTTCTGGATTTTCATGACCGTTGCATAAAGACTGATACTGGATGGACTATAACGTTAGGACGTGGTCTGGATATGTTTGAAAAATACAACACCTTCTCAATAGCATCCTCCAAACAGGACATGCGTAAATGCAAGGGTTTCATGATTACATTTATGAAAGAATAAACAAGAGTGAAGCCGCATGTCAAAGGCGGGATTCAAACTTCACTTGATATGCAACGAAAAAGGTGAATTGCTCAACATTATGATAACACCTGGTGATGTTGACGACCGGAAACTTCTTGAATATATAGTTTTTGTCGAATCCATATATGTAAAGCTCGTTGGTGACAAAAGATATATTGGGAAGCATCTGTTTGAAAGACTTTTTGTGGATGGGCATTCGCTTATCACGAAACTTAAGAGCAACATGAAGGGAGCTTTGATGTCCGTTTCTGATAAACTGCTACTTCCCCCAAAAAACAACCATACGAGTACAGACCGTGGACATTTCAAATAATAGGCAGCTTACTTTATTCTAAAATATATTCGTCGAACTCACGTTAATATAAAACATTTCAAAACAAACACACAAAGCAAGCTTTTACTACTACTTGTAATAGTCCTATTTTAATTTATTTTTTTGACAATTTACAAACAAAACACTAAAATATAAAGTGCCTTTCTAATATCATTCCTACATATCAACGCCCTCTATGCCTTCTGTGCCTTCCATTTCTTGGCGTAGGTCGGTTAATAATTTGCCGTTGTAAGAGAAGTATTTCGGGCCTTGATATTTATTTGAAGGACAACGTTTGTCTTCGGGGAGGTATGTGCCTACAAAGGGGGATAGTTTATAGATTCTATCTTTGTACTCTATCGTATTGTCGGAAACTACTTTTACTGTTTCGCCGGTTGGCTCGAATGTTATAAACTCCCCGATTTTTATTCCAACCATGCTGAATTTAAAATTGGGGCGTTTTGGAATTTGAATATTTACATCGCCGGGAAGAACTTCATTTTTATCGGTTTTGGGTATATTATCCTGATATTCTACCACAATGGCGTCGTCTATTGTGGAGGCTATGTCATACAAAATATCAAGAGCCACTTGTGGTGGTACATTAAAGAATTCCCTATTCTGACGGATCCGCAAATCAGTAAGTCGGTCGATAGTTTTATGTACAAGTCGCTCTACCTGATTAAATTTTGTCGTTTCCATAGTAGCAAAAATTTCAAAAGGTAGAGGCACTGCGGTGTTATCCAACTCTTTAGAACGAATATCTACCGGGCGAGAACTTTTACCTATTTTTACCCAATCTTCTTTAAAACTCGGATTGGTAAGTATATACACAAAGCCTTTTTCACTGTTTTCTTTAGCCATATCCTACATTTACTTTCCCCATCAAAGCATTAATATACAATCTATTACAAATATTCCACGAGTTGTAGAAGAATTAATATGGTGTATATAACTCTCGTATTAATACTTTAGTATGAGGAACTTTTTTATTTCTATAATTCAGATTGCAAAGATACAAAAAAAAATGCCACCCGACTAATACAAATCGTTGGGTCCTGTTTTCGTCATGCGTTACCCAAATCGCGTTTGACCCAGTTTTCGACCAATC
>JBJECF010000011.1:0-22590 GCA_051870785.1 Candidatus Aphodosoma sp.
GCCTCTTACCCCATGGGGTAAGAGAATGGTTTTGCACTTCGTTTGTGAATCTACAGAAATATTTATGCGAATGAAGATAGTATAATATTTAGTTAATAATAATTACCAAATACTATGAGTGTAAATAAAATAAAGAAAAAATTATGTTATTATGATATTAGAAAAATATTATGCTTTGGGATGATAATATTTTCAGTATCATTGGTTAATGCAAATTCTTTACATTCAAAAAAGACAAATAAAAATAGTTATACTCAGACAATCAATAATATCATTGATGATTTATTAAAGTCAGAAGATAACAACACATTTAGAGGTGCTTGGCTTCTAGTGCAAGATATTAAAAACAATAATAATTTCACTGTAGAAATTAATGTTATAAAATATAGCAATCATATTATTTCTATCTTTGACGTAATGAATCAACGTTATTGTAATTGTAATATAAAATATTTTCCTACTAGTATAGAAAGATCCGGAAAATTGTTTTTATGGAATGAACCAAACCATATACCTACTGAAGATATTATTAATATTATGTTGAATTATCAATTTATAGATTTAAATGATAATACTACTAATAACGGATATTATCTTTTAGATTATTACTATGAAGTAAAAAATGGAATAGTAAAAAAAGTCGAATATTGACAAAAACATAACCATCATAAGTACTAAATCATCATTTGAATATTCATAACAATATATGATTATCAAGTTCTACTAAACCAATCAAGATGGCTATTATAGATAGATAGCTATTAAATAAGGGTACTTATTTAACATAGAAATATTTTTTTAATTTATCAGAGAAAATTGTTGGCTATATAAATAAAATAAACTACCTTTGCAAAGATAAAAAGAGCTGTTTATATGCCACTATTAGACGTACATAATCAAATAAGCAACATATATTGTAAATCTCAGCAATACAATATTTTTTTATTGGATTTTCAATAAAAAGGGTAACTATTTTTTCTTACAATAGTTACCTTTTTTTCATATATACCGGATAAAAACACGAAAATAAATTAATCAAGAATATGATACCATATAACAAAAAGATTGTACTTGAAAACGGAAATGAATTTTTCGGATATGGCTTCGGAGCAGATATTGAAGCTATCAACGAAATTGTATTCAACACTTCTATGGTTGGATATCAAGAGATTATGTCAGACCCTTCGTATACGGATCAAATGGTGGTAATGACATACCCTTTGATAGGTAATTATGGTATTACCGACGAGGATTATGAAACAAAATTTCCAACATTAGGTGGTTTAATAGTAAGGGAATACAACGATGTACCTTCTAATTTCCGCTACACTAAAACACTTAGCGAAGTACTTGAAGAACACAACATTCCGGGTATCAGCGGTGTTGATACTCGACAAATAACCAGAATTATCAGGTCTGAAGGCTCTCAACGCGTTATTATTACCGATGCTTCTGTTTCTAAGGAAGAAGCGCTAAGGCGTATTGCAGAAAGCCCTATCAGCCACGATCAAGTATCACGTGTAAGTTGCAAAAAACGTTGGTTTTCTCGCACACCAAATCACAAATTCGATGTAGTTGCTATTGATTGTGGTATTAAATATAACATTATCAGGAGTTTAAACAATAGGAATTGCAACGTCACAGTTGTACCTTATAACACTTCTATAGAAGATATCCTTGCCTTTCAGCCTGATGGTATCTTTTTGTCAAACGGACCAGGAGACCCGACTGATGTTCCGCAAGTTATAGAAATTGTAAAACAACTTCACGGCAAATTACCGATTTTCGGTATTTGTTTAGGTCATCAAATAATTTCTCTTGCTTATGGTGCAAAAACATACAAGCTGAAATTCGGTCACCGCGGAGGAAATCACCCTGTTAAAAATTTGGAGACAGGCAAATTGGAAATCACATCTCAAAACCACTCTTATGCCGTTGATAGTGAATCATTAAAAGGCACAGGACTTACTACAACACACATCAATTTGTTAGACAACACAATAGAAGGTGTTGAATGCATAAAAGATCGTATTTTCTCCGTTCAATATCATCCGGAAAGTGCTCCGGGACCACAAGATAGTGCTTACTTATTCGACAAATTTATCAACTTAATGAAAAACAAAAGATAAGAGTTATGCCAAAGAGAACAGATATAAAAAAAATAATGGTTATCGGTTCCGGTCCGATAGTTATAGGTCAAGCTGCAGAATTTGATTATGCTGGTACTCAGGCATGTTTGGCTTTACGAGAAGAGGGATATGAAGTAATACTTGTAAACTCAAACCCGGCTACCATTATGACCGATACTCATATTGCTGACAAGGTATACATGGAGCCGTTGACTCTGGAATATGTTGCAAAAATTATTAGATACGAACGTCCTGATGCTATAGTTCCCGGCTTAGGAGGTCAAACAGGATTAAATCTCGCCGTTCAATTAGCAAAGAAAGGTGTATTACAAGAGTGTGATGTAGAGATACTTGGCACTTCTTTCGAAAGTATAGAGCGTGCTGAAGACCGTGAACTCTTTAAGGAATTATGTCAAAGCCTTGGCGAACCGGTATTACCTTCTATGATTGCCAACAACATGAAAGAGGGTCTTGCTGCAGCAGAAGAAATCGGTTATCCCGTAGTGCTTCGTCCTGCTTTTACCCTTGGTGGTACAGGTGGTGGTTTTGCCGACAACGAAGAGGAGATGAAGGACCTTATGCGCCATGCTCTTGCTCTATCTCCAACACATCAAGTACTTGTAGAAAAAAGTATAAAAGGTTTCAAAGAGATAGAATACGAGGTGATGCGTGATGCCAACGATACTGCAATTACAATATGTAATATGGAAAATATTGACCCTGTTGGTGTTCATACAGGAGACTCAATCGTAGTGTGTCCTTCTCAAACTCTCACCAATAAAGAGTATCAATTACTTCGTGACTCTGCACTTAAAATCATTCGCGAGCTGAAAATAGAGGGTGGTTGTAACGTGCAATTCGCCTTAGACCCTCTCTCTTTCAACTATTATCTGATAGAGGTTAATCCTCGTGTGAGTCGCTCTTCTGCTTTGGCTTCCAAAGCAAGCGGATACCCTATTGCACGTGTGAGTGCTAAAATAGCTGTAGGCTTACATCTTGATGAGATTCAAATAGCAAACACTCCCGCTTCTTTTGAACCTGCTTTAGACTACGTTGTAACAAAAATAGCACGTTTCCCTTTTGATAAATTCGCTGATGCTCAAAACACTTTAGGTACTCAGATGAAGGCTACCGGTGAGGTAATGAGTGTAGGTAGAACTATAGAAGAATCATTACTAAAGGCAGTTCGCTCACTTGAAACAGGTGTATGCCATATTTACCACAAAAAATTCGACAATTGGGAAAGCGACAAACTTCTTGAATACATACGTACCGCCACTGACGACCGACTTTATGCTATTGCACAACTTATCCGCCTAAAAGTCGACCTTGGTATGATTTATAATGCCACTAAAATAGATATGTTCTTCCTCGAAAAATTCAAAAACATTGTTGAATTCGAAAAGATATTATCTGCCAATAAAAACGATGTTACCATACTGCGCGATGCAAAACGTCTTGGCTTCAGTGACAAATATATATCTCAAGTATGGGGGCTTACGGAGTTTGACTTGTATCGTCTTCGCGAAAGCAACAATATCTTCCCGGTATACAAGATGATAGATACTTGCGCAAGTGAATTCTCTTCATACGTGCCTTACTTCTACTCCACTTACGAGACAGAGAACGAGAGTCTTGTTTCTGACAAAAAGAAAATCATCGTACTCGGTTCAGGCCCTATACGTATAGGTCAAGGAGTAGAATTCGACTACTCTACCGTTCATGCAATATGGTCGATTCGTCGCGCCGGCTATGAAGCAATTATCATCAACAACAACCCTGAAACGGTATCTACAGATTATACCACTTCTGACAAACTATATTTCGAGCCACTTACTGTGGAGGATGTAATGAATGTTATTCATTTGGAGCAACCGGAAGGTATTGTGGTTTCTTTAGGAGGACAAACGGCAATAAATTTAGCAGAACCGCTACACAAATTAAATGTACCTATAATCGGAACCGACGTCAAAGCCATTGAGAATGCAGAGAATAGAGACTCTTTTGAAAAAATTATGACTTCCCTTGGCATTCCGCAACCAAATGGAGAGGCGGTTACAAATATAGAAGATGGTGTAAAAGTGGCAGGTAAAATCGGTTATCCGGTACTTGTGAGACCTTCATACGTACTTGGCGGTAGAGCAATGCAAATAGTAAGCAACGAAGAATCTCTACGCCACTACTTACAATCCGCTGTAGAAGTTAACGTTGATCAACCCGTATTAGTAGACAAATATATAATGGGTAGAGAATTGGAAGTAGATGCTATTTGCGATGGCAAAGATGTATTTATTCCGGGTATAATGGAGCACGTAGAGAAGACCGGTATTCACTCAGGCGACTCAATTTCAGTTTACCCTACCTTCTCTGTTTCTCAAACCGTAAAAGATAGAATTATCGACTACACAATACGTCTTGGGCTTGAAATCGGCATTATCGGTCTTTATAACATACAATTTATAGCTGATGAAAAAGACGATGTATATGTAATAGAAGTTAACCCGCGCTCCAGCCGTACAGTACCGTTCTTGAGTAAATCAACAGGATATCAAATGGCAGATATCGCAACGGAAGTTATTCTTGGTAAATCATTAAAAGAGCAAGGTTTCACACAAGTATATCCTGCAGAAAAGAAGAGATGGTATGTAAAAGCACCAGCCTTCTCATTCTCAAAAATCCGCGGTATTGATGCTTACCTTTCTCCTGAAATGAAATCTACCGGCGAAGCGATCGGATATGATAACAAACTAACGCGTGCTCTTTATAAAGCACTTCGCTCTTCGGGTATGACAGTTGCCAATTATGGTACTCTACTCGCTACAATAGCAAATTCCGACAAGGAGAGAGCTTTACCACTTATCAAACGTTTTTACGATTTAGGATTCAACATCGAAGCAACCCGTGGTACTGCCGACTTCCTACGCAAAAACGGAATACGCACACGTACCAGAAATAAGTTATCTGAAGGTAGTACAGAAATTTTCGACGCTCTTCGTCAAGGTCACATTAACTATGTAATCAACACTATCGATATAAATCATAGTTCTACTACACGCGACGGATACGAAATCCGACGTTGTGCCGTTGAGAATAATGTGAGTATCTTTACTTCACTCGAAACAGTAAGGGTATTACTCGATGTTTTGGAAGAAAAGACTCTTGGTGTAAGTACTATAGATGCGGAATAAATGCCAAAATAATAGCATGGAAATACAAAATATTTATACAATAATTAGCAACGAAGTCCTCACTGCCACAACGTACAAAATGGTAGTGTCGGGATACACGGGAAACATAACAGCGCCGGGTCAATTTGTAAATATAAAGCTCAGTGGGAATTTTCTGCGCCGACCAATTTCTATTTGCGATTGGAACGATGATACCATTACATTAATATATAAGGTAGTTGGTGTAGGAACCCGCCAAATGAGCGAGATGCTGCCCGGAGAAAAGCTCGACATGCTGACAGGTCTTGGCAATGGTTTCTCTTTAGATATTCCAAAGATGAAACATCCTCTACTGATAGGAGGTGGAGTTGGAGTACCTCCTCTATATGCACTTGCGAAAAAACTAAAAGAAAAAGGTTGCAGACCTACTATGATAATGGGCTTTAACACCGCCGATGAAGTGTTTTATTTCGATGAATTTAAAGCACTCGATATTGAAACTATAGTATCTACGGTAGACGGAAGTGGAGGAATAAAAGGCTTTGTAACCGATGCAATGGAAAAGAGTTGCGTATTATTCGACTACACCTATTGTTGCGGTCCGTTACCAATGCTAAAAGCTATTTACGAAGCTACTTATATCGATGGTCAATTCTCTTTCGAAGAGAGAATGGGATGCGGATTCGGAGCTTGTATGGGTTGCACATGCAAAACAAATAGTGGCAATAAACGTATTTGTAAAGAGGGTCCTATTCTCTACAAAGAAGATATTATTTTCTAACAGCCTAACATCAACAAACCATGGATTTATCAGTAAACCTTTGTGGCATTAAATTAGACAATCCGGTTATCCCGGCTTCAGGCACATTCGGCTTCGGTCAAGAATTTGCACAATTATACGACTTGGATATCTTAGGCTCAATATCATTTAAAGGCACAACGAAAGAGGCTCGTTACGGCAATCCAACTCCACGAATAGCAGAGTGTAAAAGTGGAATGATTAATGCAGTGGGGCTTCAAAATCCCGGCATTGAAAAGGTGATTTCAGAAGAGTTACCGGCACTTCGAAAAGTATTCCATAAGCCTATCATTGCCAACATAAGTGGCTTTTCGATAGAAGAGTATGCTTATTGTTGCGAAAAAATCGACAAAGAAGAGCAAGTAGCTATTATAGAAGTAAATATCAGTTGCCCTAACGTGCATAACGGAGGTATGGCATTCGGTACTACACCTCAAGCCGCCTACGACGTTACAAAAGCGGTTAAACGAGTAACCACCAAACCTGTATTTATCAAATTATCGCCAAATGTAACCGACATAGTATCAATAGCAAAAGCGTGCGAAGAGGCTGGTGCAGATGGTGTGTGCCTCATCAACACCATATTAGGAATGAGAATTGACATCCGTAGACGCAAGCCGGTAATTGCCAATCGAATGGGTGGTTTTTCCGGTCCTGCCGTATTCCCTATTGCAGTAAGGATGGTAAATCAAGTAGCCAATGCTTGCTCTATTCCGATAATTGGATGTGGTGGAGTTGCCTCTGCTGAAGACGTTATAGAAATGATGATGGCGGGTGCTACTGCAGTACAAGTAGGAGCTATGAACCTTACCGAACCTTATATTTGTAAAAACATTGTCGAAAATCTGCCTAAAGTAATGAACGAACTGAATATTAATTCGTTAAGTGAAATAATAGGTATAATAAACAAATAATATGAAACGTGATGTAATAATTGCTTGCGACTTTTCAAGCGCAGAAGAAACATATAAATTTTTAGATAAGTTTACCGGTAAAAAACCTTTTGTAAAGATCGGAATGGAGCTATTCTATGCCGAAGGTCCTGAAATAGTACGTCAACTTAAAAAACGCGGACATCAAATATTTCTCGATTTGAAACTACACGACATTCCAAATACAGTAAAAAAATCTATGGCAGTATTATCACGCCTGGATGTAGACATGTGTAATTTACATGCAGCAGGCACGATAGAGATGATGCGAGCTGCATTAGAAGGGTTGACAAGAGCCGATGGTACAAGACCTTTATTAATAGCAGTTACTCAACTCACATCAACCAGCGAAGAAAGGATGCACAAAGACTTACTTATCGAAGGAAATATCAACGATGTAGTAGTACATTATGCAAAAAATGCAAAGGAAGCCGGCTTAGATGGCGTAGTATGCTCTCCTCTTGAAGCAGGAATAGTAAAAGAGGCTTGTGGAAAAGAATTTATCACCGTTACACCGGGTATTAGATTTGCCGACGGAGCCATAGGAGACCAAGTGAGAATAACCACTCCAGAAAAAGCAAAAGAGATTGGTACCGACTACATCGTAGTAGGACGCCCTATTACTGCAGCAGAAGATCCGGTAATTGCTTATGAGCGTTGCCTTAAAGAATTTGTTAACGAATAATTATAATGAAAGAATAATATGGAAAAGAAGATAGCAAAAGATTTATTATCAATACAAGCAGTATTCCTACGTCCAGAAGAACCATTTACATGGGCAAGTGGCATAAAAAGTCCGATATACTGCGATAATAGACTAACGTTAACATCAGTACCTGTAAGAAACGATGTAGAAGCGGGACTTGCAGAAATCGTACGAACAAAATTCCCTGAAGCAGAAGTACTTATGGGCACATCAACTGCCGGCATAGCACATGCTGCAATAACCGCAACAATACTCAATTTACCGATGGGCTATGTACGCTCCGGTGCTAAAGATCATGGCAGAGGAAATCAAATAGAAGGTAGATTGGAGAATGGACAAAAAGTAGTTGTAATAGAAGACCTTATATCTACAGCAGGTAGTTGCATCGAAGTAGTTAACGTTTTACGCGAAGCAGGCGCCGACGTACTCGGTGTAGCAAGTATCTTTACTTACGGAATGAAAAAAGGTTTAGACCGCCTTGCAGAAGCAAATGTCACCAACTATAGTCTCTCAAACCTCGATACACTTGTAGAAGTAGCTGCTGAAGAAGGTTATATTGCGCAAGAAGACAAGCAACGCCTTATTGCATTCAGAAACAATCCGTCTGACGAAAGTTGGATGAAAAAATAAATCACAATGAGACATCTTATTGAGCCCACCAATCTATCTACCAAAGAGATAGATGATTTGATGAATCTTGCAACAGATATCATTGCAAACAGAGATAAATACAGTGAAGTATGCAAAGGTAAAAAATTGGCAACTCTTTTCTATGAACCAAGCACACGTACACGACTGAGTTTCACCGCTGCGATGATGGAACTCGGAGGTAACGTATTAGGATTTTCCGATGCTGCAAGTTCTTCTGTCAGCAAAGGAGAAACAGTGGCGGATACCGTACGCGTGATATCACAATTTGCAGATATTATTGCAATGCGACACCCTAAAGAAGGAGCCCCGTTTATCGCATCTCAATATTCTGAAATACCGATTATTAATGCAGGAGACGGCGGACATAGTCACCCAACACAAACACTTACGGACATGCTCACTATTCACCGCGAAATAGGAAGATTCAACAACCTTACTATCGGACTCTGCGGTGACCTTAAGTACGGCAGAACAGTACACTCTCTCATTAAAGCAATGTGCCAATACGAAAATATAAAATTCGTACTTATTGCTCCAAATGAATTAAGATTGCCTGACTATGTTAAGCACGATGTAGAAATAATTTGTAAAAACAAATCACTTCCGGAATTCATAGAAATATCTTCACTTGAAGAAGCTATTCCTATGCTCGATGTACTATATATGACAAGAGTTCAGCAAGAAAGATTTGCAAACAAAGCTGACTACGAGCGTCTTAAAGACAGTTTTATTCTTGATATGGAGAAGATGAAACTTGGCAAAGCAAATATGATTGTGCTACATCCGCTACCACGCGTTAACGAAATCACTCAAGAGGTAGACAACGATCCGAGAGCAGCCTATTTCCGCCAAGTTCAAAACGGAAAATTTGTGAGAATGGCACTCATCTACACATTGCTACAATGGAAAGAACAAGGCATAAGCATCAATACGGAAGAAAAAGAGACTAAAGTAGGACTCAAATGCACTAATCCTCATTGTATAACTACTATAGAAAAACAGCCCAACCTCTATTCAAAAGAAGGTAATGAATATCGATGCATCTATTGTCAGTCACCAATGCCGGAACAATAGAATTTGCCATATCATATTAATTTTATAACTTTGCAGAATTATAAACGATAAAAATTAATTAAATAAAAATGGACAAAACAAGTTATGCCATAGGCCTCAGTTTCGGTCAACATTTGGCAGAAAGTGGAATAAAAGGAATTGACTATAATTCATTTGCCCGTGGTGTTGAAGCTATGTGCGAAAAAAAACCACTTGAAATAGACATTCAAGAGGCACAGCAACTATTGAACAATTATTTTACAAAATTACAAGCAGAAAAAGAAGCAGCTTCTGCTGACAAACGCAAAGCCGGAGAAGAATTTCTAAAAGAAAATGCCAAACGCGAAGGAGTAAAAACACTTAAAAGCGGTCTTCAATACGAAATTATGGTAGAGGGTAATGGCGCAATACCTACCGCAAAAGACAAGGTTAAAGTACACTACCATGGCACTTTAATCGACGGATCTGTATTCGACAGCTCTGTACAACGCGGAGAACCTGCAGTTTTTGGTGTAACACAAGTAATACAAGGTTGGGTAGAAGCACTACAATTAATGCCTGTAGGCTCTAAATGGAAATTATTTATCCCTTATAATCTCGCTTACGGAGAAAGAGGAGCAGGTAGCATGATTCAACCTTATTCCGCATTAATCTTCGAAGTAGAATTATTAGACATTATTAAATAAATTAATCATTAACAATTTAATTAGATATCAAAATGAAAAAAATATTATTATTCTGTATCGTTGCCACATTAATCTTATCATCTTGTGGAAAAAAGCACCAAGTAGTAGAACTAAATAGTGAAGCCGACTCAACTTCTTATATGTTAGGTTACCTAAGTGGCTCTAGTTCTTTAAATTATATAACAAATATGGATTCCACAAGAGTGGATGATTTCAAAAACGGCGTTAAAGAAGGATTAGAAGCAGAAGAATTATCTCAAAACGAAATAATGGCTTTATCTTTTGCAAACTTTATTTATAGTCAATACTGCAAAAATGGATTTGTTTTCGGCGATTCAACTTTAGTAGCAGACTTTAACACAATTAAAGAAGGAGCATTCGATGCATTAGACAGAAAAGAATATAGTATGGCGCTCGACTCTATTTTTTCTTTTTTAAATGATATTATGAGAAAATCCATGCAAAAAGAGGCTATAACTCTAGAAGAATTAAATACATTGAACTATGTTATTGGATATGCTAATATAAAGAATTCATTTGACCAAGGTGGTATAGATGGCACACCGGAAGAAATAAAAAAATTCAAAAAAAGATATAGTGAAGTAAATCAAGACAATAGTATCAATAAATTTGGATTCATAATAGGGTATGACTTTAAAGAAAATGTTTGTAACCAACCACTTTTCGACCTTAATAACCCATGTAATATCGACTTACTTAAAGCCGGATTGTTAGCAGCTTTCGACCAAGACACAACAACTGTAAATCCTGAAAAATGTAATGAATATATTCAATCACTCCAGATGAAAAAATACATGGAACAAGAAAAGAAAAAAACCGAAGAAAACAAAATAATATACGGTGATAACATTGAAAAAGGCGAAGAATTTCTTGCTGAAAACGGAAAACGCGAAGGTGTAGTTACTACCAAGAGCGGATTGCAATACGAAATCATTAAAAATGGTAAAGGTGCCATTCCAACAGCAAATGACAAAGTAAGAGTACACTATCATGGCACATTAATTGACGGTACTGTTTTCGACAGTTCAATTGACAGAGGTGAACCGGCTGAATTTGGTGTTTCTCAAGTAATTAAAGGATGGACTGAAGCCCTTCAATTAATGCCTATAGGCTCTAAATGGAAACTTTACATACCTTACGACCTTGCTTACGGTGACAGAGAAGTAAGCGAAGAAATCAAACCATACTCTACACTTATATTTGAAGTTGAACTTCTTGATATAGTAAAATAATATAATTCATATTTAAAAGAGAGATATGAAAAAAACAATTGTTACACTTTTAATTATTGCACTTTTACCGGCAATGGCAGTTAACTCACAAACTACCAAGCGCAATTTAAAAAAATTAACAGCAACGGAATTAATTACGGCAAGCGACTCGGTAAACTATGCAATTGGTTATGCTACCGGAGTGCAAAATCGTATTAATGAACTGAAAAACGACACCTTAAAGCTAAAAAATATCATTTCATTTTGCATGGGATTAGAATCAGCTTACAAAGAGAAAAATGCCGATAAAACTGCAAAAATGAATGGATATAGTATAGCTCAAAGTATAATGAATATCGTAAATGGTGAAAGCATGCAAATTCTACCTATCGAAGGTTTTAAATTGAACATCGATTCACTATCTAAAGGTTTGATTTGCGCCATTACCAAAAATAATGAAGGTATTGACTTCGGTAAATACTCAACCTTTATAAACGAAAACGTATTCAGTCCTTTGCAAAAAGGAGAAACAATAAATCTTACTCAATCATTACAAGATAGTATCTCTACATTCTTCGGATACGTCAATGGTAAAAACGTACTGGAGCAAATGGTAAAAACCGACACAGATGCCAACTTGATTAACACACTTGTAAACAGCTATAAATCTTACGTTTATAACAATGGCAAAATTACAAGTTTTAACAAAGGCGAAATTGTGGGACATATGCTTTGGGAACAATTAGGAAAAGAGACCAACTTCTTTAACTCCGATAAATTTGCAATAAATAAGACAATGTTACTTAGCGGATTATTTGACGGCATATTAAAAAATCCGAAATCGGCATTTACTTTTGATCAAGCAAAGAATTATATCGACAGTGTAAACACAAAAGTACAACAAGACAATATTGCTGCTCAACAAAAGATAGCCGAAGATATTGCAATAAAAAATCAACAAGAAGGTTTTGCATTCCTCCAAAATAATGGTATGAGACCTGAGGTTACCACAACAAAATCCGGACTTCAATACGAAATTATCAAACAAGGTGACGGAAAAATACCAACAGAGTCAAACACCGTAAAAGTACATTATGAAGGAAAATTACTTGACGGTACAATATTCGACAGTTCCATAAAAAGAGGCGAACCTATAGAATTTGTTCCTACACAAGTAATTAAAGGATGGACAGAAGGGTTACAATTAATGCCTGTAGGCTCTAAATACATCTTCTATATTCCATCCGACCTTGCTTATGGACCAAACGGAGCAGGAGGTGTAATTCCACCATATGCCACATTAATCTTTGAAGTAGAATTATTAGAAATCGTTAAATAATGGGCAAATACAAAATTCAAATATTTCTCATGGTTATTTCCACTATTGTTATTACAACCTCTTGTAATAGCAATAGAGGAAATATCTCTTTAAATACTTATGTGGATTCATTGAATTATTCTATAGGAGTAAAAGAAATGACATTCACTACAGAAGCATTACTAAAAGCTACAGACACTATAACCGCAAGCGATAAAGAAGCTATCTTAAGCGGTTATTTACAAATGGTTAATGCTAAAGAAAAAGAAGAGCTTACTGTAAGAGCAATGTACAACGGTACAAAGATGGGAGATAACTTCAACCTTATTCTCGCAAACGGTTACCTTTACGGAGATTCAGCAATTGATATAAGAAAAGAAATTATACAACAAGGAATTTACGACGCACTACATAGAATAGATTGGGTGAAAGACTCTCGCACATCACTTCAATGGATAAAAGATAAAGTATTGACTCCTTTAACCGAGGAAGAGATAGATACGGCAAACTATATAGCAGGTTTCTTGAACGGACATCAAATGCGCAATATGATTATCAAAAAAGATACCACGACTGATTATGTAGAAACGTTTTGCGAATCCTTTTTCCAAGCATGGGATGGCAGCAAAAAAGCGTACCTTGCTGGAATGGATGCCGGTAAAGATTTCTTGAAAAGATATTCAAAGAGCAATTATTGCTTTAATGACTCCACACTACCGATAAATAAAGAGTTGATTAAAGAAAGCTATTGTGCGTATTTTGAAAGAAAAGACCTCTTGATAAGTATTGAAGATGCAGAAAAAATGCTTACTACTTACATGAAGCAAAGAGCTGAAAATCAAAACACACAATCAAAGAAAAATAAAACTGCAATCGATAAATTCTATGCAGAAAACGCAGAAAAGGAGAATGTCTTTACTACAGAAGATCCGAACATTCAATATGAAATACACACAAAAGGCAATGGTATAATAGCTTCGGAAAACGATACCATAATAGCCCATGTAATAATATCTGTAAAAGACGTCAATGAAGTGTCCGACTCCCGTAAAAAAGGAGAACCGCTAAAACTCCCGGTAGCCCAGATGGTTCCATCGTGGAAAAAAATTTTCACTACTATACCATTAGGATCAAAGCTGACAATATATAATCGTCACGACCAAAAACATAATATGCAAGACCCGTTTCCTCCACAATCTATAATTACCTATGAAATAGAGATTATTGATATTGCGAGAAACAAATAACAATGAATAGCTCATGCACAAACTTATAACAATTTTAGGTGCAACAGCAACAGGAAAAACAACACTCGCCGCTCACCTTGCTTTAAAGGTGGACGGCGAAATTATTAGTGCTGACTCACGTCAGATTTACAAAGGTATGGATATCGGCACAGGTAAAGACTTGGAAGATTATACTATAAACGGCAAACAAATACCATACCATTTGATAGATATCCGTCCCGCAGGATATAAATACAACATATACGAATTCTATAAAGATTTCCATAAAGCGAAAGAGGATATAGAGAGTCGAAGCAAACAAGCAATTCTCTGTGGCGGTAGTGGTTTATATCTCGAAACGGTATTAAAAGGATACAATATGATAGAGATAAAACCCAACGAAGAACTCAGGATGAAATTGGAAGGAAAAACTATTGAAGAGCTGGCAAAAATATTACAAAATTACCCTGATTATAAAGCACATAACACTACAGATTTAGAAACTACACAAAGAGCAATACGAGCAATAGAAATAGCAGATTATTACTACAAAAACAACGAAAAACCATCCGATTTAAAAGGAATCGACTCTATTGTCATAGGCGTAAATGTGGATAGAGAACTACGAAGAAAAAGGATTTCCGACAGATTACGCCAAAGGCTTGATAGCGGTATGGTAGATGAAGTAAGAGATCTATTAAACTCCGGCATCTCTCCCGACGATTTAATATACTACGGACTTGAATATAAATTTATCACTAATTATATTATAGGAAAAATTTCTTATCAAGAGATGGTAGATTTATTGGAAATAGCCATTCATCAATTTGCAAAAAGGCAAATGACATGGTTTAGAGGAATGGAAAAAAGAGGAATAAAAATACATTGGATTGACGGAACGAAAGATGTTGAAGATAGATTAAAAGAATGTTTAGAATATATAAACGCACAAGAAGAATAGAAATAACAATTTAAATTTCAGCCACATAACAAGCCAATTAAAAAATTAAGTAAAAAAAGCACTTCGTATTAATAAAAGAAGTAACTTTGCAATCGCAAAAAAATGACATAAATCGGGATGTAGCGCAGCCCGGTTAGCGCGCTTGCTTCGGGAGCAAGAGGTCCCGGGTTCAAATCCCGGTATCCCGACATAATACTCCAAACGCCCTAAAAGTTGACAAATAACTTTTAGGGCGTTCTCTTTTTTATCTCTTTTTTATTATCAACAGGGCATAAAAACCAAAATAAATGATTAACTTTGTACGGAAGTGTGCAAAGTTGATTTTCAACGAAATACACGAGATTCAAATTAGTTAATTAGTTAATTAATAACACTTTATAAATATGAATATATCATACAATTGGCTTAAAAAGTACATCACTACTAACTTAACTGCTGAAGAAATAGCTAAAATATTAACATCTATTGGTTTGGAAGTAGGATGTGTAGAAGAGGTAGAAACAATTAAAGGCGGGCTAAAAGGTCTTGTAGTCGGCGAAGTTTTAACTTGCGTAAACCACGAAAATTCCGATCATCTACATGTAACGACGGTAAATATAGGTGGAGACCCTCTTCAAATTGTATGTGGTGCCCCTAATGTTGCTGCCGGACAAAAAGTTATTGTAGCCACAATAGGTACGGTTCTCTACAGTGGCGATGAAAGTTTCACTATAAAAAAATCAAAAATCAGAGGTGTAGAATCATTCGGAATGATATGTGCAGAAGATGAAATAGGAGTAGGCACTTCTCACAACGGCATCATGGTTCTTCCGGGAAATACCCCTGTAGGAATGGAAGCCAAAGATTATTTCAATATAGAAAACGACACCCTTATCGAAGTTGACATAACCCCAAACAGATCGGATGCTACATCACATTATGGCGTTGCTCGCGACCTTGCCGCTTATTGTCATGCACACAATATCGAGTATAAACTTTCTAAACCTTCAGTAGAAGATTTCAAGACAGACAATCATTCATTATTAATCAAGATAGACAACGTAGATGAGACACGTTGTCCGAGATACTCCGGAATTACAATTACAAACGCTACCGTAAAAGAATCTCCTGATTGGTTGAAAAACTCATTACAAGTAATAGGTTTACGCCCTATCAACAACGTAGTGGATGCTACAAACTATATCTTACACGCTTTCGGTCAACCATTACATGCATTTGATGCAGACAAAATAAAAGGCAATAAAATAGATGTGCGTACTGTAGCTGAAGGCACTAAATTCACTACTCTTGATGGTGTAGAACGCACTTTATCTTCTGAAGATTTAATGATTTGCAACGCAGAAGAGCCAATGTGTATAGGTGGTGTGTTTGGCGGCTTAGACTCCGGCGTTACGGATAACACAAAGAACATCTTCATAGAATCGGCTTACTTCAACCCTATATCAATTCGTAAAACTGCACATCGTTTTGGTTTAAACACCGATGCAAGTTTTAGATACGAGCGCGGAATAGACCCTCACAACACCATTTACGTTCTAAAATATGCAGCTATGCTTATAAAAGAGCTAACTGGCGGTGAAATTTCTTCCGAAATTCAAGATATTTATCCAAATAAAATAGACAACTTTTTCGTTACCGTAACGCTGAACAAAATACACTCGCTAATAGGAAAAAATATCGAAGAAGAAACTATTGAAAGAATTTTTGAAGGTCTTGAAATAAAAATATTATCAAAAGAAAACGGCACTTATAAGTTGGAAGTTCCTGCTTATAGAGTTGATGTTCAACGCGATGTAGATGTTATTGAAGACGTGCTTCGCATTTACGGCTACAATAACGTGGAGATAAATGACAAATTGAACTCCAACCTCATCTTCAGTAAGGGAGTAAACCCGGACAAGTGCCAAAACCTTATTTCCGAACAACTTACTGCTTGCGGATTTAATGAAATTCTCAATAACTCACTAACGAAAATGAGTTATTACGAAAGTCTCACCACTTTCCCAATCAAAGAGTGTGTACGAATTATGAATAGCCTCAGTACGGACCTTAACGTGATGCGTCAAACACTGCTTTTTGGAGGTTTGGAAAGTATTAATCGTAACGCAAACCGCCAAATGCCCGATTTGAAATTCTACGAATTCGGCAATTGTTACCATTTCCATGAAGAGAAAAAAGAGAGTGATGAATCACACATGAGCGCTTACTCCGAAGAGTATCACTTAGGTATATGGATTACAGGAAACAAAACAACTTTAAATTGGAGCGAAAAAATAGACAAGGTAAATTTCTATCAACTTAAAGCTTACATACATAATGTACTTACTAGAATGGGAGTCAACATTATGAATACCAAAATAAAAGAGATTGCCAACGATATTTATACTCAGGCCCTCGTCATCACTACAAATGGCGATAAAGAGTTGGCAACATTAGGTATCGTATCTCCGAAATTATTAAAACAATTCGATATTGAAAACCCGGTGTATTACGCTGATATTCAATGGAAACAATTATTAAAAGAATACGGAAAACACAAAATAAGCTACACTGAAATTGCCAAATTTCCTGAAGTGAGACGCGACCTTGCTCTGCTTATTGATAAATCTGTAGAATTCAATAATATAGAGACTATTGCTTTTGAAACAGAGAAAAAATTACTTAAATCAGTAACTCTTTTCGACGTGTACGAAGGCAAGAATTTGGAACCAGGGAAAAAATCTTATGCCGTTAACTTCACTTTGCAAGACAAAGAAAAAACCCTTACCGACAAGCAGATAGATAATATAATGCAGAAGTTGATTAAGGCATTAACCGAGAAATTAGACGCTAAACTAAGATAAACAAGCAAACACATATAGGGAGGTTTTGAAATAATTTTCAAAACATCTCTATATGTTTTTTATTCGTAATGAATCCACTCTACTTAAAAAATCTCATTACAGAGCAGTTGGCTTTTACACCTACTAATCAGCAAGCAACATTAATTTCTATGTTAGCTGATTTCATTTTTAAGCCGATAGAGCATAAAGTTTTCATTATCAATGGCTATGCCGGAACGGGTAAGACATCGGTTATAAGTGGATTAATTCAAGCGCTAAGCAAGACGAATATAAAAACCGTATTATTAGCGCCAACAGGGCGAGCTGCAAAAGTACTAAGCAACTATTCCGGTCACAGTGCTTATAGTATTCACAAAATTATTTACAGACAAAAAACTGCCGGTACGGAAGAATTTAACATCAATTACAACAAGTGTAAAAACACTATATTTATCATCGATGAGGCTTCGATGATATCCAACACATCAATCGAAGGAACAAAATTCGGCAGTGGCAAATTGTTGGATGATTTAATAGAATATGTATATACAGGCGATAACTGCAGTATGATTCTACTAGGAGATACTGCTCAATTACCGCCACTATTTCAGCATTCATCACCGGCACTTAACAAAGAAGTTTTACAAAATTACGGACTGGAAGTAAGTACTTTCACTCTTACCGAAGTTCTGCGCCAAACATTAGAAAGTGGCATCTTGCACAACGCTACCATCATAAGAAATGCCATTAATGCCGACGACCCATCTCCCGTATGCATCGACACTCACTATAATGACGTAGTACGCGTGAGTGGAGAAAATTTAATCGACTACATAAACTCTTCTTACTCTAACGTAGGACAAGAAAATACAATAATACTCAGTTACTCCAACAAAAGAGCAACATTATACAACAGGGGTATTCGTAATCAAGTGTTGATGAAAGAAAGCGAATTATCGAACGGAGATTTCTTACTCATCACAAAAAACAATTATTATTGGTCACAGCAATACGATAACTTAGACTTTATCGCCAACGGAGATATAGCACAGATAGTCCGAGTTGGTCATCACCAAGAGATGTACGGAGTGCGCTTTGCAGACCTTACGTTGCAACTCATTGATTATGATATGGAGATTACTGCACGAGTATTGATAGATTCGCTCTATGCCGACACGGCAGCTGCACAAGAAGAGCTTAATAAGAAAATATTAAATGCAATGTTAGAAGATTACGATGCTCCTGTATCGAAACAACAATTTTGGAAAGATGCCCGACAAAACGAGTATTATAATGCTTTACAAGTGAAATTCGCTTATGCCATCACGGGACATAAAGCACAAGGCGGAGCTTGGAAACATGTGTATATCGACCAAGGATATCTCACTGAAGAGATGATTACTAAAGAGTATTATCAATGGTTATACACCGCAGTTACACGAGCATCGGAAAAAATATTTTTCGTTAATTTTTCCGACTTTTTTTTCAACAAAGAATAATCACAATCAACTAACAAATCAAATATTGAATAATATGATTTCGAAAAAATTTAAATCAGCACTTATTTTATGTGCTTTGATTGCCTTGTTACCTTGTTGTAACACGGTAAATTTAAACAATTTAGGAGATGTCAATTACAATCCTTCCTTAGCAGTACCAATAGGTAATTTCAACGCTTCCATGTATGATATAATCAACTACGTAGATCAAGATTTTCTGGAAGCCGACACGAATACCAATATAGTGTACTATATTTGGAAAGAAAATAACAACAAGATAGAATTTAAACTAAAAGACTTCTCTTATGGAGGGGTAATCACATCTACAGAGACATTGAAAGATGTGTCTCCTTTCTCAGATATATTATCAGAAAGCAAAAACACAATTCCTGCCGGTGACCACGATTTTACTACTTCGTCATCATATGAATTCAAATATAACGAACACACAGACGAGCGAGTAGTAGAAGTGGACAGCGTTACCATTTCCTCCGCTCAATTCAACTGCGATATAAAAGTAAACGGAATGTCATTATCTAAAGATAATTGGCTGGAAATTATCTTCGTTTTCCCGAATATCAAAAATAGTGAAAATAACCACTTCTCAATTAAGATGACTTCCAACACCGGAAGGCTAAGAGAAGAGATGAATAATTTTACTGTCTATTTTTCTGATGAGAAAAACACTACAAACATGCAAGTACTTTATACTCTGCACAGTAACGGTTCTCTCACATTTACGTCCGACATCAATGTAGAATACACTACAGAAATAAACATTATAGATGTAGTAGCCATTTACGGATATTTCTGGCAAAAAGAGGCTATTACTAACGACGAAATCAAAGCTGAAATACCAACCGACTTCTTCAATCAAGATTTGTTTACTTCGAACAATCTGCTTTTCAGCAATCCAGAAATTTATATGAGTATAAAGAATAATATGGGTATTCCAGTTCGCTTGAAAGTAGACGAAGTTTACGCTATTGCCGAAAGTGGTAATCAATACTATGCAGATTTCAACGGAAGTAAATCATACTCTTTCGATGTTCAACGAGCAGCAAACCCGGGAGACATTGCTAAAACTACAGTTAAATTCGACAGAGAAAACGGAAAAACATATCAATTATTTGAGGAATTTCCAAAAGAGGTCCACTACATATGGCAGGTTTTCAATGATAATACGGAAACAACCCCTCGTCAATTCGCAATCAGCCCGATTGATTTAAGTATGGATGTAGAAGTACGTCTGCCTTTGCAATTCAACCCTACATCAGAGCTTGCATATCAAGATACTATCGAAGCCGACTTCTCCGGCATGGCAGATAGTGGCACCATACCGGAACAAATTAATATAGAATTGATTAACATACACCTCGACATTCAAAACGGATTGCCTGTAACCATCAACGGTATTTTTGAATTCCTTGATGAAAACGACAATATAGTGTATAACACCGATTCCATAACCATTGCTTCAGCCACTATCAACGATGAAGGAATAGCGCAATTACACAGTAACTCTCACATATTACTCCCATTTGAAGGCGATGATATTGATATGCTCTTCAAGACCAAGAAAATAAAATTATCTGCTAAAGTCACCGGATTTGACAAAGAATCTAAAATTGATATCCGTGCAAATAACCGCCTTAATATACATTTAAGTGCATTTGCAAAAGCAAAAGCAACTTTTGATTTGGACTCTATAATGAACAATAAATAAGAACGATTATGAAAATTAGAAATATACTTTTGCCCGTTATATTCTTATTAATAGGAATAAGTTCGTTATCTTCTCAAAATACGGCAACGCTCTATTTCATGAAAGACATAGCAGAGCGTAACGAGATGAACCCGGCTTTTACACCAAATTGTAAGTTTTATTTCGACTTTATAATACTTCCAAATGTATATGCAGGAGTAGGAACAAATGACTTCGCTCTTAATGATTTGATTTTCAATCAAAATGGAGCTACTACAACTTTCTTGTCTACTCAAGAGAATTTAGATAAATTCTATAAAAACATACGTCCGTCGACACGCTTTAACTTAAGTGCTAATCTTAATATCCTCTCTTTTGGCTTTCAGGTAAAAAAGCATTACTTCACATTTGACTTCGGCTTGAATGTAGATGCATCCGTTTTTATGCCGAAAGATTTATTCAAACTTGCCCTTTACGGAACCCCTGAAGAGAATGCAATAAATAGATACAATTTCAAATCTTTTGGTGGCGACGTTAATGTATATTCAAATATAGCACTCGGATACACTAATATCATCAACGAAAAATGGAGCCTAGGAGGCAAAGTAAAATTCCTTATGGGTTATGCAAACTTAACTACTAATGTTAAAGATCTCTCATTGGATGCCTCTCGCGAAAATTGGACTTTAAAATCCAACGCACATCTTAATACCTCTCTACCAATCAATTACAGCCGTACTCCGGAAGGTGGTATAGATATGAATTCTTTCAGCTTACAGAGTAGAAACGAGTTGTTGGAATTATTGTACAAGCCAGCCGGATATGGTGCCGCTATCGACCTTGGCTTTACTTATAAACCAATAAAAAGCCTTACTATTTCGGCTGCAGTTACGGATTTCGGTTTTATCTATTGGAATAAAAATCTTACCAATGGTAAAATGAATGGCAATTACAACATAGATGGTTTTGTTGATTATCATCTTGGAGATTCCATTTCTGGAGAAATTATCAAAGAGCGTCTCGAGCAATTAGGTGACGATATATTGAGCAATATAGAAATAGAAGAGACTCCGAAAAACTACTTCTCTGCCCTACGAGCTAATTTTGTAACCGGTGTTGAATACGGCATCCTTAACGATAAAATATCTTTCGGTCTTGTAAACCAATTACATTTCAATCATAAAAACCTCTACGACGAACTTACATTAGCCGTTAACTTCCGCCCTGCCAATTGGTTTAAAACGTCATTGAGTTACTCATTCTTAAACGGAAGAGGTACAAATTTGGGCTTCGGCGTAAACTTCTTGTTCGGCATCGTAAACATGTACTTAATTACAGACTTCATACCACTTTCTTGGTCATGGGTTGAATCAGATAAAATCAATAACGAAAGTCATAGAATACCATTGCCAAATCGCACACAATATACTAATATACAAGTAGGTATGGCATTAAACATTCACCAAGACGTTCACGATCCTGATAAAGACGGCGTTTACGGCAAAAAAGATAAATGCCCGGACACAGATATGGACTTACTACGCAAACAATGTCCGGATAATAAGAGAAAACAACTCGTAGACAAACACGGATGTATATATGATGATGATAAAGATGGTGTACACAACTGCTACGACCAATGTCCTGATACCCCTCAAGGAGTGCAAGTAGACGGACTCGGATGCCCTATAGACTCTGATAAAG
>JBJECF010000011.1:22690-126911 GCA_051870785.1 Candidatus Aphodosoma sp.
ATGGTGTGGCAGACTACCTCGACAAATGCCCTAACACACCTATGGGCGTACAAGTAGATGAAAACGGATGCCCTATAGACTCTGATAAAGATGGTGTGGCAGACTACCTCGACAAATGCCCTAACACACCTATGGGCGTACAAGTAGACGACAGAGGATGTCCGCTCGACTCCGACGGAGATGGCATTAATGACGCAGAAGATAAATGTCCTGACAAACCGGGACCTGCAAGTAATTTCGGCTGTCCGGAACTCAAAAAAGAGGTTCGCAATCTATTCAAGAAAGCTATGAACGGAATTCAATTCGAAACCGGAAAAGACATCATCAAAAAAGTATCTTATCCGATACTCGACCAAATAGTTGCTGTAATGGAACTCAACGAAGAATATAACCTAACAATCAGCGGACATACCGACAATGTAGGTGATGATGCCATGAACTTAGACCTATCCGAACGTCGTGCGGCCTCCGTGCGTAAATACTTAATCAACAAAGGAATAGATGAAAAACGTTTGACATCATTAGGATTTGGCGAAACCAAACCTATTGCTGACAACAAAACAGCGAAAGGTCGAGCACTAAACCGCCGCGTTGAATTCGAAATAAGTTATGAAACAGTAACTTACGAAAAAGTGACGAATCCTGAATTGAAAGAAAACAACATCGAAAATGACTCTATAAAATAATTACACATTATGAAGACAAAAATAATTTTATTAGTAACCTTAGTAACCTTAAGTATGATTTCATGTTCGGAGAAACCACAAAAATATGCCTCATACGATGAGTATCCGATATATGAAGGAGATGACTTGGGAGTTACTTACTCAACCGAATCATCGGTATTTAAGGCATGGTCGCCTGAAGCGGAAGAAGTTAGACTAAATCTTTACGAAGACGGCGTAACAGGAGCACCTTATGCAACATACGATATGAAATACGACAAAGATGGCGTATGGACATATACTGTAAAAGAAGACCTTGTCGGTAAATTCTACACATTTCAGATAAAACAAAACGACAAATGGCTTGGAACGACACCCGGTATTTGGGCTAAAGCTGTTGGTTGCAATGGCGACAGAGCAGCTATTATCAATTGGAGTACCACCAATCCGGAAGGATGGGAAAACGACAAACGCCCTGAAATGAAATCTTTTACCGACGCCGTCATCTATGAAGTTCACATGAGAGATTTCACTATCTCACCAACTTCAGGAAGTAACTATCCGGGAAAATTTTTGGGACTCTGCGAAACAGGAACTACATCTCCTGAAGGCGAAAAAACCGGACTCGACCATTTAGTGGATTTAGGTATTACCCACGTGCAAATTTTACCAATGTACGATTATGGGTCAATAGATGAAACAAGATTGGAGCAAAATAACTACAATTGGGGCTATGACCCTAAAAATTACAACGTACCGGAAGGTGGCTATTCTACCGACCCATATAGCCCAAGCGTGCGTATCATAGAACTTAAAACCATGATACAGAAATTACACGCTGCAGGTATTCGAGTAATTATGGACGTTGTTTATAATCACACCTTTGTAGGAGCCGACTCTCACCTTAACTTAATGGTACCGGGCTATTTCTACAGGATGAATGCCGATAGTACATGGAGTAATGGATCGGGGTGTGGAAATGAAACCGCATCTGAGCGACCAATGATGCGCCGATTCATGATAGAATCCGTAAAATATTGGATTAACGAATATCACATCGATGGTTTCAGATTCGACCTAATGGGTATCCACGACATAGAAACAATGAAAGCTATCAGTGCTGCAATAGATGAGATAGACCCTACTATATCCATCCATGGTGAGGGCTGGTCAGGAGGTGAATGTGCAATACCTGAAAGTGAACGTGCTGTAAAACAAAATGCCATACAATTTTCACCGATAGCTGTATTCAGCGACAATATCCGTGACGGACTGCGTGGCAATTGGATGGATGGCGACAAAGGCGGATTCCTTGTAGGTAATGATTTGGATGAAACAATTAAATTCGGTATTGTAGGTGCAACAAAACACCCTCAAGTGGACTACAGCAACGTCATCCATGCAAATGCTCCTTATGCGACGACTCCTGCACAAGTAATTAATTACGTATCTTGCCACGACGACCCTTGTGTAGTAGACAAACTAAAAGCTACACGACCTGAAGCCACTATGGATGAAATTATAAAAATGGACCTACTTGCACAAACGGTAATTTTTACCAGTCAAGGAGTACCTTTCATCTATGCTGGAGAAGAAGTACTTAGAGATAAAAAAATGGTTCATAACAGCTATAATTCACCCGACTCTATCAATGAAATAAACTGGAGCAACAAAGCCGAATACAATAATGTATACCAATTTTATCGTTCTCTAATTCAACTACGTAAGAGTCACCCTGCATTCCGTATGAACACCGCTGAAAGCGTAACGGAAAATTTACAATTTATTGAGACAGAACCTGGAATCATAGCATACACAATCAATGCAAAAGAGTGTGGTGACGCTTGGTCTAAAATAATGGTAATCTTCAATAGGAATAAAGAGTCCAAAACATTAAACCTTAATGGAGAAACATGGAATATCTGCTTAAAGGACGAAACATTTATGACAAACCAAGCGCAAAAAGTAGCTAACTTCATCACAATAAACCCTACTACTGCAATTATTTTATTTCAAGAATAAATAAATTATATGCTGTACAACATGCAAACTTTGACATCGGCAAAAGTTAATATATTGTATAACAGTAAGTACGCATTTTAACTTTAAATAATTTTGCTAATTAGAAAAAAATTCGCACCTTTGCATTATAAAATGCCAAGGTGCGTTTTTGTTAAAAAAAATAGAAAACAACATTCTTTACATTATGAATACCAACAAAAAATTATTGATCGGTTTCTTAATGATTTGTATCTTTACAATCACTTCTTACGGTCAAGACAGATCATTAAAAGCTTATGTAATAGGTTTTTACAACTTAGAAAACCTATTTGACACGATAAATGACCCTAATAAAAACGACGAGCAATATTTACCTAATGGTGATTACTCTTGGGGCACATTAAAGTACACAAATAAACTGAAAAGAATGTCGTATGCCATTTCTCAAATGCCGAAAAGCTTAGCCATTTTAGGTGTATCCGAAGTTGAGAATATTGATGTATTGAATGATTTAGTAAAAGAAGAATCTATACTGGAAAGGGATTTAAAACCAATACTAGTAGAGGGTCCAGACCGTCGCGGAGTAGACGTAGGATTACTCTATAATCCAAATTATTTCACCCCCACAAACGTAACATCGACTCGCATTATCAGTGAAATACCTGATTTTTACACACGAGATCAACTGTGTGTATCAGGAGTATTAGATGGTGAAGAGATGCACGTAATAGTGCTTCACTGGCCATCACGCGGAGGCGGAAAAACACGCTCCAACCCTCGACGTGCCGATGCAGCAAAAACCACCAAGCATATCTGCGACTCTCTATTCAACATTAACCCACAAGCTAAAATAGTAATTATGGGCGACTTGAACGATGACCCCGTAGATGCTTCAGTAACTAAACACCTCGGAGCTAAAGGCACAAAAGACAAAGTCGGCCCAATGGAACTATATAACACCACTTACCAACTTTACAAAAAAGGTATAGGGTCGTTAGCATATCAAGATATGTGGAATTTATTCGACCAAATTATTATATCCCACGAATTCTTAGGAAAAGACTATAACACACTAAAATTCTGGAAAACAGAAATTTTCAATAAAGAATTTTTAAAACAACAAGACGGCAAATACAAAGGCTATCCACTTAGAACACACTCCGGCGGAGTATGGACTAACGGCTATAGCGACCACTTCCCAAGTTTGATGTGGGTAGTCAAATACAACTCCTCAACAGAAAATGGAACTGAAATTAAAGCTAAAACAGAAAATAAAACAAAAGCAGAAGCAGAAGTAAGAAATAACCACGAAGAAAAAATCAAACAGCATGAGGAGCTGCATAAAGCTAATAAAGAGACGAACAATACTACGGAAGAAGTAGTTGCCTACTGATAAAACAATATCACAAACATAATAAACAAACAATAAACCAACAATTTAGAATGGCAAAAAAAGCAAAATTCCACTTCAATCCCGAAACCCTTTCATTTGAAAGAGTGGAAACTTCTGCACGAAACATTCTAAAGAAAATATTCATTCATCTATTCTCAAGTGCCTTCGTAGGCTTTTTCTTCTTTTTACTATTCTCTTTTCTAATAGACTCTCCGGAAGAAAAACAATTAAGGAAGGACTTGAAAACGATGAAAATCCAATACCATATATTAGATAAAAAAGTAGATCAACTAACCAAAGTATCACACGATTTACAACAACGCGACAACAATCTTTACAGAGTAATATTTCAAGCGGAACCGCTACCTGATTATACCACAGGATATAATCACGATAACGTTTTAATTGAGTTATCCGATAAGAGCAGTACTAAAATTCTAAATGAGACCTCCCATAAAGTGGATATGCTCAGTAAGCAAATTTACTCACAAATCAACTCATACGATGAGATAGTAGAACTACTTAAAACCAACGAAACAAAATTGCAAAATATCCCGGCTATACAACCAATATTAAATAAAGACTTAACCAGAGTAGCATCTGGATTCGGCTATCGTATAGACCCCATATACCACACGCGTAAGATGCACACGGGCATGGATTTCACCGCACCAACAGGCACAGACATCTTTGCAACAGGAAATGGTGTAGTAACTTTTGCAGGATGGAAACAAGGCTATGGCAATACGATAATAATAGACCACGGCTTCGGATACGAAACGCTATATGCACACCTAAAGAAAATAAAAGTACGTGTAAGGCAAAAAATAAACCGAACCGACATTATCGGTACTGTAGGCAGCACAGGTAAAAGTACCGGTCCTCACCTTCACTACGAAGTAATTTTCAAAGGGCAACACGTCGACCCACTCAACTACTACTTCTTGGATTTATCTCCGGAAGAATACGATAAGATGATACAATTAGCACAGAATGCCGGTCAAGTACTTGACTGAAAATAATTTAATCTAAAGCTATTATGATAGATTATCACAATCTGACACCTGAGCAAGAACAGGAAATGATAAATAACGAGTTCAAAGCATTACTCAACGACTACGCAGCAACGCAACACAAACAAAAAGTAGAGATAATAACCAAAGCATTTGAGTTTGCAAACAAAGCTCACAACGGCACAAAACGTCGAAGCGGGGAACCATACATAATGCATCCACTTGCCGTAGCACGCATAGTAGTCAACGAAATAGGCCTTGGCTCAACATCTATCTGTGCAGCCTTACTCCACGATGTTGTAGAAGATACCGACTATACATTAGAAGATATTGAGCGCGAATTCAACCCCAAAATAGCCTCTATAGTAAACGGACTAACAAAAATATCAGGAGGTATATTCGGAGATAACGCCTCCGCTCAAGCAGAAAATTTTCGCAAATTGATTCTTACTATCCCCGAAGACGTAAGAGTAATATTGATAAAGATGGCAGACCGACTTCACAATATGCGAACACTAGGTTCCATGCCCCCTGCCAAACAATTAAAAATAACAGGCGAAACGCAATATATATACGCCCCACTCGCTCAAAGACTAGGTTTTTTCTTAATTAAGACAGAATTGGAAAACCTAAGTTTTAAATACGAGCAACCAAGCATCTACGCAAAACTCGAAAAACAAATACTTCAAGCTACCCCTATGCTTGAAGATTCATTCCAAATATTCATACAACCTATTAAAAAAATTCTCGACAGCTATAACTATCAATACGACATTGTAAAAAGAATAAAATCGCCGTATAGTGTATTCAAAAAGATGCAAACCAAGCATTGCTCTTTTGAAGAAGTATACGATTTATTAGCTGTTCGCATCATACTAAAGCCAAAAGAAGGAGAAAATGAAAAAGCCAATTGTTGGGTAACCTATTCGGCAATAACGAGCATATACACACCACATCCCGACCGTACAAGAGATTGGATAAACACCCCAAAAAGTAATGGCTACGAAGCATTACACGTAACGGTTATGGGTCCCGGTGGAAATTGGATTGAAGTACAAATACGCAGTCAGCGCATGAATGATATAGCAGAACGCGGACTCGCAGCTCATTGGAAATACAAAACAGGAGAAAAAACAGAATCAGACCTCGACCAATGGTTCAAATCCGTAAAAGACATGCTCGACTCAAGCGATTTTACCAATGCTATAGAATTCATGGACACCTTTAAGTTAAACCTCTATTCATCAGAGATTTTCGTATTTACTCCGAAAGGTGACATACATAAGATGCCGGCTAAATCTACAGCCCTCGACTTTGCTTTTGCGCTCCACTCCGACCTCGGCACTCACTGTATCGGGGCTAAAGTAGACCACAAATTAGTTCCTATCAGTTACGAATTACAAAGTGGCGACCAAATAGAAATACTAACCTCTCCAAATCAAAAACCGCAAACGGAATGGCTCGAATTCTGCACGACAAGTAAAGCCAAAGCACACCTGCGTACATACCTGAAAAAAGAACTTAAAGAGTTTACTAAAAACGGACAAGATAAAGTAGAAGAGGCACTTAAAGGTGTAAAACAAAAAATTAATGCCACTACCCTACAGCAACTTATCAACCATTACAAAGTACAAAATGCCAACGAGCTCTATTTAAACGTAGGCAATGGTAAAATTAAATTAGACGATGTACCGGTTATCTTTTCCAACCAATCACAAAGCAAATGGATGAGGATATGGAAATTACAATTCGGAAGTTTCAATAAAAAAGAGGTAGAACCTAACCAAACACCCGTTATCAACAACAAAAAAACCATACACATCACAGATGCCGACGTAGGCGCCGGATACAAAATAGCCGATTGTTGCCAACCGATTCCGGGAGACAACGTATTAGGATTTATAGATGATAGTGGCACCGTTATTGTTCATAAATGCGATTGTCCTATAGCATTGAAATTACAAGCAAACTATGGCAACCGCATACTATCGGCAGATTGGGAAACAAAAAGAGTACTATCTTTCCTCACTACTATTGAGATAACAGGAATAGACCAATCCGGTCTACTCAAACAAATTGTACACATAATAAGCGATGACTACGCCATAAATATAAAGAAAATAAATATCGAAACCACCGACGGCGTATTCAAAGGCACATTGGATATCTACGTTTACAGCACAGAAGACATAGATAATTTATGTAGAAACTTGCTTAAAATTAAAGCTTTAAAATCAGTAAAGCGTATTAAATAATTTATGAACAAAATCCGATTAAAGCGCATCAGCAGCATTTTTCGATTTAAAAAATTCTCGAAAAAACATTATGCTGCATTTATTTCGATGCACAAAGAAGTAACTATCGGCACACTCAAAAAAGCGACTATCGATGCTCAAATGAAAAAGAGCCACTGTTTTATTCAAACATTAAATATGTTTGAACAAGGCATTTGTGCACTTTTTGAAAACGAAAAAGAGAGTGCTGAAAACGGCAATATACTTGCCATGAATTTGATTTTGTTGCCACTAAGCAACAATGTAACCAACTGCTATCCTGCGTGTAAAACATACCATAGTTTTACAACTATAAATACATCATAGAGAATATACAAAATCACACATTGTATATTCTCTATTTTTATTTAAACCCCAATTGTAAAACTATTAAAATTAACAAAAATGAAAAAAACAATAATATTAAATATTTTACTATCGATTGCAACTATAACATTTGCAAACAACACAATAACAGAAACAGACACAACATCCAAACAACTCAAAGAGGTATCTATCTCTGCAGTACAAACTAAAGTAGCCAACAATCAACTACACGTAGTAACTGTTATTGACAAGAAAAATATTCAAGGAATAACAGCCGAAACGGTAAGTGATTTATTAGAGAATCTACCCGGCGTAGACGTACGGAGCAGAGGAACTAACGGAGTACAAGCCGACTTATCAATGCGAGGAGGCACATTCGACCAAGTAGTAGTTATGATAAATGGAATAAACATTACCGATCCACAAACGGGTCACTATTCCCTTGATTTACCTATAGATGTAAGTATGATAGACCGTATAGAAATACTTCAAGGAGCAAGCATGGAGATATTTGGATTATCAGCCTTTTCCGGAGCAATCAATATTATTACCGGTACGGGAGGTGAAGACACAACCACGGCTTCTGTTTCTGTAGGTGATAATGGCTATATCAACTCCGTATTAGGCGCTAATTACACCATAAACAACTGGACTCTTGTAGGTTCTGCCTCATACAATCAATCATCAGGCTATATGCATAATACCGATTACAAATTCGGCAACACATTTCTACAAGCAATATATAGAGGCGAAAAAACCGGCACTTTCGATTTACAATTAGGAGGACAGATAAAAGGATTTGGAGCAAACAGCTTTTATTCATTAGCATATCCTAATCAATACGAAGCTACAAAAACCCTCTTAGGCTCATTAAAGTACAACGTAATGATAAAAAGTTTCGGCATAGAAGCATCGGTATACACACGCACACACCAAGACAGATTCGAATTGATACGAGACTATGTAGACGCACCAGCTTGGTATACTAATCACAACCACCACATTGCCACCACGATAGGGGGTAATATCAAAGGAGCATGGTATTCATCAATAGGAAAAACAAGTGTAGGAATTGAACTACGCAACGAGAGAATAATTTCGAACGTATTAGGAGAACCAATGGAAGAGACTCGACACGTACCCGGACAAGCAGAAGATGTAGTATTTACACATAGCAAAAATCACTTGAATATCAACTACTTCCTAGAACAAAGTTTCTATGTAAAAAAATTCTCTGCCTCAGTAGGAGCCTCAGGAAATTACAATACGATGTTTAAAAACAATTTTGCCTTCGGTGCCAATATAGGATACCAATATGTACAAGGAGGAAATGTATTTGCATCCGTAAATCGCTCTTTACGTTTACCAACATTCACTGATTTATATTACAAAAGTGCAACACAACAAGCCAATCCCGACTTAAAAGCCGAATCAAGTATTACTACAGAAATAGGTATCAACTACAACAATTACGGCTTCAGTGCGCACTTAAGTACGTATTACAGAGTAGGTAACAATATCATAGATTGGGTAAAAAAGCCGGAAGATGAAAAATGGATATGTCTTAATCATAGCCGTGTAGATGCTATGGGAGGCGAAATTGCCGTTGCATATCACTGGAACGAATGGATACCAAAAGCAGAAATTACATACAGCTATTGCCATTTAAATAAAGAAGCAGGAGATTATTTATCCAAGTATGCCCTTGATTATTTAAAACATAAACTCACATTACTTTTAGAGCACAAAATATACAAAGGCTTCGGAGCGTCATGGCAATTCTCTTTTCAACAACGAAATGGAGAATACACTAATGTAGAAGGCGTTGTAGAAAAATACAATCCTGTATGTTTACTCGATGGAAAAATATTCTGGCAAGGCAAAAAAATCAGATTATTTGTGGAAGCAACAAATATTACTAATAGTAAGTATTACGATTACGGAGGCATACTCCAACCGGGAATATGGGCTAAAGGAGGTATTGTCGTAAAATTATAAACATCAACCATTAAATAATACAACTATATTTAACATATAAATACGCCCTCAATTTCTACTTATAATACAGCATTGAAATTGAGGGCGCATTATATTATTGCTATTCAGTAAGACTCAAAAGGCATATCAAAAAAAACACACAAAAATAAAAATTAAAAATATACCTATTTTCCTTGCATATGTAAATTATTACAGTTAACTTAGCAGTGAGTTTAGTAAGTCTACACTTCATCACATCTTAAAGAACACTTGAATAAGTTGTCTTCTACAATAAAAAATCACTATAACTCATTTACATTCAATTAATTAAATAAAATTCAAGCATGTAATTTTTATCATAAAAAGTATAGAAATAGTAACAACTTAAAAGTTGCACCCGACACGAAATTAGGGAAAAATATGAAAAAAATCGTATACCTAATATTCATCAATTTATCAATTATATTGGTATCTTGTGAAAACGACATCAACAAACACAACACAACATCAATTCACAATAATTCACAAACATATTACGCTCCAATTTCGGTAACTGATATGCCATCTTCTTCTATATCAGAGTTAAATTACATTTATCAAAATAATTCAAATAATGTGATTCACTATAATGTAGCCCGTTTAATAGCTACTGCAGAATTATTGGGCGGTGCTAATGTTGCCCTAGGTGTAAATATTGAAGATTCATGGTATCTTACTCCCTATCCCAAAATTATTTATAACATTAATAACACACCCAAATATTATGAGTTTGGATATGTAATAAATAATCAAATAGTAGCCACAATAACTACATTTGCCACAAAAGAAATAGCAGGAGTTATTGCATTTCTGTTTAAAGATCCTTTGAATTACGATTGCCCTGATTATGATTATTATGTTGGTAAATATCCAAATAGGTATTATGGAAAAGATGGAAGATGCTATTTAAAAAATTGCAATGAAGAATTTGAAGGAGAATTAAATGAAATCGCCTTTACCGAAGAAGAAAAATTCGAAGAAATGATAGAAGCAATGGGAGGTGAAAATTTTAATGCTATTTCTCAAGATTTATCTGACAATGAAGGTTCTTTTGAAGATGTTGCAAATGAAAGAGACATATATTGGGAACAAATTGAAGAATTAATTTCGAATAAATATCCTTTTTTATTATCTAATAATTTTTCTTTCGAAAATCCTATCCTTATAAACTTAAATGATTTAAAAAACACAGAAGAAGGTAAAGAATTTGATGATATAGAAACTACAATAATATTAGATTTAATTAATCATTTCGATTATGAAATAGGATATTTTGACATCTATAAATTACCTGAATATTCTAACCCAAATCTACAAAGAACTCATTGGACAGGTTTTTGTGGACCTGCAGCTTGCGCTTGGGTTTATAGAGGAAAATTTAATTCATTTAATAATTATTATCTTCCTATATTTAATGACACTGGAACATATAATTATTTTTTGAATGTTAATAATAACAATAATGGTTATGGTTATTATAGTTTTTGGGGTGTTGATTATTCTTCTAATTTAAATTGTCATACTGCATTATATAATTTTACAACAAGAAGTAATAATGCTGACAATGGATTAACTGCTGTATTTTACAATCTTTCCACTCCATTCATATATAATGGATACTGGCAATTCCCAATATATCACGATGATTTATGTCAAGGGTTCAAATCAGTTACTAATAACGAATACACTGTAAAATTTACTTGCAAACCATACATTTATTTGCACAACTATAATGAACCTTTAATAATTGCCATAAATTGTGATCATTACATAGTTGCTTTTGGAACTGGAGTTACTTTAACTAAGAATGGTTCTGTTAAAGACAAATACTTTATCGTAACAGATAATGGTGTTACTATAGCACCATCCTATGAACCTTACATGCGACGTGTTAATTTATGGAATTTACATTATGGATTAAAAAAATATTAACTTAAATATAGGAGAAAAAAATATGAAAAAACTAGTTTTATTTTCGTTTAGTCTTGTACTTCTTATGATTATATTACAAGGTTGCCCAGGTCATAATTGCCCTCCTGAATCAAAGGACGAGATTAATTGTTTCCTTTCTAATTATGACACCATAAATATTACAAGTATCAATTACATAGATGGTAGCAAATTTACTCAAGTATTTAATCCATCCGACTATGTACAATATATCGGATGGGTAAGTTTAAAAGGTACACAATACGAAGATTGTGATAATAATTTGTACATCCAAAAAAACACCAATCATGGTATAACCTACTATATTCTTACTGAGCTACTTTATGTAAATGGTGAAATGACTTCAATAAGGTATTTATTTAATAATATTAAAGATTCTACTATTGTAACCACAAATGAAGATGGTACAACAGAGACTTCTGTTATTAGGATAAATAATAACAAATACGATTTTCAAGAACTCGTAAAACAATTTCAAAGCAAATATCCTAATTACATACTTTGTTTAAACGACACTAATATGCATGTAGTACGTCCTGTAAAATTTCATTTAGACAAAGAACCTAAATATCCAAGTATTACACTTACAGAAAAAAAATAATATTATTAACATTTTTTAGTTGCGCTCGACACAAACAAGAGTAATTTATTATGAGAAAAATATTATACCTATTAGCGACAGTTACTGTATCACTTTTAATGGTAAATTGTGGAGGATTAAATGGTCCTTATAGTACTAAAAATTTACAAAAAGTATTACCTCCAAAAAATTATAATACAACTATCACAGAGGATATTAATGCTATATACGGCAAAAGCAAAGAAGAAGCCATAAAAATAATGAAAGGATACGACTACTGTGAATGCTCTCAAATTCCTAACATGGAACAAGATCCGGATGTAACTTATTTCGTACCTAACAAATATAAAGACTTTATAGATTATATCAATAGATTTTATGGTGAGGGAGATGCTGAAGTAATCAAACAAATGGAAAGTGATTTAGCCGAAATATCTAATGAAACTTGGCCAATGAACCCTATTGTTGTTATTGCCATTTCTAATAATAGTCAATCCTTTGGATATTATATGCCTATAGACATAAACGACTATTTTGACCAAGTACAACTAAACGTTAATTGGCTATACGATAATATGGACAAGAAAACATGGAATTATTGGGTAGGAGGTATCTACTATTTATTATCCAATGGTGATGAAGATGAGCAACAATATTTAGAGGGAGCAGGTTTCCCTTCCGGATATTATCCTACTCACTCTGATTACGTTAACAGCGTAAACGCTTTAAAAAGCAAAAATCCTATTGAGACTATAATAGAAGAGAATTGTGCCGTTATGGACATGGCAACGGAAGAGGCTAAAGATGCTTATTACTTCAATGCATCAAAAGATACTGATGGTTATATGATAATATATTACAGCCGATGCATCGATGATTTTGATGAATAAAATATAACAAACGATAATTTCTATAATATCAAACCATAACGATAAGGGGTTATACGAAACAAACGTGTAACCCCTTATTATATAATTCTTATACACATCAACGCAATGCTAAATATCGGCTCAATATCGACATGAGAAGAATAATAGACAAACCATATTGATTATTCAAACGTTTTTTGTAACTTTGCAAGATAAACAGAATAGAAAATACTTAATATGAAAAAAACGATTTATTTCTTGCTGATAATTACTACGATACTCAATATCAGTTGCAAATCAGATAACAACACTTTTAAACCTAATGTATCAGGTACTGCATTTGAGGTGTTATGGATAATTGAAGACAGCATATATAAATCTCCAGCCGGAGAAACTTTGTTCAACATACTTCAATCTCCGGTAGACCATCTACCTCAGCCGGAACCTCAATTTCAAATATCAAGGCTACAACCTTCCCTATTTGATAATCTTCTAAAAACAACAAGAAATATTGTTATTGTCGACGTCAACGACACTAAATATACTACACCGAAAATACACTTAAACAAGAGTATTTGGGCAAACTCTCAAGCAATAGTGACTATCACAGCCCCGGACACAAAATCTTTAGATGCTGCGTTGCAAAAAGCGGGTCACAGAATAATAGATTTCATTGTAAAAGCAGAGCGTGAGAGAATGAAATCGTATTATTTAAGTAATTTAAACAAAGAGGCTTTATCTCTTGTTTACAAACAATTCGGATGTAACATTGCTATACCAACATCACTAAACAAATATATTGATGGAGAAAATTTCTTATGGATTACCAATGGCAGTAGCACTATAAGGCAAGACTTTATTATCTACTCGGTGCCATACACATCCAAAGAGCAACTTACGCACGAAGCTATACTAAATCGCAGAGACTCTATATTTAAAGTAAATGTAACAGGCGGAATAGAAGGTTCTTATGTCGGAACAGAGTACAGATATTACCCTCCTGAAACAAAAGAAGTTAATATCGGAGGTGCATGGGCAGCCGAAACCCGAGGTTTGTGGCGAATGAACAACGGAGAAATTATGGGCGGTCCATTCGTTTCCATAACCCGTATTGATGAATTAAACAAGAAAATAATAACGGTAGAAGGATTTGTATTTGCACCGGGCTATAACAAACGCAACCCGCTACGTCAGATGGATGCTATGGTATATTCATTACTTCTACCACAAGAAATAAATCAAGTAACAGTAAATGTTTCTACAAAAACAAAATAATTATGGAACAAAAGCTAAAGATAGGAATTACACAAGGTGATATCAACGGCATCAGCTATGAAGTTATTCTAAAAGCTCTTGCCGACCAACATATTCAGGAGCATTGTACTCCAATAATATATGGTTCTGCCAAGGCAGCAAGTTTTCATAAAAAATCGTTAGGTATTGACAGCTACACAATCAGTGTATCTCGTTCAGCTCAAGACGTCAACCCTCACAAAATCAGCATTATAAACACTTCGGAAGAAGAACCGAAAGTAGACCTTGGGCAAGCAACTCCCGAAGCCGGGAAATCGGCATTTGATGCACTGGAAGCCGCCACAAAAGATTTATTACAAGGTAATATTGATGCAATAGTTACGGCACCAATAAATAAAGCCAGCATACAAAGCGAACAATTTCACTTTCCCGGTCACACCGAATACCTTGAGTCCAAGACAGACAATGAATCTCTGATGATTTTGGCTTGCGACAGTTTGAGAGTTGCTCTCGTCACTACTCATACTCCGATTTCAAAGCTTGCCGGAGAAATAACCGAAGAGAAAATACTGAACAAATTACGTCTTTTAAACAAATCGTTGCAAGAAGACTTTAATATCATTCGTCCCCGAATTGCCGTATTAGGTCTTAACCCTCATGCCGGAGATAAAGGCCTACTCGGAAAAGAAGAATTGGAAATCATCAAACCTGCTATTGACAAAGCAATTGAAGAGGATATAGTATGCGTAGGTCCACTTGCCGCTGACGGGCTTTTCGGTTCCGGCAATTTCAAACATTACGATGCTATTTTGGCAATGTATCACGACCAGGGGCTTGCTCCTTTCAAAGCACTTGCAGGGGATAGAGGTGTAAATATTACTGCAGGATTACCTTTTGTAAGAACATCTCCTGCACATGGTACCGGGTACGATATCGTTGGTAAAAATATTGCTGATGAACTTTCTATGAGAGAGGCTATTTACACTGCCATTCACATAGTTAAAAACAGAAAAAATTTTGCTGAAATGCATGCAAACCCTCTCCCATACCCAAAACCGGAAGAGCGTAAACCAAAAGAAATCAAACCTTTCGACCCTTCTATTTTTGATAATAACGAAGAAAAGGACACTAAAAAAACAGAATAAAAAACACTCCTCAGTTTATGGTGGTTAACTATATCATCAACTTTCTCTTGCGCGATAACTCACTATCTCAATTAGTGGGATATTGCACAAAAGATTGTTGTGATAAATATAAAGTAATTATTATCCCATCAGATTTTTTCACCCCGGAAGTTTTCGGTACGGAAAAATCCATTCCTCAATTGCCATTGCATCACGTAAACGGCACTCCCGTATTGTATGGTAAACCATTAATAGAAAGAATAAACAACACTATAATTTGCCATTCCGACATCATTGCAGCTACATTCTTCATGATTTCACGCTATGAAGAGTATATTTTTCCAAAAAGCAACCTCGATATACACGGCAGATACATAGGTGCTACATCATTCGCATCAAAAGCAAACATACTCTTCCACCCTATTGTAGACGAATATAGCAATTTTCTTAGGGACTTGCTTAAAGAATCAGGAGTAAACGTACCTCCAATCAAAGCAAAAACAAATATTTACCTAACGCATGATGTAGATACTCTAACTCTATATCGCCGGTTTAGAGGTGCATTAGGAGGAATACGACGAGCCATTAACGGCAAAAACACCGACACAATTTCTTCCGTATTCAACTCCATCAAAGATATTGAAACCGACCCTGCATTTACTTTTAACGACATCGTTGATGCGGACAGTCGCATTGCAGATGCAAAGAAGATATATTTTATTAAAGCAGCAAAAAAAGTATTCGGTTTTGACTACCCGGGATATAGCCTAAACGACAAAGACTTCAAGTATTTCTCTTCAAAAGTCTTGAAAGAAAATACTTTTTTCGGACTTCACACCAGTTACCAAAGCGGGGCTAATATAAATCTCGTACATTTTGAGTACCACAAGCTACAAAATGCAATTACAGAAAAGCTACGCTACAACAGATGGCATTATCTACGCATTCCGAATGCCACGAATATGAACATACTTTATGAAAACGGAATAGAAGAAGATTTCTCTGTTTGCCACGCAGATACAGTAGGTTATAGATTAGGAACAACACGGGCAGTGAATTATATCAATCCCGCAACCAAAGAGGTCTCAGAGCTCATTCTACATCCGCTTTCTATAATGGATGCTACGCTTAGCAATTATATGAACCTGCCTTTTGACGAAGCATTATCTCTTTGCCATCAAACTATCGACACTATAAAATACTATCAAGGTGACATCTGCCTACTTTGGCACAATACGTCATTCAATCCGCAATCTTACCATAAAGAATTATACAACAAGGTGATAGATTATTTATTATGAAAAAAATACTGATTATCACTGACGCACTTACTCGCCCTCTGTATAACGTGAGAACAAAATTCTTATGTGACACACTTATCAAACAAGGAGTTGATGTAACTTGGATTACGGAAAAATATCAAGAAATCCCTTTTAAAATAAATTGCAATTTCATACAAATACCATTCTACAAATGGAGTGGCATAACAAGAAAAATAGAATGGCTAATCAAAAGCACTCTATCTGTACTTTTCGACTATAAAAACAACTATTTCACAAGAAAGATACTATCCATCACTAAACGAGAAAAATACGACATCGTGTTTTGTAGCACATTTCACACTTTCGGATTAAAAAGTGCGTATACAGTAGCTAAAAACAAGAATATACCTCTACATATTGATTTACGCGATATTGCAGAGCAATGCAACGCAAATATTTATAGTACAAAATTAGCTCAGTACAATATTTTAGGGAATTTATATAGAAAAATAAATATAATTAGAAGAAACAACATTCTGAGAAAAGCCGACTCCATCAGTAGTGTTTCGGAATGGCACGTAAATTTCTTAAAACAAATAAATACAAATAGTATATTGATATACAATGGTTTCGACAAAGAAATATTTCGATTTTCACCCCAAAAGAGCGATTTCTTTGACATTGTATACACAGGTCGGTGGTACGGAAATATAATGCAAGACCCTACACTTATATTTTCTGCATTACAAGATATAATTTCAAGAAATATCATACCAAGAAATATTTTACGATTAGTATGGTATACAAGTACCGACATGCATAAAACATTACTTGAATATGCAAAAAAATTCAATCTTCAAGATAATATTATTGTTCATGAATATGTAGATAGAACATTAATTCCGAGCATTTTACTCGATAGTAGTATTTGCCTCGTTCTATCGAGCAACGATACTCAAGGAATAATGACAACAAAAGTCTATGAAGCGTTAGGATGCGAGAAACCCATTCTTTGCACAAATTGCAGTAACGGAGAACTTTATAACCTGATTATGAATACGCATTCAGGCTTGGCAACAACATCAAAAAATGATACAATAAACTTTATTACTTCTCAATACTCAATATGGCAAAAAAGCTATTATACACATGCTGACTCAAATAATACAGAATTTTATTCTCGACAATATCAAACCTCATTATTCCTTCAACATCTAAAATCTCTTTGTACAAAATGAGAAATGCTGCACTTGTAGACATCTGTGGAACACTCTTTTACTCCAACACCACTTTCGATTTTTTAGATTATTACATCAAAAATCCGGAATACCTACGTCTGCGAAGTAGGATGAAAAATATACTACTTCTAAAGGCAAACAATATCATATACCGTATATTCCACTACGATTATTTCCGTGCAAAAGCTTTATCATATCTAAAAGGAATGCGTAAAGATGTTCTGAATGAAATGGCTGAAGAATTTTTTCATAATTTCTTGACACCGCGAAAAAACAAAATAGTATGGGATAAAATTTCAGAAATAGAAAACAAAGATATACCTATTATACTCATATCCGGCACAATATCGCCCATCGCGGGGAAAGTGGCTGAATATATGAATTGCTCTGAAATATCTACATCCTTGGAATATAAAAACGACATATGTACCGGCAGAATAAAAAAAGACAATCTCAGAAATAAGAGGAAATTTTTACTACAAAAAAACATTTATGCGCCTTACTCACTGATTATCACTGATAACATTGCCGACTACAAACTTTTTAAATACGCAAAAGAGGTTATCGTAATCTGCTATAATAATAAAATTAGATGGAGATGGTTAACCAAGTATTGTAAACAAAAAATCACATTCTATGAAGAAGAAAACAGAAAGTTTACAAGGTAAAAAGTTTTTATCTACCCTGATAATACCATTTAAATACCTATTTGAAATACGATTACAAAAGTCGTATTCAAAATTAATATCGTGGCTGATATTACATTATTTACCGATAATATATTGGGTATTAATTTTCGGTTGCTACATTATCTACAACTCATCAGCAACAATATCTTCGGATAACACAAAAGCGGAGAACTTGATTATATTTTCCGTTTCTTTTATCTTATTTTCTTTATCACACTATTACCTATACGAATTCGGATATATTCATAACGATATAAAAGCGACAGAAAAAGACAAAATGTCAATTCGACTTGAAGCCTGGCAACTCTCCACCACAAAAAAATATTACAACGTTACCCTATATTCTCACCTTCTACCACATATTATTACGTTTTCAATATTGCTACTATCAAAAAATTTCAGAAGCATAATGTTAATACCATACATAGTAGCAGTAATAACATCTTATTTGAATCACATCTTATTTATAATCTATAACACAACGCCATATAAACAACGCGTATATATCTATCCCGGATTGCAAATACTGAAATATGTAACACCGATAATATTATTATTTTCTACTAAACCATTTTATAATACCATTATAAATAGTGACATTCTAAACTTATCCTTATCGTTTGAAAGTAATATATTAATAGTATTAGTTTTACTATTTATCACATATCCACTTGAAATAAGCATAGAAAGATTTTCAATGCCGGCAAAACGATATAAAGCAATCAGCAAACTAATTCCGGATGAAGAATCAAAAAAAAGATTTAGAATAAACTATTACATAATCACACTTATCATCTGCATTACTACCGGTATATTACTAAACGTCAATATATTAGAATACGAACCAATAGGTATTTGGCTAATAGTCAAAAAAACAATACTATATTATTTACCTATAATCATTTTACTGATATACAGAATATTAATATTAACGAGAGTAAAATATCATAAATAATGACATAATGGCATAAAATATCATTACTCATCAAATAGCACCGATATGGCACACTATTTGATAGATACTATAATGAACAATAAGTTCGTCAACTGAATAAATTAAACAAACTAAAAGATAATAACTATGAACGTAAAACCATTAGCAGACAGAGTATTGATATTACCTGCACCTGCAGAAGAAAAAACAATTGGTGGCATTATCATTCCTGATTCAGCAAAAGAGAAACCACTAAAAGGAAGTGTTGTTGCAGTAGGAAACGGCACAAAAGATGAAGAAATGGTATTAAAAGTAGGCGACACTGTACTTTATGGCAAATATGCAGGTACAGAAATAGAACTTGATGGTGAAAAATACATCATCATGCGCCAAAGTGATGTATTAGCAATAATCTAATTTTTAGGAGGAACAACAATGGCAAAAGAAATAATTTTCGACACAGAAGCCCGCGAAGAATTAAAAAAAGGGGTAGACGAACTTGCAAATGCAGTGAAAGTAACATTAGGCCCTAAAGGACGTAATGTAATAATCGAGAAGAAATATGGAGCACCTCACATTACAAAGGACGGTGTAACAGTAGCAAAAGAGATTGAGCTTGATGATGCAATACAAAATCTCGGAGCACAATTAGTAAAAGAAGTAGCATCCAAAACAGGTGATGATGCAGGTGATGGTACTACAACAGCAACTGTACTTGCACAATCAATTGTAGGAGTTGGTCTTAAAAACGTTACAGCCGGTGCCAACCCAATGGACTTGAAACGTGGTATAGACAAAGCCGTATCAACAGTAGTTGCAAGCATTAAAAAGCAAGCTCAAGAGGTTGGAGACAATTACGATAAAATTGAGCAAGTAGCTACTATATCTGCAAATAATGATGCCGTTATTGGTAAACTCATTGCGGATGCAATGAAGAAAGTATCTAAAGACGGAGTTATCACAATAGAAGAAGCCAAAGGTACAGACACTACTATTGACGTAGTAGAAGGTATGCAATTCGACCGTGGCTATATTTCTCCTTATTTCGTTACAAATACAGAGAAAATGGAAGTAGAGATGGAGAAACCATACATCCTTATCTACGACAAGAAGATATCAAACTTAAAAGAGTTATTGCCAATATTGGAACCTGCAGTACAATCAGGACGTCCATTACTTATTATTGCAGAAGATGTAGATTCTGAAGCTCTTACAACCCTTGTAGTAAACCGCTTACGTGCTCAACTTAAGATTTGCGCCGTTAAAGCACCGGGCTTTGGTGACCGTCGTAAAGAGATGCTCGAAGACATTGCCATTCTTACTGGTGGTGTAGTAATCTCAGATGAAAGAGGTATTCAACTCGAACATGCTACATTAGATATGCTTGGTACTGCAGAACGCATCACAGTAACTAAAGACAATACTGTAATTGTAAACGGAGCCGGTGAAAAAGAGTCTATTGTCGCAAGAGTAAATCAAATTAAATCTCAGATAGCATCAACGACATCTGATTACGATCGTGAAAAACTTCAAGAAAGATTAGCCAAATTGGCAGGTGGTGTTGCAGTATTATATGTAGGAGCCGCATCTGAAGTTGAGATGAAAGAGAAAAAAGACCGCGTAGACGATGCCTTAAGTGCAACACGAGCTGCAATAGAAGAAGGTATTGTTCCCGGTGGAGGTGTAGCATATATTCGCTCTATCAAAGATTTGGAAGGACTTAAAGGCGAATGTGATGATGAGCAAACAGGTATTGAAATAGTAAAACGAGCTATAGAAGAGCCACTTCGTCAGATTGTATTTAATGCCGGGAAAGAGGGTGCAGTAGTAGTACAAAAGGTAAAAGAAGGCGAAGGCGACTTTGGCTACAATGCACGTTTTGATCGCTACGAAGCAATGCTCGCAGCCGGAGTAGTAGACCCTGCAAAAGTTGCTCGTGTAGCTCTTGAAAATGCCGCTTCAATAGCCGGTATGTTCCTTACTACCGAATGCGTAATTACTGACAAGAAGGAAGAAAATCCTGCCCCTGCAATGCCGGCTATGGGCGGCGGTATGGGCGGTATGATGTAATCCGTATTTTAGCCTACATAATATAACAAAATAGCGTATGCCGAATAAAAACGACATACGCTATTTTTTTAAGCCACAGAAAAATAAGGGAAATAAATAAAGACTCCCCTTATTTTTCTTGCATTGGAAACATATATTAAGCAATTACGCTTGCTCGTCCAATATCTTCTTTGCTAAATCTAAAATAGTAGTATCATCAAGCATCACCATACCACCATCAGGACCCGGTTCGATATGAACACCACATCCACTACCACTCTTGTAATTTTGTCCACCAAAATAATTACGAACAGTATCGGCAGTTAAACCTAATTCATCGGCAATGCGTTGCATACTACCATCAGGAAGAGAATCTTTGATTCTACGTAATTCGTTAAATGTTATTGTTTTTGTCATGACTAATAGGTATTAGAATGAGTAAATATTCGTTATAATTTTAATGCTTTAAATTTACGCATAATATTCTTAAGGACAAAATATTTTCAAAGGAATTTTCAAAAAAAATTTCACAATAATATTACATAGATTTTCAAGCACTTAAAAGAATACCAACCCCTAAATTCAAATAAAAAAATTAAAGAAAAAGTACCTTATTACTTCAAAATATCAAATCAAAAAGAAATATTATAGCGCAATTTATCACATACACTACAAAAAACATGGAAATCTTAGTCTGTGATAAAGCTTTTTTTATTGGCAATTTAAGCTTTTTAGAAAGCAAAAAATACAATTGATATAATATCAAAGCAATGATAATTCCAACAACAGCTCCGCATAAAACATCTCCGAAATAATGTACTCCTAGGTAAATACGAGTATATGAATTAATAAGAGCCCATAGGAAAATAGTAAAAGAAAAGAGCCAATTTTTAATCACCAAAGAAAGAAATAATGCAATAGCGAACGAATTTGCCGCATGCGAGGAGACAAAACCATACAATCCACCTACATAACCATTTACCGTATGTATCTGATCTTGTATTTCAACATTATGAGTTGGTCGTTCTCGACACACAAGTGGCTTTATCACTGATGATGACAACTGGTCGCTACACAATACTATAAGCGCAACAAATGCCAATATATACAACATCTTCGCTCCGTATTGCTTAAATAAGGCATACAACAGATATAAAAAAAAAGGTATCCATACCCACGTTTTTGAATAAAAAAAGATAAAATTATCCAAACCTTGAGTATGGAAACCATTAAGAAACAATGTTAATTGAATATCTAAATTGTTTAAATAATCAATCATATAATCAGATATTTTCTATATCGGAAGTTGGCAACCACCCTACTCTACCATCAGCGATAGAAACTTCACTCCATCCTGAGAGTTCTTGTTTCACATTTACTTTTGCTCCTTCGTGTAGATTAAACATATCAGTTCCGCTAATATCCGGTGAACTTTTCAGCGTTACACTACCGGACGTCACAATGGCATAACTATTATTCAATATTTTATTTTTCGTATAAAAAGAATACGTAAACGAAACAATGGCAATAAAAAGAGACAATAGTGCCGTAAAAAATGCCGTTTTCCTTAGCCATAAAATTCTACCAAAAAGATAAATTAAAAGGAATATCAAAACGAGAACAAAAGCAATGATACTAATATAAGCCCACACATTGGAATTAAACCAATTTCCCAAAGACATCAACCATTTCTTGGCAAAAAAAGGCTGTATTTCGTCTATTTTATCTCTTTGAGTAGAGTAAGCAAACTGCAAATTATTTTTAATATCTGCATTAGACGGATCTAATTGCAAGGCTCTTTCATAATATAATATCGCCTTACCCAACTGATTTGTTTTAAACAAAGCATTTGCATAGTTATAATAAAGTGGGGCAGACTCGCCAAACTCACATATTTGAGCATAAATATCAACAGCCATTTCATACTGTTGTTCGGAATAATATTTCTCGGCCTGCTTCCATAGCTCTTCAGGACTCTGTTGTGCCAATGCTACCGACCGACTGATAACGAGTAACAATGATATAATAAATACTAACTTAAAATGTTTCATAACCATTACTTTTTAATAGTACTTTCTAAAGAAGATATTAATTTTGCCGTATCTGAATAGATTCTTTCCATAGCGGCACCTGTATTAGGAAGAGGAGCGTAACGCTCGAATTCACAATCATGTAAAAGACTAATGAATTCGTTAATATTCTCTTCCGGAACATTAGACGATCTTAATTGCTCCTCTATATTCTCTTTATTTAAATCAGAAAGTGATATAGATAGTTTGTCGGAAATATAGCCCCACATTACTCTTAATACTTCATCATAAAAGGCATCTTTTTCTCCTTTATTCATGTTTTCATAAGCAACTTTTAAGCGTTTCTTGGCCACTTTATTTGCTTTCTTATTTCTCATCAGTGCAACATTGGCATTATTTCTTGCCTGTTTTCTAAAGAAGAATATCAGAGCAACGACCATGACAAACGGAATGATATAGCACATCCAGAAAAGAAGAGAACCTGCAAAGAATTGATTTGGGAGTTGAAGAGTACCCATATCCGTCTTTATATATCTTATATCGGTTGCCAAATCATCTACATTGACTTGGTTATTTACATTTCGTGAGATAACCTGTTGTGAAGAGCTTGTAGAGTTAGGATTTTTAGCCACCTTAAAATTGATATTTCCAACTTCTATAGTCTTATAAGATTTTGAATTAGTATCATAAAACGACAAAGAGGTAGCGGGAATAAAGAATTCGCCATCATGGCGTGGCACAACAAAAAATTCTACTGTTTTCGTTCCCTCCATACCTCTATCGGTCAACTTAAAGTTGTTAGATACTTTAGGTTCATAAGTTTCGAAATCGGCAGGGAATTTTAACTCCGGATTTTTTAAGAGTTTCAGATTTCCGAACCCGGAGAAAGTCAATGTAATCGTTATAGGGTCGTCTGCAACAACCTCAGTAGCACTAACATTCTGCTTTACGCTCAAATTACCCACTACACTGCAGAAAGAAGCAGGTACCGGAGTCGGCAATGCGCTTACATCTATTACGGCTTTCTTAGTTTTTAACGATTTATTAACCGATTGATAAGAGCCGAAGAAATCATCAAAAATACTACGGGAGCGACGTTGTACCGGAACGTCAACAACAACCTCACAATCGGCTGGTTCTATAGCTACCTGCCCACTTTTTTGAGGAAATAATAAAGATTTCTTCAGCTCATAAACATAATAATTCTTATTATTATATTGTTCGATAGTAGAATTAATATTCTGCATATCATAATCTTGAGAGAAGCAATTTTTAATTTCCGGATAATTAACGGAGCTAATACCACGAAGTTGTAAAGTAGAATATATTTTATATGATACGCAAACAGCCTCTTGCTCCATAACTTTTACTTTAGATAGTTGAGTACGGAAGAAGAGATTATCGGCAGAAAGAGAAGTATAATTTTGGTTACTGTTACCGCCTTGTTGTCCTTGAGGTTTGGATTTATCCTGAGCAATAACGGTAATATCTATAGCATTAGAGTAATACTTCTGTTTATCGACAGTAATAGAAGCCGGATTAATAGTATACTTTCCCTCTTTCACCGCACTGATAGTATAAGTATATGTAATTTGGCGAGAAGAGGATACTTTACCATTAATGAATTGAGTAGAAGAACTAGTAGAAGTATATGGACCAGCCAATACTTCAAATCCTTTAAACTCAGCTACTTTTAAATTCTGACCATCTGCATTGACTACAAATTGGAGTTGGAATGGTTCGCCAACGACAACTGTAGTACTTTGTACATTAGCTGTAAACTGAACATTATCAGCCGCATAAATATACAAAGAAGCAAAAGCACAGACTAATATTAAAATAAACTTCTTCATAATCTAATAATTACCAATCTTTTTCTATTTTAGAAGAGTTTCGTTTTTGTTGTTGTAACTTTTTCAATTTCTCTTGAGTTTCCTTCTCATCTTGTTGGATAGCTTCAAGGATTTGTTCTGCATTTTCTTTAGACATAGAATCGGAGTTTTGCTGTTGTTGTTGTTGTTGCTGTTGTTGCTCTTGATTCTTGTCTTGTTGTTGCTGTTGCTGTTGCTGATCCTGTTGATTTTTATCATCTTTAGAATCTTGCTGTTGCTGTTGTTGCTGTTGTTGCTGCTGTTTCAAAAGATGTTTTGCATAAGCCAGATTATATCTGGTTTCATCGTCATTAGGATTATTTTTAAGAGCCTCTTTATAAGCCGAAATCGACTCTTGTATTTTATTATCTTGTAGCAAAGAGTTACCCAAGTTATGGAAAGAACTTGCCAATCGTTGTTTATCATCGCCGGCAAGAGCAATAGCTTTTGAGAATTGCTCAGCGGCATCGGAATATTTTTCTTGTCGATAGAGAGCATTACCAAGATTAAAATTAGCGGAAAAGCTGGACTTATTTTTTTCCAAGCCTTTTCTATACTCCACTTCCGACTCTACAAATTTCTCATTTTTATACTCTTTATTTCCTTTGTTTACGAATTTACTCTCTTTTTGAGCAAACGAAGGAATTACAAAAAAGAGGGTAAATACAAGGACAATATATTTTTTCATAATCAGAACCATTTAATTTTGTTTAGGCGATTATTTTGGCGATTAAGGATAAAGAATTCTATTATCAGCAATACCAGAGCAATCCAAGCGAATACGAAGAACTGCTCGTCATAAGCTGCAAAATTTTTGGAAGATATTTCACCTTTTTGCATATCGTCAATCTCTTTCATAATTGTACGAAGGGCGATATTAGAATTGTCGGCGCGCACATAAACGCCATTTCCGGCTGTAGCAATTTGAACGCACATATTCTCGTTCAACTTAGTAAGCACGATATTACCCTCTTTATCTTTAAGGAAAGAGGCACGGTTATCGAGCGGAATAGGAGCACCATTTGGGCTACCGATACCAACAACGTTTACATAAATACCTTTATCAAAAGCGGCTTTAGCAGCTTTAACAGCATCATCTTCATGATTTTCGCCATCTGTAATAACAATAATAGATCTACCCACGCCACTCTCTTCCTCAGGGAAGCATTTAGTAGCCAACTCAATAGCAGCGCCTATAGCGGTACCAGGGCGAGGAACTGTATTGGTATTTATTGTAGACAAAAACATTTTTGCTGAAACATTATCAGTAGTCATAGGCAATTGCACAAAGGCATCACCTGCGAACACCACCATACCTACCTTATCTTCAGGCATTTTATCTATTAATTTCGACAGCATCAACTTGGCATTATCCAAGCGCGAAGGGGTAACATCCTGCGAAAGCATAGATTTAGAAACGTCGAGAACGAACATTACCTCCACACCTTCTGTTTTACTATCTTCAACTTTTGTTCCCATTTGAGGTCTTGCAAGTGCAACAATCATAAGCACTAAAACTACAACTAAAAAATAGAATTTAACGTAAGGTCGGATAATAGAAACATTAGGCATTAACGAAGCCAAAAGGCTTGGATTTCCGAACGATTTCAGACGTTTCTTTTGAATATACATTCCTAAATGAAATAGCAATACGAGAATCAATATTGCTATTAGACAATAGAACATATTCGGGTTTTCAAATCGAAACATAAGCCATTATCTGTTTTTAATAGATTGCAATTTGATTTTAGAGTTACGTTTTTTAGGATATACATAATATTTTGCCACTGTAGGAGAAGGGGCAACATTAACTTTTTTCTTATAATTAGGCAGAAACGACACCACTGTTTTTATAGGGGCATAAGTAGTATCGGCAAAAATTATTTGCACAGGGGCTTGAGCTAAATAAATACCCTTGCACACCACTCTGGATTTTGGTTTATTATTCACTTGATAACCGGATACTCTTACTGTAAACTGAGCGCTATCCGGTGAAATAATCAAAAGAGTATTGGAATAAGATTGGGCTGAAACTGAGCATACCAATATTCCAACGCATAATAGTAATAATAATTTCTTCATTTACAAATAAATATTAAGGTAAACGACGTAATATTGTAGATTTTAAAATCACTTCAAGAATAAGAGCAATAAAAGCTCCCAAGAGGAAAGGGAAGAACTCTTCGCTCTTTGTATTATACTCATTTACACGGAGTTTTGTTTTCTCCAATTGATCTATTTCCTGATATATAGCTCTTAATTTGTTAGTATCGGTTGCACGAAAATAGCTACCTCCGGTTTGGTCGGCAATGGCAGTAAGTGTTTTCTCGTCTATATCGACTTCGATATCATTATATACAATACCCATTGGAGTTTTGAAAGGATAAGGAGCCACACCCATTTTTCCGACACCGATAGTATACACTCTGATGCCGAAAGTCTTAGCCATTTCGGCTGCAGTAAGAGGAGCAATTTCTCCACGATTATTAGTTCCATCGGTAATAAGAATAATAACTTTTGATTTGGCTTGACTATCTTTTATGCGTCCGATAGCATTTGCCAAACCGAGACCTATAGCGGTGCCATCTTCAATTAATCCATATTCTACGCTCTGTACCAAATTCATAAGAGAGGCATGGTCGGTAGTAAGAGGACATTGTGTAAAGCTCTCTCCTGCAAAAAGCACAAGACCGATATTATCATTCGGACGGCCGGCAATAAATTCCAAAGCAACGGACTTGGCAGCCTCCAATCTATTTGGTTTCAAATCTTCAGCGAGCATGGTACCTGATATATCGACCGAAAGCATAATATCTATACCTTCTGTAGTCTCGGAGCGATGAGTATTACTAAATTGGGGACGCGCTATAGCTATTATCAACAAAGAAATAGCAATACATCTCAATAAAAAAGCGAAATGGAAAAGCCATGTTTTCTTTGTTTTAGGTAATTTATTGAATGCACCGGTAGATGACACTTGCAGTGTAGCATCTGTTTTAAACTGCTCATAAATATACCATACCAACATAGGTATAAGCAGTAATAGCAACCAAAGATATTCCGGATTACGAAAAGTCATAATAATAATTTATTTAATCAACACTTTCTTGATTTGCGTTCGATTTAACTTCATTAGTGACCGACGCAACATCGGAAGTCGTATTTTCTTTGTTATCAATAATTTCGTCTTCTTGTTTCGACAAATCAATAAATTTCAGCACATCACTGAATGCAGATGTATTTTCATCAGGAAGTGGCACCCATTTAGCGAATTTCACCAAATCGGACAAAGAGAGAATAGACTTCAAAAGTTTTAACAACTCCTTATTAGAGGCAATCTCTTTACGAGACTTGAACTCATCTACCAAATCTTCAGAAGGCATTTCCATTGCAGAAATTTCAAAGCGATTATAAATGTAACGGCGAAGAATATCTGTCAATTCGGTAAAATATTCTTTAAACATACTTTTTTGCCAAAGTTGTTTTTGTCTCAGAGCCTCCAATTGTTCGAATGCGATAACGTGAGCCGGGCGATTATCAACAACCACTTCCGGTGCATCATTTTTATTTTTCTTTTTACGTCGATAATAGCGAATGATGAAAAATATTAACAGTGCGATGATGATTACCAAAACGACGATAGCCGAGATAGTAAGAAAAGTGATCCAATCGAAAGGAGGTTTGACAACGTTTTTGATATCGGCAATAGCTTGTTGGGTTGTATCAACAGGCACAGAGAAGACTTTAAGTGCAACGGGATTTGTAAAAAAGGAATCATTCTCATCTGTAATAACGAGTTTAGGCACCAATATCAAGGCAGAATCAAAGGCGGTAACTACATAAGAATCTGACACTTTTATATCTCCCGATGGCAAGACTACAGTATCTCTTTTACATTGTTCCACTATTTCCAATCCATCCACAATAGAATCGGAGAAGAGAGGGAAATTAAGGACCATATTACTAGGTTGAATAGCGGAAATCGTAAATTTTGTTTGCTCCCCTATCCATATATTAACAGAATCCATTTCCGCATTTACGGAGACGGACTGTGAAAAAAGATACAGAGGTAAAAAAGCAACAAATAAGAAAAAAACTATTCTTTTCATATTATTTTCTCATATTAAAGAGACGCATCAAAGCCTTGACGTAATCTTCGGTAGCTTCGAGTGACACGAAATCTATACCGGCATACTTCACCATTTGGTTTAGTTTAGCCATATTATCGGACCAAGATTTACGATAAGTCTCTCTGATTTTAGAAGAATTTGTATCTACCCATATACGTTGACCGGTTTCGGCATCTTTAAATTTCACCAATCCAACGGCAGGCATCTCGGCATCTCTAACGTCATACACTTGTAAAGCAACAACATCATGTTTTCTATTAGCGATAGTAAAAGCATCTTGCTGAATGTTATCATCAATAAAATCGCTAATCAAGAATGAGGTGCAACGTTTTTTGATAACATTAGTAAGATACCTAAGAGCTAAAGAGATATCTGTAGCTGTGCTTTCCGGTTTAAATTCGAGGAGTTCTCGAATAATAAAAAGGATATGTTTACGACCTTTTTGAGGCGGAATAAATTTTTCGATTCTATCAGTAAAGAAAATAGCACCGATTTTATCGTTATTTTGTATAGCAGAGAAAGCGATAGTAGCGGCTATTTCGGTAATAACATCGCGTTTGTAAGCGCTTGTACTTCCGAACAAGCTACTTGACGACAAGTCGATAAGTAGCATCACCGTCATTTCGCGCTCCTCTTCAAACACCTTCACATAAGGTTTACGAAAACGAGCTGTAACATTCCAATCGATAGTACGCACCTCGTCGCCGTACTGATACTCACGCACTTCAGAAAAAGTCATACCCTTACCTTTGAAAGCGGTATGATATTCGCCGGCAAAAATATTATTAGATAAGCCGCGCGTTTTTATCTCAATTTTTCGAACTTTATTTAATAATTCCGAAGTTTCCAAAGCACAAATAAATTAAAAAAGATTAAGGCACTTCTACTGCGTTAAGAATTTGATTTACAATCTCTTCAGATGTAATATTATTAGCTTCAGCCTCATATGTAAGACCGATACGATGGCGAAGGACGTCCATAGCAACGGCACGGATATCTTCGGGAATAACGTAACCGCGGCGTTTGATAAAGGCATAAGCGCGAGCAGCTAAAGCCATATTGATAGAGGCACGAGGTGACGCACCGAAAGCAATCATACCGCTTAAATCTTTCAAGCCATATTCTTCAGGATTACGAGTAGCGAACACTAAATCTACGATATATTTTTCTATTTTTTCGTCAATATAAACCTCTTTTACCACTTTACGAGCCTCGATAATATCTTCAACTTTAAGGATAGGAGATACTTTTTTGAAAGCATCTTTAACGTGAGCATTTACAATAAGTCGTTCTTCTTCTTTTTTAGGGTAAGATATTACCACTTTCAACATAAAACGGTCGACTTGCGCTTCAGGTAGCGGATAAGTACCTTCTTGCTCTATAGGGTTTTGAGTAGCCAAAACGAGGAAAGGGTTTGGCAATGAGAAAGTCTCTTCACCAATAGTAACTTGATGCTCTTGCATTGCCTCGAGAAGGGCCGATTGCACTTTGGCAGGGGCACGGTTTATCTCATCTGCAAGAACGAAATTGGCAAAAACCGGACCTTTTTTAATTACGAAATTCTCGTTTTTCTGGCTATAAATCATTGTACCTACGACATCGGCAGGCAACAAATCCGGCGTAAATTGGATACGACTGAAATCGGCATCTATAAGTTGTGCCAAAGTTTTTATAGCAAGAGTTTTTGCAAGACCGGGAACACCTTCCAACAATACATGACCATCGGAGAGTAAACCGATAAGCAAAGATTCTACCAAGTGTTTTTGACCAACTATGGTCTGATTCATTCCCATCATCAAAGCATCAACAAAAGCACTTTGACGTTCTATACGCTCGTTTAATTCGCGAATATCAACAATTTCACTCATATTATAATTATGTTTTGCTATTATTTTTACCTATTATTATACAATACAAAAGTACAATTTTTATTGTTATCTACAAAGAGAAAAATAAATATCTTCTCAATAAAAATCAGTTAAAAATTCATTATCTCCAACAATCTTTTATACGTGTAAATACCTAAATTATTATATTAGACAAAAATAAAAGTCACAAAAAATTTACTTCTTTCCTACAAACTGATCGTGTAAATAGCGGGCATAATCTATTGCCTTTGGATTGGAACTATCTATCAGAGCTTTATCAAGCACAGGAATATATATTGTAGTTCCCGGCACGATAATATTAGGATTTTGAATGCGACTTTTATTAGCCTCATAGATATATACCCAAAAATCTCGATGGCCGTAATATTTCAAAGAAATTAACGTAAGACGACTATCTTGCGGCATTTTTATAGTATCAATAAAGTCGGTATAAACCCGTGGAGAGTTGGTAAGTTTTGAAAATGGGTCCTGCTCAATACTATTAGATGTAACTGACTCTTCTACAGAAATCGCCATATTAGAATCATCTTCGTTACATATTATTTCCGGAGAAACAGTCTCGTCTATAAGAGTTTCGTCCGAATTACCGGAGATATCATTAATTTCATTTGCCTTACTATTTACATCAATATTTTCTGCTACCAAATCATTATGGTAAGTATCGAGGTATTGCTTTACCAAGCCATTGTAATAAAAATCCAAAAGTAAAGCGACAGAAAGGAGCAACACTACACCGACAATCGAGCAAATAATTGCAACTCTGCGCCTTAACTTACGTTTATGTTCTTTGCGAATTGCATCTATCAACGAAGAATCTGAAATTGGGGTGGCCGAAGATGAAGGTATTTCAGGAGTTTTCTCTTGTGATGAGATATACTTTTCCGATTCAGGGAAAATTTCTTGTTTTTCAAACTCTTCTTGCTGCGTAGGCACTGCCGGCACAATAGTTTCTTCCGATAGAGACTCACTACTTTCTACAACATCCGGTGACTGTTCTATAATTTCTAATTGTAAATTTTCATTGTTTTCGGAATTGGAATTATCGTCGGCAAAACAACCGACACCTTGAATATCTGCAAGTAAAGACTTGATTTCCAATGCCTGTTCTGTGAGTTTTTCCAAAGGAGACTCACTCTTGTCAGAGTAGTTATCGGTGGGGATTGTACTGTCGGTAACATTCCTAGATTCTTCTAATAGCAATGTATCGATATTTACCTCTCCATCACTCTTGTCAACTACATCTTCAATGACAATGGTATCCAGATGAGCAAACGGAGCGTTAACCAGATTTTTTAAATCGGTTTCCGGAGTAAACACTATTTTATAATGAGAATCTATTTTAATAGGCTTTCCGGTATTCACATCCACACTACTACGTTCGTTGACAAGAGTCAATTTAAATGATCCTAATCCATTTATCTTTAACACCTTATCTTTATCAAGAGCCTCAATAAAAACCGATTGAAAAGATTTCAAGAAAGCATTAGCCTCTTTTTTTGTAATATTTGCTTTAGAAGCGAAATCATCTAACAGCGATTTCAAGCTACCATCATCCATACTCATACCTCTTTAAATTTTGATTTTAACGATGAAGATGGTTTGAAATTGAGCACCAATTTAGGAGGAACGAGCATAGTTTTTTTTGTAGAAGGGTTAACTATTTTTCTCTGTTCCTTACGGCGTATTTCAAATTGACCTAAAGAGCCAAGGGTGACTGAATCGCCATCTGAAAGATGCTCAGCCACTACCGACACGAAATCCGACAGCAAAGAAGCTGTTTGTTTCTGCGCCATATTAACTTTTTTAGAGAGTTGAGTGATAAATTCTTTATTATTCATATACCAATCAATCTATTATTTTTGCGTACAAATCATAGACGTCGCTATCTATAATTTCCACGTCATAAAAATCACCTACATTAAGAGATTTTTCTTTAGCAATATATACTTCGCCATCTACTTCCGGAGAGTCGAATTCAGTACGGGCGACATAAAATTCAGGGTCTTCTCGGTCGATGATAACTTTTAATTTTTTACCTATTTTGTTTGCTGCAATTGATTGAGAAATTATTTCTTGGAGCGACATTATTTTATCCACTCTTTGCTGTTTAACTTCCTCGGGTATATCATCTTTATAATTCAGATAAGCGAAAGTACCCTCTTCATGAGAATAGGCGAAGACGCCGAGACGCTCAAAACGTTGACTCTCCACAAATTCGAGCAACTCATTAAAATCCTCCTCTGTTTCACCTGGATGGCCGACAAGCAGAGTTGTGCGGAAATGGATTCCCGGCACGCTATTTCTAACTTCTTTAATAAAAGCTAAGGTCTCTTTTTTCGATATATTTCGGCGCATCATAACGAGCATTTTATCTGAAATATGTTGCAATGCGATATCGAAATAAGAGCAGACCTTAGGATTATTTTTCATAACATCCAGAATTTCGTACGGGAAATTATTCGGATATCCATAGTGTAATCTAATCCATTCAATACCATCAATTTCGGATAATCTTTGCACTAATTCCGGCAATTTATGTGTACGATATAAATCGAGTCCGTAATAAGTTAAATCCTGCGCAATCAATTGTAATTCCTTAACACCTTTTCGAGCCAACCATTTAGCTTCTTCAATGATTTCCTCCATAGGCAAAGATTTATAAGCACCTGTAATAAGAGGTATTGCGCAATAGGAGCAAGTACGATTACATCCTTCTGCAATTTTTAGATAAGCATAATGTTTCGGAGTAGTAATGATTCGATAATTCTTTATTTTCTTTTTTTCTACTTTTTGATAAATCAAATCGTTAATCATGTCGGTCCAATTAAATTTACCATAGAAAGCATCGACTTCCGGAATTTCTTGTTCCAACTGATGGAGGTATCTTTCTGCGAGGCAACCCATCACAATAATTTTACCTATTTTACCTCGTTTTTTCAATTCGGTAAGTTCTAAGATAACATCAATAGATTCTTGTTTTGCATCACCGATAAAGCCACAGGTATTTACAACGACGTATTCTCCGCGAACGACTTCGGGGTCATGAACGACTTTAAAACCGGCATTTTTAAACATGCGCATTAATTTTTCGGAATCAACAAGGTTTTTATAGCAACCTAATGATATTATGTCAACACGATTTCTCTGCATAGGAAATTAAGGAGTAAATTATTATAATGAGAAAAGAGTTTGTACGAATGATTTTTTATCAAATACTTGTAAATCATCGATTCCTTCGCCGAGACCTATATATCGTACAGGAATTTTAAATTGATCGGAAATACCGATAACAACGCCACCTTTGGCAGTACCATCGAGTTTTGTTACGGTAAGAGATGTAACTTGAGTAGCCTTAGTAAATTGTTTAGCTTGTTCGAAAGCATTCTGACCGGTAGAGCCATCAAGCACGAGCATAACATCGTGAGGGGCATCCGGGACCAATTTTTTCATTACATTTTTTATTTTCGTCAACTCATTCATCAAGTTAATTTTATTATGCAAACGCCCTGCAGTATCGATAATTACAACGTCAGCATCATTAGCTTTTGCAGAAGCTAAAGTATCATAGACAACAGAAGCGGGGTCTGCACCCATCTGTTGTTTAACCACCGGCACTCCAACTCTCTCGCCCCAGATGCATAATTGCTCGACGGCGGCAGCACGAAAGGTATCGGCGGCACCAAGACAAACCTTTTTACCTGCATTTTTATATTGAGCGGCAATCTTTCCGATAGTAGTAGTTTTTCCCACGCCATTTACACCGACAACCATTATCACATAAGGTTTTATCGGCAGAGGATCTTCAAAAGACAATGTACCGACAGTTTCATTTTCGGCGAGCATATTACAAATCTCGTCATTTAAGACTCCGGAGAGCTCGTTAGTATTCAGATATTTATTTTTAGCGATACGAGATTGAAGGCGATTGATAATTTTAAGGGTAGTTTCTACACCGACGTCTGAAGTAATTAAAGCCTCTTCGATATTATCGAGAACGTCGTCATCTACAACGCTTTTACCCATAATAGCGCGAGACAATTTACTCCACACGCTTTGTTTTGTTTTCTCGAGGCCGTCATTTAAAACCTCTTTTTTATTCTTTGTCAAAAAACTAAATATACCCATTTTACAACATTTTTATTACAGAACAAAGGTACGATTTTTTTTTTAATTACAAAATAAAAAAAGGAACCGAAAAATCGATTCCTTTTTATATTTGTTACGTTACCATTCCAAGATTTACAGAGGAATAGCACGCATAAAACGAGTTTGCTAAAAGTAATAATAATGATTATTTAGCAAAATACTCCTTAACTTTTTCGTTAAGAATCATTTCTTCTTGAAAGACATAGGCACCAGTTTTAGGTGATTTAACCATTTTAATCACCTTTGAATAGCCACGACCTTCACCTTTTTGCAGTGTTGCAACCGTTTTCTTTGCCATAAGTCAATTATTTTATTTCTTTGTGAACTGTAACTCTTTTTAAAATAGGGTTGTACTTTCTCAACTCCAAGCGTTGGGTAGTATTTTTACGATTCTTGGTTGTGATGTAACGAGATGTACCCGGCATACCACTGTCTTTGTGTTCTGTGCACTCCAAGATAACTTGCACTCTAGCTTCTTTAGATTTTTTTGCCATAACTTATTCTCCATAATATGCTTGTTCACTCAACTCATTCCAAGTGCAATAGCCTTTTTCAACAGCTTTGCAAAGGGCAGCGTGCAAGCCAAGTTTATTAATAGTACGCAGACCTGCTGCAGAAATATTTAAACTAATCCAGCAATTCTCTTCTACATAGTAGAATTTTTTACGGAACAAATTCACGTCAAAAGAACGTTTTGTACGACGTTTTGAGTGAGATACATTGTTGCCGATCATTGCTCTTTTACCGGTAATCTGACAAATCTTAGACATTTTACTATATATTAATTGTTTTACATTATTCCTCAAAATGAGTGCGCAAAGGTACGATTATTTCCGCATATACACAAGTATTTTCGAAAATAATTTACATCTGACCTAAATATTACTCCTAAACCGCGTTCTTTTAGGACGTTAGATGGAATTAACGCGTGTAAATTCAAGCCAAATCTCTTATTTTTCTTGCCTCATAATGAGTTGATTGTCACTTTATTTAAATCTCTCAAATTAAAATTAAGCAAGTATGCTCAAAAATAACGTGTAAAGTGACTATATTGTAAGTAAATAACAATCGCTCTTTTAGAATTATTCAGCATCAATAATAAGTCGAAAAGAGAGAATTATTACTTATCATCCACATAATATTTACTACTTTGAGAGTGGTAATATTTACTACTACCGGAGTAGGCGTAGGAATACTTACCATAGCCATATCCGTAACCATATTTTCTATTATGTTTCGGCTTTGGTATATCATTAACAATGATATATGAATGGTCGAGAACATCGTTATTAACTTGACTGATAAAGTTACGGAAGAATGTTTTATCCGTTTTTCCAACTCTTACTACGAATAGGGTTACGTCCACCATAGATGAAATAGCGTAAGAATCGGATACTAAGCCAAGAGGAGATGTATCTACGATGATAAAATCGTATTTAGACTTTAGATATTCAACGGTTTGTTTCATCTCGTCCGATCTCAACAATTCGGCAGGATTTGGTGGTACAACACCTACCGGAAGCACATCATAAGGCACTTCATCATTTGCTTTTACAATAACTTCATCAATGGTGTTATCACCTATAAGTACATTTACGAGACCATTCACCTTATCAAACCCGAGGCGTTTGGAAACTTGAGGATTTCTCGCATCCAAGTCCATCAAAAGCACCTTCTTCGATACGAGCGAATATACTCCGGCAAGATTTATCACGAAATGCGTCTTACCATCGCCCGACTCGGCGGAAGAGACCATGATAGATATATTATTTTTACGTTTTGTAATAAATTCTATTTTTGTTCGAACCAATCGCAAGCCTTCTGTAAACAGTGATCTTTGAGAATCGACAGAAACGACTTTTGCAGTATTATCGGTATGACGGATATGACCCAATATTGGCAATTTAGTTATCATCTTAACATCGTTATCCGTATACAATTTATTATTCATCAAGTCTACAATAACAATCAACACAGCCGGAATTAGCAAACCGAATATCAGTGCCAATATATAAGTTTTTGTCTTATCACCTGAGTTAACGGGAGACAGTGAGCATCTTGCATATTGTAATATCTTATTATCGGAGACGTTAGAAGCTTTACGTATCTGGGCTTCGGATTGTTTTTGAAGAAGGAATGTATAGTAAGAATCGTTTATTTTATAGTTTCGTTCGTAATTTGCCACTGACAATTCTTTTTCAGGGAGGGAATGAAATTCTTTTTGGAGACGGTTATACTCTCTATTAAAAGCATTACGCTCCATTTGATGAATTTTTTGAACATTAGCAAGCACCTGTTTCATTGTAGTTTTCACCTCTTCCATACGCTTTGTATATCTCACGTAGTTAGGGTTTTTCTCGCCTATATCGCTACGTTGCTGTTGCAACTCATTAAACTGAGTAACGAGATCGAGTAAAACAGGGTCGGAAATACCTATTGTAGATGGAGCCACTATAACCTCTTTATTGACAGAACTTTCGAGGTAATCTGCCAGCTCTTTAAAATACGCCTCTTTCAGGTCCATATCCGCTCTTTGTTCGTCAAGAGCATTCATTTTTGCAAGGATAGTAGCGGTAGCGGAAGAGACGTCAAGAATATTATTTTCTCTACGGAACTGACGCAATTTAGAACCGGACACGTCCAAAGAATCGGAAATAATTTGCAATTGTTCGTTAATAAACTCTATAGTACGCACTGCCTCAAGATTCTTTTCATCGAGGTTAGCTTTTATATATTCATCGCAAAGTTTATTAATAAAATCCTTATCTCGAGCGGGTTCGTTACTTACCAATTTTACCGAAACAACCGAACTTTCTTCGCCTATAAAACTAAGATTCAGTCGATAAGCAAATTCATCTTCCAAAGAACGTTTGCTACGGAAACGGAAATAGAAATCTGTATATCTACCGGTAGTATTCAGATATAATTTTCCTATTTCTCCGGTAAAGAACACATTCCGTATTTGGCTCCCATAAGTGCCTTCTATCTTAAAGTCGGGGAATTGTTGTTTGCTACCTTTATCCGACAGTTCGATAACGAAATGGTCTTCATCCAAGGGGATAAAATGGAATTCTCTACCATACGCCATATCTTGTAATTCGGAATATATTAATTGGATAGGAGGCGCGCTATATAGGCTCTCATTTCTGAATCTTCCTTTTGTATAATAGTCGATAGTAAAAGGGAGTTGCTGCAGAGTACGATCAATCAAGTCGAACGAGCCCAAGATAAGCAATTGATTATTGCTATACATAAAATCCGAACCGCCGTTAAAACCTTGCATAAAAGAGAATGACTGAGAAGCACTGCTATTATCAATCATTATTTTAGCTTCATTGACATACGAAGGTTGCCAAGATTTGTTATACACATACGCAATACCGAAAGCGATAACCACAGTAATGATGAATAGCCACCAATAGCGTAAGAATTTAAGCACCCAATCCAATATATTAAAATTCATCTGTGGTTGTGAATGCTCCGGTCCGTTAAATTTATTTTGTGTATTTGTATTTTCCATTTAGTAATTTAAAAATTAAAAGCGTTCCACACCGTAATAAGCATACTCAAAGAAGAAGAAATCAAGCCTATAAAAGCGGAATAAGAATTCACAGCCCAAAATCTTCTTTTTGACACATCTACATAAATGATATCATTAGGATATACATAATAATATTCGGAATCAATTAATGATTTTGTACGAATATCGAATTGAACGATTTTTGTTTCGCCATTGACTTTTCTCAAAATTTTAACATGAGCAAAATCGGCAGACTCATTCAAGCCACCAGACAGAGCCAAGGCTTGATAGATGGTAAGACGATCGCGATAAATAGGAAAATAGCCTCGACCGGCATCGCCAATAACGCAAAAGGTACCGGTACTTAGAGCCAATTTCACTTGTGCATCCTTCACGAATTCTTTTAACTTAGCCTCTATAGTATCTTCGGCTTGTTCGAGAGTATACCCTTCTACCTTTATCTGTTTGATATAAGGCAAGTCGATAGTGCCATCTTCGTACACTCTATAGCTGACAGAGTTATAAGACGACATTGTATTATTTGAACCATAGCTGAAGAGCTTTGCCGTTTCCTCGTTTTGAGTAATGACGCGGAGCACCACCTCATCGTTTTTTTGGAGCTTATAAGAAACGAATTCACTCTCCTTATAATCCGGAAGTCCTTTTCGTTCTTGTATCAATCCCACCCTTCGCAAAGGATAACATCCTGATAGAAGTACGAAAAAAATCGAGATAGAAATAATGTATCTAATATAACGCATTGTCAATGAGGAGTTGAAACGTTAATAATCGATCTAACAATAGAGTATATAAACAACCCGAATGAAAGAGTAGTAAACGTCAACGACAGAACGCTTGTAAAGTTACTTGCACCCACATATTTAGCATTTTGAAAAGGTACATAAATTACATCATTAGGCTGTATATAATAGAATTCGGAATCAATTATCGACTTCGTACGAATATCGAAAGTCTTCACAATTGTACCATTCTCTGTTTGACGAATAATTTGAATATTACTCCTTTTGGCATAAAAAGAGAGATCTCCGCTCATAGCAAGTGCCTCGAAAATAGTAAGTTTCTCACGCGGGATAGTATACCTGCCGGAGCCGGATTCTCCAATAATAGAGAAGGTACGGTTTGAAAGGCGAACCTCAACAGAATAAGACTCCAATTGATCCTCCAATTTTTCTTCGACGAGATGTTTAACCTCACGAAGTGTTTTGCCAAGTACATTAATCTTACCTACATAAGGGTAATCTATACAGCCATCTTCTCCGACCACATAAAGATATAGACGTGAATAAGAATCGTCTGAATTAATATTATTTATAGAAGATGTAGCATTTCCGTTAAAAAGTGCCATAGATTTTGCGTCGATAGTAGACACAATAATATTAAGATAATCACCTTTCTGAAGTTGATAATCTTTAAATTCTACAGAATCTACATAACTCGGCAAGCCGTTTCTCTGCTGTAAGTAATTGACTTTCTTGGAGGTTACACAAGAAGATAACGCCACAACAATGAATAGTGTATATAGCAACAATTTTTTCGCTGACATAAACCTTCACCTATTAACAATAATTGTGCAAAGTTACAAAATAAAATTCATTCAACTATTGATAAATCATTTTTTTTACTTCCAAAAAATAAAATATATTATCTACACGATACGGTAAGCGCAAAATAATACGTATATAGGCTATTTTTTTCGTTTTTTAGAAAAAAGCCAAGGTAACAAATCTCTATCGTTAAAAGCCGGATTCCAAGAGCCGTGAGTACATCCCGGGAATTCGAAATACAACACGTCGGCATTGGCTTCATGCAACTTTTTATAGACGTTACGAGATAGCTGAACGGGAACAAGGTTATCGGCATCACCATGGTAAATACGCCAGTGAACCTTATATGCCAGAGCTATCTTAGTAGTATCTGTCGCCCCGCATATAGGTACTGCCGCTGCAAACACCTCGGGTTTACGCCATGCTAACTCGTACAATGCCATTGCTCCCATAGAAATACCCATAATATAAATACGATTTTTATCTACGTTGGGCAAATACGAAACAGAATCGACAAAGGCTATCAACGATTTAATTTGCCAAGTTGGATTCGACAATCTGCAAAAAAGTTCTTGATAAATGGAGTCGACTTCCGGAATAGACCAAAAACCATCTACGGGACACTGAGGAAAAAATACATAAGCAGGATATTTACCTCTATTATATGGGTTTAAAAATTGCTGTGATCCATGTAATAATTGCATCTCATTATCTACCCCTCGTTCTCCGGAACCATGTAAAAAAATCACTACAGGATATTTTTTCGTTTTAGAGAAGTTTTCCGGCTCAAGATATCTGTAAGGCAAAGAATGACTACCATCTACAAAAACAGATTTTTTATATTCAACCGACTGAGCTTCGAGCGTAAACGCGAATATAACAGCAATAACAGAAACAATTATCTTTTTCATAAACAACAATATCAATAATTTTTCACAAACCTATCCATATCCGATTTAGCCTCTTTGGCTTTCAATGTTTCACGTTTATCATAAGCCTTTTTACCTTTAGCAATAGCAATTTCAAGTTTAGCGAGTCCTTTTTCATTGATATAAAGGCGTATAGGGATAATAGTATAACCGGTTTCTTTAGTTTCCCTTTCATATTTTTTCAATTGACGTTTGCTAAGGAGTAATTTGCGGTCGCGTTTTACATCATGGTTATAATAATAGCCCAATCTATAGGCTGAAATTTGCATATTTTTCACCCACAATTCGCCGTTATCAAAAGTGCAATAAGTATCAACGAGACTGGCTTTACCATCTCTAATCGATTTAATTTCAGTTCCGTAGAGCACTATTCCCGCCTCAATTCTACCGCTCAAAAAATAATCAAAAGAGGCGCGTTTATTTTTAATTTCAATTGTATTATTTCCTTTTCCCATATTTCTATTTCAAACGAATTGCAAAGTTAAGAAAATATATTTATTCAAGCAACTACAAATTTAAAGACAAAAAAAGGAAATTCAAATACGATATAATTATTTCAATAATATACAATTTAAAAAGAGGATTCTACGGACTACAATCAAGTATAATACAATCAAAACATAAGATTAATACGAAAAATTATAGATTATAAATAATTAAATATCAATAGTTTACAATTCCAACAAGCAATAAAAACACTATATTTATAACGATAGTTATCAGATAAAATTTTTTTTGTAACTTTGCAAGCTGAAAAAAGGTCACAATATCTATAATATAAATCTTGGAAAATCTTATCATAAATAATCAAACTAACACTATATGATAAAAGACAAATTATCTCAAAGTACAAGGGAGACGATATTTATTATTCTTCTTTTTATTGTACCTTTTTTATCGCCTGCAGTAGCATTATTTTGTGGATTAGTGGTAGCGTTAACAATGGGAAATCCATTTATTCAACACAATAAAATATTTACCAAAATACTCTTGCAAGCTTCAGTAGTAGGTTTAGGATTTGGAATGAATTTACAAGAAGCCTTAATAGCAGGTAAGACAGGCTTTGTATTCACATTATTTTCTATTGCATTGACAATGGGATTAGGCATTTGGATAGGAAAGATGTTGAAAGTAGACGTTCAGACGAGGACTTTAATCTCCGGAGGAACAGCGATATGCGGAGGAAGTGCAATAGCAGCGTTAGGCCCTGTAATCAATGCAAAAGATAATTCAATGACTGTTGCACTTGGTACAATATTCACATTGAATGCGATAGCGTTATTCATATTTCCTCCTATTGGCAATTTACTAAATTTAAATGACACTGAATTTGGATATTGGTGTGCAATAGCGATACACGACACTTCTTCAGTAGTAGGAGCAGCTGCCACAAGAAGTGAATTAGCGCTACAAGTGGCAACTACTACAAAGCTAATTCGTGCTTTATGGATAATACCACTTTCACTTATAGTAGCGGTAGTGTACAATAAAGTAAACAAAAGCGAAACCGAAGGAAAGAAAAAGATTAGTATTCCATGGTTTATCTTCTTGTACATCATCGCAATGGTAATAGCTACCTACATACCGCAAGGTAAAGAGATATATGCACAAACCGTTAGCATTGCCAAATATGGTATGATATATACATTATTTCTTATCGGCTCCGGTTTGTCATGGGAAAGTCTAAAACAAGTAGGATTTAAACCAATATTATTAGGTATACTGCTTTGGATAATCATATCTGTAGTATCGGCAGTAACCATTATATATATCGGTTTTTAACGATATAATTGATCGGTAGAAAAGGTCGATTTGCCACTATGGCTCAGTTGGTAGAGCAACGCATTCGTAATGCGTGGGTCGCCGGTTCGAGTCCGGCTAGTGGCTCTAAAAAAGAGGATACATTATTGCTAATGTATTCTCTTTTATTTTTATAAAACAAAAAGTATGTTCATAAAAAAGTTTGAACATCTTAAAATGAACAATTAAAATTATAACAACAAACCAATGTGTAGTTTTAATATCAGATAAAAAATTTACTAAATTCTAAACGTCCATAATCTTAAACTTTGATAATGTCTTCTCTATTACTTCTTTAATATTATTAATAGATACTACATTCATATTAAAAACTCGTGACAATCTATTACAATCCTCAATAGTTGTAGTCATTAATACTAAAAATCTATGTTCGTCATCTATATCTAATAAATCGGCAATATTTGAATACTTAGATATATAATCTTGATATGGACCAGTTTTAACTTCAAACCAGAATATTTCTCCATTTACAGAACATAAGATATCTAATTCAAAATAATCCCCATTAGGTAACTTAATCTGTGGATTTGATAAGCACCCCCACTTAATATTGTTATTATAATTAGATATTAGATTAATTATTTCATTTTCAAATAATGTCTTAACGTACAATTCAAACCAATGTCCCGTTAAAAAATTAATTACTTTTGGATCTCTATTGGGTTTTGCATATAATATATAATTAGGAGATTTTCGATATTTATACTCTGATAAAAAAGCGATGTTATATAACAATGTACAAAATTGACATGTTGATGAAATTTCTTCTTGAGATTTATTTCTCAAATTAGCAGTAATTGTTCTTCCATCTCCTAATCTTGCTTTAATCTTTTTATAGATATCTGATATATATTCATACTTGTTTCCCATAAATAGTGATAAACTCTTAAGTGCGTCACTTACATCCTCATTATTACAGATATTCACTATGCTTATTCCACAATCATCAAGATGAGAAATAATATTATTGTACTCGTCTTCACAAAGTGATATATCAGTATCTTCTACATCCTCAACATCAGAAATATCATCACTTCCAATTTTTACAATATCTATATCATCATTATCATCCAAAATATTTCTATTCTTATCTAATCCTTGAGAAATTTTTTCCAACGAGACGGCAATTCTCTCTAAATACTCTAACAATTTTTCTTCCATATATAAATAATAATATTTTATGTATTCTTTATTTTTTTGAAAATCCACATAAACCATCATCACTAATAAAACATTTACACTCTGAATAATCATTATGTAAATCTACTAATGCTCCATTCTCAAGAAAATTTCTATTTATCTCAAAAATATCATGAAATAAAGATGGTTCAACTTCACCTATTTTAAACTCATTATTTTTACCTTTTAAAGTAACTTTTAAGCTCCAGTAGCCCACGTTTGAATCAGCATTTCCGGAGAGAAGTCTTCCTTATATTCCTCCCAACTTTTCTTTGAAAGAGTTTCCACTTCTACCTCGAAGTCTTCCTTCGTGGTACCCGGATACCTCTGAAGAAAGCGTTCTTCTACTCTCTTCTTGTATTCTTCTAAACTCATCTGTTTGTTGATATTCTTTTCCATTATATTTTTATTTAAATTGTTTGAAACCATTTACAAAGATACATAAAAATTCTATTCTATCAAAAGAATCAATAAAAAAATTGTTGCTGTACTGTATAATATTTTAAAGTAATATGCTGAGATATAACATTTCTCCCGTAGTATCAGCTTTGTGATTCTTCAATAATGAGGAAAATAACATACAATAAAATAGTATAGAAAATAATTTCAGTATTTTTTTGTAACTTTGCAGAGCGTGAAAGGAAAATAATCACAGCGATAAATCGACGAAAAAAAAGAAATCAGTAAACAATTAATACACACTAATATATGAATATTGAAGAAAAGATATCTTGTGCTGTAATTGATGCAATAAAAGCGTTATATAACATAGATGTAGAAGAAAAAAGCATACAATTACAAAAGACGAAGAGCGATTTTGAAGGAGATATTACTTTGGTAGTATTTCCATTTACAAAAATAGCTCGTAAACAACCGGAAATAATAGGCAATGAGATAGGGCAATGGCTTAAAGAAAACACTGATATCGTTGACAATTACAATGTAATCAAGGGATTTTTAAATTTGAGTATTTATAAAGGTAATTGGATAACGATACTAAATAGCATATATAACAACGACAGATTCGGCATCAAAGAGGTTACAGAAGATTCACCTCTGATGATGATAGAATATTCATCACCTAACACCAACAAGCCTCTACATTTAGGTCACGTCAGAAACAACCTGCTTGGATATTCCATTTCGCAGATACAGAAAGCCAATGGCTGGAAGGTGGTAAAAACCAACATTGTAAACGACCGTGGTATACATATTTGTAAATCAATGCTGGCATGGCTTAAATACGGAAACGGAGAGACTCCGGAAAGTACCGGTATGAAGGGCGACCATTTAATAGGAAAATATTATGTAGAATTTGACAAGCATTACAAAGCAGAGCTTAAAGAGTTGGAAGCAAAAGGAATGACAGAGGATGAAGCAAAAGCCAATTCTACATTAATGAAAGAGGCACAATCCATGCTACTGAAATGGGAACAAAACGACCCTGAAATTCGCAATTTATGGCAAATGATGAATGAATGGGTATATGCCGGTTTTGATGAGACATATAAGAGATTAGGCGTCGACTTCGACAAAATATATTATGAATCAAATACTTATCTCGAAGGAAAAGAGAAAGTTGAAGAGGGATTAAAGAAAGGAATATTTTACCGTAGAGAAGATGGTTCGGTATGGGCGGATTTAACTGCCGACGGATTAGACGAAAAATTATTATTACGTTCTGACGGCACATCCGTTTATATGACTCAAGATATAGGTACTGCAAAACTGCGTTATCAAGACTACCCTATCGATAAGATGGTATATGTAGTAGGTAATGAACAGAACTACCATTTCCAAGTATTATCATTGCTTTTAGACAAATTAGGGTTTAAATGGGGAAAAGAGCTTGTTCACTTCTCATATGGTATGGTAGAACTACCGAACGGAAAGATGAAGAGCCGAGAAGGTACTGTAGTTGATGCCGATGATTTGATGGACGGAATGATAGAAGAAGCGGCAGAGACATCGGCTGCATTAGGAAAATTAGAGAATTGTACAAAAGAAGAGATTGATAACATCAACCGCATGGTAGGTCTCGGAGCATTGAAATACTTTATATTAAAAGTAGATCCTCGCAAGAATATGACCTTCAACCCGGCTGAATCAATAGACTTCAATGGTAATACAGGTCCATTTATACAATACACATGTGCTCGCATAAAGTCTATCTTACGCAAAGCAGCCGAGCAAGGAATTACAATTTCAGAAGTAAAAGAGCTACCTTTACAAGACAAAGAGATATCTCTAATTCAAAATCTTACATCATATCCTGCGATAGTAGAACAAGCCGGAAAAGATTTTTCACCTGCATTAATAGCTAACTATGTATATGATTTGGTAAAAGAATACAATCAATTCTACCAAACATCGCCAATATTAAAAGAAGAAAATGCCGAAACAATGAATATGCGATTGATGCTATCTGCATGTACCGTAAAAGTCATTGAGTCGGGCATGTCTCTTTTAGGCATTGAAATGCCTGAAAAAATGTAATATCCGATTACATATTATTTCCGAATATCCGTACACCGATAGTAACTACGAAAGAGTTCATCGGTGTATGGCTTATTGTATTGCCGCTATTATCTTTATACTTATATAAATCCGGCAACAAGGTATATCTGGCATCGAGAGTAATTTTCCAGAAATCAAAACCCAAACCACAATCGAGGCCTAATCGAGTAGTACGAATAGATTCGTTTTCGAAAAATTCATTTTTAGTAGAGCCCACATTAAAACTGAATTTAGGACCCACCATAATTCTCAATTTAAATTTTTCCAAATTAACAGCGCTTATACCAAGCAATACAGGCACATCCACGGTATTATTTTGATAGCCTAACGTCTTCACCTCACCACCTTCATACTCAATAGTTTTTACATAAGAGAGAAAGTTATAATTCACCTCGGGCTGAGCATACACTCGACGACCGAACCGGAGGAATATGCCGGTATTAAAGCCGTTTTGCAAATTTGTTTTAACGTCGAAAAGGTTATTAAAAGATTGATTTTTTTCGAGCACAGTGCTATAACCGACTTTTAAGCCGATTGAAAAGACATCTGCAAAAGCTCCGACACAAATCAGAAAAGAAAAAAGTAATATAAAAAATATACGCTTCATATAATATCAAATAATAGATTTAAACAATAAACTGAAGACAAAAAATACCTGATACTATTTATTTGACTAACGAAATAATCTACGGTTTATTATATAAAAATATTAAAACGTTAAAAAAGGCTGTCCGGATAAAAATCCGAACAGCCACAAACATATTAAATATAAATTATTTCTCCCAATCAAGGATAACTTTACCACAAAGACCGGACTCCATAACGTCGAAGCCTTTTTGGAACTCATCAATAGGGAAATGATGAGTGATAACAGGAGTAAGGTCTAATCCGGAGACGATCATTTGCTCCATTTTATACCAAGTTTCCCACATTTCACGGCCATAAATACCTTTAATAGTAAGAGCTTTAAAGATAATCTCACTCCAATCTACGGTAGTAGTAGGAGGGAGGATACCGAGTTGAGCAATTTTAGAGCCGTTATACATATGAGCCACCATATCACGGAAAGCGACAGGAGAGCCAGACATTTCGAGACCCACGTCAAAACCACGTATACCGAGTTGTTTCATAGCGCCGTAAATAGTTTCTCCTTTAGTAGCATTAACGGTAAGAGTAGCACCCATTTTACGAGCGATATCGAGGCGATAATCGTTTAAGTCGGTAACTACGACACTCTTAGCACCTGCGAATCGTGCGATAGCAGTAGCCATTGTACCGATAAGGCCGGCACCGGTAATGAGCACATCTTCACCAAGTAAAGGGAAAGAAAGAGCAGTATGAGTAGCATTACCGAAAGGGTCCATAATAGCTGCCATATCGTCGGAAATTCTATCATCCAATTTAACGACGTTAGACTCCGGAATACAGAGGTATTCGGCAAAGGCTCCATCTCTGTTTACGCCAACACCGATACTATTTTCGCAGATATGTTTTTTACCGCGACGGCAGTTACGGCAATGACCGCAAGCGATATGTCCCTCACCGGTAACTCTATCACCTACTTTAATATTTTGTACACCTGCACCCACTTCGGCAACGATACCAACGTACTCGTGACCGATTGTCATAGGTGTTTTGATAGTTTTTTGGCTCCATTCATCCCATTTATAGATGTGGAGGTCGGTACCGCAAATAGCGGTTTTTTTAATTTTAATGAGGACGTCGTTAACACCGACTTTAGGCATTGGAACATCTTCCATCCAAATACCTTTTTTTGCCTCTTTTTTAACTAAGGCTTTCATTTTTGTATTAGTATAAGACTATTGATTATTTTATAACGCCGAGTTCTTTACCGATTTTGGTAAATGCGGCAATACATTTGTCGAGGTGTTCACGTTCGTGAGCTGCAGAGATTTGCACACGGATACGAGCTTCATTCTTAGGCACAACAGGGTAGAAGAATCCGGTAACATAAATACCCTCTTCTTGGAGACGAGCAGCCATAATTTGAGACAGTTTTGCATCATAGAGCATAACAGCGCAGATAGCTGATTGAGTAGGTTTGATATCGAAACCGGCAGCAAGCATTTTCTCGCGGAAGTAATCGGTATTAGCGTGAAGTTTGTCTTGAAGCTCATTGGTTTCGTCCATCATTTGGAACATTTTGATACCTGCAGCTACAACCATAGGAGGCAAAGAATTTGAGAAGAGATAAGGACGAGAACGTTGACGTAGCATATCGATAATTTCTTTTTTACCTGTAGTAAAGCCACCTACTGCACCACCGAATGCTTTTCCGAGAGTACCTGTAATTATTTCCACTTTACCGCGGAGATTGTGAAGTTCTGTAACGCCACGACCTGTTTTACCTACAACGCCGGCAGAGTGAGACTCGTCGATCATCACCATAGCATTGTATTTATTTGCTAATTCATATATTTTATCAAGAGGGCAAACGTTACCATCCATAGAGAATACACCATCGGTAACGATAAGGCGGAAACGACATTTTTGAGCAGCCTTTAATTGTTCTTCAAGGTCTGCCATATCAGCGTTAGCATATCTAAATCTTTGAGCTTTACATAATCTTACACCATCGATAATAGAAGCATGGTTCAAAGCATCGGAGATGATAGCATCATCAGGGCCAAGGAGAGGTTCGAAGACGCCACCATTTGCATCGAAACAAGCGGCATAAAGAATAGTATCTTCTGTACCAAAGAAGTTTGCAATAGCTTTTTCCAAATCTTTATGACGGTCTTGAGTACCGCAAATGAAGCGGACGGAAGACATACCATAACCTCTTTCATCCATTGCTTTTTTAGCAGCTTCGATTAATGCAGGGTGATTTGCGAGACCTAAATAGTTGTTTGCACAGAAGTTCAATACTGTTTTACCTGCAACGGTAATTTCTGCACTTTGAGCGGAGCAAATCAGACGCTCATTTTTATAAAGTCCTGCCTCTTTTATTGATTCCAATTCGGCAGAAAGGTAGTTTTGAAAATCGTTATACATGATATATATAATTTAAATTAAGTATATTTCGTTATTAAAAATGTGCCACCAACTCCACCACTAATTTATCCACTTCATTAGGGTTTGCCTTAGTGATATCGTTATAAAAATATTTCTCATAGTTCAATCTGAGTTCTGCAAAAACGGGTTTCGGCAAGCGCAAAGTCAAACCGGCAGTAATACGATGGCGAGCTATATCATCTATAGGATAAACCCCTTTATCGTTAAGATAACCGTTACAATCATCTCCCATCATATCATATCTCAGAAGGAATCTGAGGTGCTCAAACACCTTTGGTAACTTAAGGTCGTAATAAGCCTGAGCCAAAAAGCCCATTGTAGGGCTAAGCGTTTTATCATTATATATCTTATACATAGCTTCCGTTTCGATATGGGCTCCATAGAAATCCGATCTTAGATTAACATCTACGAGATGCATACCCAAATTTTCCGGATTTGTATATTGATAGTTAATATCAAAATTAAAATACTTCGAGGTTTCGAACAGCAATCTAGCGGAATACGACATATGGTTTTGCCACTCGGTTTGTTGTTTTGGAGTACCTCCGTTAAATACTCCGAGCCAAGCTGTAATCGGCACCCATTGTTTTGCAGAATAAGAAGCTACGAAACCAACGCTTGCAATACCCGACATTTGTTTCACTATAAAAGATCTGTTAGCGAAATATTGAACGTGAGGCGACTTAAGGTTATCTGTAGAGACAGGCACTTTCATCTGACCCAATATAAGGCTAAGACCTTTCACGGGCATTACATTAATGTAAAGGTCGGTTACTTTAAAAACCGTAACATCACTGAAGTCAACTTCAGCTTTATAAGCTACCAAAGGGTGAACGTTTCCGACTAAAGAGACACGAGCATTGCGTAGTTGAAATCTATGTTTATTCCATACAGGTGTATACTCGTATTTTGTACGGAAAGAAGCATGAACTTGAGGTATATAGTCTATCAAGTCCATTTTCTTTTTATCTAATTTATGAGGTTCATCCTCTTTACTCAAATCTGCATCTACATATTGTTGCAAATACGGATTTAGAGTTTTATTTTGTTTGGCAATCAAAGTATCGGTCGAAACGGGATTATTCGAGTTCGGCTGTACAGAGATTGTATCCGTGCTTATAGATTGAGAATAAACTACCGAAGAGTATATGCCAAAAAAACAAAGAACAAAAATTATTAACTTTGCCTGCTTCATACCAGTGTAGGCTTGGAAAAATAATTATAATATTTAAGAACATCGGCAAAACTCTTCATCAGCACGCCGCTATTATGTAATTCATATTGAAGCACTTCATCTTTGAGAATGCCGGTATTAACGGCAATTGTAAACAATCCGGCATCGACTGCGGAACGAATTCCGAGGGGAGCATTCTCCACAGCAAAAACCTCGTTTGGCTGACAACCGGATTTTTTCAACGCTGTAAGGTAAGGTTCCGGGTCGGGTTTCCCTTTTTTCACGTCATAAGCAGTGATCATATGTTCTCTATCAAACACGTTAGGATAGAATTGATTCAACACGTCGAGTAGAGAATCTTGTGCCGAGCCGGTAACAAGGAATATTTGCAAGCCATCGCGTTGTAATCTTTTTACGAACCTATTGGCATTCATAATTCTTTTGACCTTATAACTTTCGGCAAAAATTTCTGCTTTACGAGCATAAATAGTTTTTAACTCTTCTTCAGAAGCCGTACGACCTTTAAATTTGCAGAAAAATTGATTTATTGTATCAGCTCCTGTTCTACCTTCATTAAGATATGCATCATAATAAGAAAAAGGTACATTCAATTCGTTCATCACCTTATACCAAGCTTTAGCATGATAAGGCATAGAATCAAAGAGTATACCATCCATATCGAAAAAAGCTGCTTTAGGTGTAAAATCGTAATAATGTCGACTATTTAAATATTCTAATATTTTATTCTCCATTTACAAAGATTTCGAAGTCAATCAACATGCAAAGTTACTAATAATTTCGAGTACTCTACTCGAAAAGAAAGACAAATTAAACTAAAACAACAAAGTTTAGAATTTATTACACAACGAAGAATCGGATAATTTATAACCAATTCATTTATAATATAATAAAAAAATGAGGATGCACATTAAAGTGCATCCTCTATTTATGTTTAAATATATTAATCGGCTAATTTAGCACAGATAAACTCTCTGTTAAGACGAGCGATATGGCTAAGGGAAACGGATTTTGGACATTCAGCGGCACAAGCACCGGTGTTAGTACAGTTACCGAAACCGAGTTCATCCATTTTACCCAACATAGCTTTAGCACGGCGAGCGGCTTCAATTTTACCTTGTGGGAGGAGTGCTAATTGGCTAACTTTAGCTGCTACGAAGAGCATAGCGGAGCCGTTTTTACAAGCAGCGGCGCAAGCACCACAACCGATACAAGAAGCGGCATCCATAGCCTCATCGGCGGCAACTTTAGAGATAGGAATTGCATTAGCATCAGGTACACCACCGGTATTAACAGACACGTAACCACCGGCTTGCATAATTTTATCATAAGCGCGACGGTCTACAACCAAGTCTTTAATTACAGGAAATGCGTGAGAACGCCAAGGCTCGATAGTGATAGTTTCGCCATCTTTGAATTTACGCATATGTAATTGGCAAGTAGTAACGGCAGAGTCAGGTCCATGAGGGTGACCATTGATATAAAGAGAGCACATACCGCAAATACCTTCACGACAGTCGTGGTCGAAAGCTATAGGTTCTTTACGTTCTTTAATAAGTTGTTCATTGAGTACGTCGAGCATCTCAAGGAACGAACTATCTGTTGAAATATTTTTCAACTCATAAGTTTCAAAAGCGCCTTGGGCTTTAGGGCCTGCTTGACGCCAAACTTTTACTTTAATATTTATTGTTTTTTCCATGTCTTTTTATGCTTTATAGTTACGGGTTTGACGTACTACGAATTCGTAATCAAGAGGTTCTTTGTACATTTTAGGTTCTTTACCTTCGCCTTCATATTGCCAGCAAGAAACGAAAGAGAATTTATCATCTTGGCGTAGAGCTTCGCCTTCCGGAGTTTGATATTCTTCGCGGAAGTGGCCACCGCAAGACTCTTCACGAACGAGGGCATCGCGAGCCATAAGTTCGCCAATTTCGATAAAGTCGGCAAGACGGAGGGCTTTTTCGAGTTCCACGTTAAAATCGTTCTTATCACCAGGGATAAAGACGTCTGACCAGAATTCTTTTCTGATTTCTTGGATGCGTTCAATAGCTTTTTTCAAGCCTTCTGCAGTACGACCCATACCAACGAATTCCCACATTACAAGACCGAGTTCACGGTGGATGCTATCAACAGAGTGTTTACCTTGAATTTTCATCAAGCGGTCAATTTTTTCTTTGATAGCTTTTTCTGCCTCTTCAAATTCAGGACGGTCGGTAGAGAATCTCGGCACTTGGATTTGATCGGAAAGGTAATTTTGAATAGTGTAAGGGAGAACGAAATATCCATCGGCAAGACCTTGCATAAGGGCGGAAGCACCGAGGCGGTTTGCCCCGTGGTCAGAGAAGTTTGCTTCACCGATAGCAAAAAGACCTTGGATAGACGTTTGTAATTCATAGTCAACCCAGATACCGCCCATAGTATAGTGGATAGCAGGGAATATCATCATAGGAGTTTCGTATGGATTATCATCTACGATTTTCTCATACATTTGGAAGAGGTTACCATAACGGGCAGCAACAACGTCACGGCCAAGACGTTCGATAGCATATTTAAAGTCGAGATAAACAGCAAGGCCGGTAGCATTTACACCAAATCCGGCGTCGCAACGCTCTTTAGCGGCACGAGAAGCCACATCACGAGGCACGAGGTTACCGAAAGCAGGGTAACGACGCTCCAAGTAGAAGTCACGGTCTTCATCAGGAATATCAGTAGGTTTTTTCTTACCGGCGCGGATAGCTTCTGCATCTTCTTTCTTTTTAGGTACCCAGATACGACCATCGTTACGTAAAGATTCAGACATCAAAGTAAGTTTTGATTGGAAAGAACCGTGAACAGGGATACAAGTAGGGTGAATTTGAGCGAAGCAAGGATTAGCAAACCAAGCACCTTTTTTGTAGCATTGGAAAGCGGCAGAACCGTTAGAAGCCATTGCATTAGTAGAAAGGAAGAAGGTGTTACCATAGCCACCTGTACCTATAACAACGGCATGAGCAGCAAATCTTTCGATAGCACCTGTAACAAGGTTACGAGCAATAATACCACGAGCGCGACCGTCGATGATAACGAGGTCGAGCATTTCATAGCGGGTATAAAGTTTTACAGTACCTTTATTAACTTGGCGGCTCAAAGCAGAATAAGCGCCTAAAAGAAGTTGTTGACCTGTTTGACCTTTTGCATAGAAAGTACGGCTAACTTGAGCACCACCAAAAGAACGGTTGTCGAGGAGACCGCCATATTCGCGAGCGAAAGGCACACCTTGAGCTACACATTGATCTATGATAGAATTAGAAACTTCGGCAAGACGATAAACGTTAGCTTCGCGAGCGCGATAGTCACCACCTTTGATAGTATCATAGAAAAGACGGTAAACGGAGTCGCCATCGTTTTGATAGTTTTTAGCGGCATTAATACCTCCTTGAGCAGCGATAGAGTGAGCACGGCGAGGAGAGTCTTGAATGCAGAAGTTGAGAACGTTAAATCCCATTTCACCGAGAGAAGCTGCAGCAGAAGCTCCGGCAAGACCGGTACCTACTACAATAATATCCAAACGGCGTTTATTGGCAGGGTTCACCAATTTTTGGTGAGCTTTATAATTTGTCCATTTTTCAGCCAATGGACCCTCAGGAACCTTAGCAGTGATAACATCACCTTTAAGTAATTCTTCGATTTTAGCCATATTATATTGTATTATTGATTAAACAAATTGATTAGCATGCAGCGCCGCAGCAACAGAAGCTGGCACAGAAATAGAATACTACTACTAATGCGAACATAAGAACAACGATAGTTGAAATTACGTTTGCGATACATTTAACGCGAGGCATCCAAGTGTTGTTATTCCAACCCATAGTATGAAGAGCAGACCACACACCGTGAGTCAAATGGAACCAAAGAGCGCACAACCATATAAGGTAAAGAACTACATAGCAAGGATTTGCGAATGTTTCTTTAATAAGGATTACACCATTAGCAGATTTAGCCAAAGCCTCTTCGCCAACTTCGCAACCCAACATATGGCCTAATTCTACACATTGCATTTTTGCCCAGAAATTGAACAAGTGAAGACCAATACCAAGAACGATAATGATACCGAGAACGAGCATATTTTTTGAAGCCCATTCAACACCTTGTTGACGCTCGGTAACAGCATAACGCTCACGACCGCGTGCACGATAATTTTGAACAGAAATGATAAATGCATAAACGATATGAACTACCACCAAGAAAGCTAGACCGACAGTGGCGATAAGAGCATACCAATTTGCACCTAAAAACTCACAAATAGCGTTATAATACTCTACTCCACACAATGCATCTGTAATAGAAAAGATGTTCATTGTGGCGTGGAATAATAGGAACAAAACCAATGCTGCTCCTGTAACGCTCATTACTACTTTTCTTCCGATAGAAGAACTTGATAACCAAGTCATAAAGATTAATTTTTTTAGTTAATGAATTATTATTATTTATTTATATAGTCCGTTTTTTTTACACCTACAAAGGTAATAAGTTTTTTTCTATTAACACCACCAATTATTGATTTTTTTCCATAAATCGAGACAGTTAAATTATCATATTGATTATCAATGTTTTATAAACAAAAATTCCACTCACTTTATAATTTAACAACCATAAAGTGAGTAGAATGTTTCCAAAATGAATCGAAATAATATAATAAACTTATTGTAGAAAATCAAAAAATGCCATTATTTTAACTTCCACGTAGTATTCCGGACATTTTAATACTACTTTTTGATTTTTCTTTTTCCTCCTCATTATTAGAGAGATGCAATTGCCATTTCCATACGGATTTCAAAGTATCTTCGAGCGACACCTTAGCTTCCCATTTCAATACTTCGTTTGCTTTTGACGGGTCTGCCCAAATCTGCTCAATATCTCCGGAGCGACGACCTACAATTTCACAAGGCACTTTAACTTCGTTGACTCTTTCAAAAGTAGAAAGAATTTCTAGAACGGAAAGGCCTTTTCCTGTGCCTATGTTAAACACCTCTACACCTTGCATCTCATGGTCAAGCATACGGCGCACCGCGGCAACGTGGGCGGCAGCCAAATCCATCACATTGATATAATCACGAATGCAAGAGCCATCCGGAGTATTATAATCATTACCAAAAACGCTCAATTTTTTACGTATGCCGGCAGCTGTTTGTGCAATAAAAGGCAAAAGATTGGAAGGAACCCCATTTGGCAACTCACCTATTAGAGCGGAAGGATGCGCACCTATAGGATTAAAATAGCGAAGCATGATACTGCTAATATTAGAATTTGCCTTTACGGTATCAATGATAATATCTTCACAAATCTGCTTGGTATTACCGTAGGGGGATACCGCTTTTTGTAGAGGTGTATTTTCGGAAACAGGAGACTGATCAGGCTGACCATAAACGGTGCAAGAAGAAGAAAATACAATACCTTCTACCTTATGTATTGGCATCAACTCCAAAACGTTTACAAGTGAAATAACATTATTTCTGTAATATGCAAGCGGATTATCCACCGACTCACCTACAGCTTTTAAAGCGGCAAAATGAATAATAGCCTTGATTCCTTCGTGTTTGGAGAAAAATCTATCCATTGCAACATAATCGGTACAATCGATATTCTCAAACACCGGTTTTACACCGGTTATCTCTTTTATACCGTTAAGTACTTCGATATTAGAATTAACAAGATTATCTACGATAAAGATTTCGTATCCTGCTTCAATCAATTCAACAACGGTATGGGAGCCTATATATCCCAAACCACCGGTTACTAAAATTTTTTCTTTAGAATTGTATTTATTAAAAAATTTCTTTATTTGCTTTGTTACTTCCATAATAATCTATCTTTAAAAAGAGATGAAATTCTTATGATAGGAATGTGCATAAACTCCCGTTGCAAAGTTACAAATAAATTTTTAATCAAAATGTAATTTATTCGTAAAAAACCCTTAACACTTAAATATAAGACATCTACAATATTTTTTGCAGTAATAATAGTCTTTTAATAAAAATTTTTTATACCTTTGTATTTGTCGAATAAAAAAAGATAAGCAACTATTGATATGAAAAAAATTTGTTTAATAATATCCATAATATTCATTTCTCAAATGATTTATGGAGGTGCTCCGGTTACAAAATCACTCTTATTAGGCAATTTCGAACCTAAAAACGACTCGAATTTCTGCCTTATCGAAAAAAAACATGCCGACAAAGCAAACATGTACATACAAAAAGAGGTGTATAATGCGTACAAAATAATGTACAACGCTGCATTAAAAGACGGCATTAAGCTAACAATAATATCATGTACGAGGAACTTTAATTCGCAGAAAAACATTTGGGAGCGCAAATGGAATAATACCGAAGGTAACGACACTATAAAGATAAGAAAGATAATGCAATACTCATCAATGCCTGGCACTTCACGCCATCATTGGGGAACTGACATAGATTTTATATCCGTTGAAAATCAATATTGGACAACCGAAGCCGGACTTAAAGCCTATAAATGGCTTAAAGAAAATGCTCCGAAATACGGTTTTAACCAACCATATACCGATGACAACACTCGTACCGGTTACAAATCCGAACCTTGGCATTGGAGTTATACACCATTATCAGTAAGCTACTTAAAATCTTATGATTGTATGATATCACCTGCAGATATCAACGGCTTTCACGGGCACTCATACATCGACAAACTAAATATTATCAAAACACACGTTTTTGGAGTAGATAAAACATGTATTAGTTTGCCATTACAAAATAAAATGATTAACTTTGCACGTTGAATGATAAAAGTTGAATAATAATAAAATCAGATATGGCAAAAGAACTTACAAATACCGGTTTAGCTCACAATGTAATAGCTTCCGGCACAAAAATTATTGGCACGATAACGGCTGATAACGACATAAGAATAGACGGAAATATTGAAGGAGACATCAACTGCAAAGGCAAAATTGTAGTAGGTACCAATGGCATTATCAACGGTAAAATCATCTGTAACAATGCCGAAATAATGGGAAATATCAATGGTCAATTAATTGTAAGCGATACACTCTCATTAAAATCCACTTCATCGGTTTTAGGAGAAATAAAAACCAAAGTATTGGTAATAGAGCCGGAAGCCAAATTTACAGGTACATGTGAAATGGACAATAAAAAACAGCAAATCACTATTGAGCCAAAAATAGAAACTAACAAATAATAAACATAATTAAATCACCTTATCATGGAAGAATTTCATTATCAACCTCTTTTCCCACTGGGAGAAGACAAGACAAACTATTATCTCCTCACCAAAGATTATGTATCGGTGAGTGAATTTGAAGGTAATCCCATTTTAAAAGTTGCTCCGGAAGGATTGACATTAATGGCACAAACTGCATTTCGCGATGTATCTTTCTTACTTCGTGAAGAGCATAACAAGCAAGTTGCCAAGATATTAGACGACCCTGAAGCGAGTGATAACGACAAATATGTGGCTCTTACCTTTTTACGCAATGCGGAAGTAGCTGCAAAAGGTCAACTTCCACTTTGCCAAGATACAGGTACTGCCATCATTCATGGAGAGAAAGGGCAACATGTATGGACGGGCTATTGCGATGAAGAGGCACTTTCTAAAGGAGTATATAACACATATACACAAGAAAACCTTCGTTACTCTCAGAATGCTCCTCTAAATATGTATGATGAGGTTAACACAAAATGTAATCTTCCTGCACAAATCGATATTGAAGCAACGGAAGGTATGGAATATAAATTCCTTTGCGTAACGAAAGGTGGCGGATCTGCCAACAAAACTTATCTTTATCAAGAGACAAAAGCAATATTAAATCCTAAGACTCTTGTTCCTTTCCTCATCGAAAAAATTAAGACATTAGGAACAGCAGCATGTCCTCCTTACCATATCGCATTCTGTATTGGTGGCACATCTGCCGAGAAAAACTTATTAACGGTAAAATTGGCATCAACACACTATTATGATGAACTCCCTACTACCGGAAACGAATACGGACGTGCATTTCGCGATATAGAGTTGGAAAAAGAGGTATTGGAAGAGACAAACAGAATAGGTCTCGGAGCTCAATTCGGTGGTAAATATCTTGCACACGATATACGCATTGTACGTATGCCACGTCACGGTGCTTCTTGCCCTATTGGTATGGGTGTCAGCTGCTCTGCCGACAGAAACATTAAATGTAAGATTAACAAAGATGGTATTTGGATTGAGAAGTTAGACGATATGCCATCTCGCCATATTCCTGAAAGATTACGCAATGCAGGTGAAGGCGATGCAGTTAAAATCGACTTAAACCAACCTATGTCCGAAATCTTAAAAGAGCTTACAAAATATCCTGTATCTACAAGATTATCATTAAACGGCACCATTATCGTAGGGCGCGACATTGCACATGCTCGTATTAAAGAGCGTTTAGACCGAGGAGAAGCAATGCCTGAATATTTGAAGAACCACCCTATTTATTATGCAGGACCTGCAAAAACTCCTGCCGGAATGCCTTGTGGCTCAATGGGGCCAACTACTGCAGGACGTATGGATCCTTATGTAGATTTATTCCAAGACCATGGTGGTAGTATGATAATGCTTGCAAAAGGAAACCGTTCACAACAAGTAACCGATGCTTGTAAAAAACACGGTGGTTTCTATCTCGGCTCTATTGGCGGACCTGCAGCTATTTTGGCCCAAAACAACATCAAGAGCATTGAATGTGTAGAGTATCCTGAGTTGGGTATGGAAGCTATTTGGAAAATTGAAGTAGTTGATTTCCCTGCATTTATCCTTGTTGATGATAAAGGTAACGACTTCTTCAAACAACTTAAGCCAAGATGCACTTGCAAATAACAAACGATGAAAAAGCAAGTTCCTAACATTATTACACTTTGCAATCAATTATCAGGAATAATAGCTTTAATATTTGCATATAACGGAAATTTCTCAAATGCGCTCCTATTCCTTTTGCTAGGAGCTGCATTTGATTTTTGTGACGGAGCTACTGCCCGATTACTTAAAGTGAGCTCAAATATCGGCAAAGAACTCGATTCTTTGGCAGATATGATTACCTTCGGTTTAGTACCTGGTATGGTAATTTACAGAGTATTATATATCCAATGCGATGGCAATTCAGATTTATTTTATCAGATAATGCCTTATCTCGGATTTATCATCACATTAGCTTCGGCATACAGATTAGCCAAGTTCAACATCGATGAGCGACAAACATCCTCATTTATCGGGCTTGCCACTCCGGCAAATGCTATTTTCTGGTTAGGACTATCGGTTAGTTACAATAATTTACTTCTACAAATTCCTCATTGGGCAATCTTGATATTAGTAATTATTTTTTCTTTTCTTCTCATAAGTGAAATTCCGATGTTCTCATTAAAATTTCACAATTTCAAATGGGAAGAAAACATTATCAGATACATCTTCTTAATAGGGATAATTGTTTTAGGTGTAATATTTCAAATTAATGCCTTGCCAATAATAATTCTTTGGTATATATTATTGGCTATCATCGACAACATTATTTCTCGAAAAAAAATCAATGCAATAAAATAAAATTCATCGTTCATCATATTTGCAGATAATATATAAGGCTGACACTTCACACGAAGTATCAGCTTTTTTTTGCATTGAAAGTGATTATACTTTAAGCATTAATAGAGAAACAATGTATTAACGGCAATAAAAAAGCAAGAGCCTAAAAATATTCAGACTCTTGCTTTATTATTATGACAACAATACTAAATTATCTAATGAACTTACCACTTAATACTACTTTTTTGTTGTAAATAAATACGTAGATGTAGCATTGATGTTTCTCTTCGAAATAAAGAATTGTACCACCCTCATGGTCTTCTTTGATATTATCATTAGGGTCTACAAGACCGACTTTAGCAGAACGGATACATAATCCATCGGTTTGATATATTCTTACTATAACATTATCTCTAATAGAAGAGGCTTTATAATAACCATCGCCGAGGTCGGTCCACTTAACATCGTCCATAGATGGTTTTTCTCCAGGATTAATTTCTGTAGTTTTAAAATGAACTCTATATTCTCCAACAGAACCATCTTCAGCCTCAACATAGATATAAGAGATATCATCTATTGTACCCATAGTTACGTCGACAATCTGACTCTCTTCTGATTTAACGCCTTCGAGAGTAGGTAATAACGAGCCGTGGAATAGATAATATGTATAATCGAATTGTGTAGGCGAGAAGTTATCTATAGAGACTCCATTCACAAGTATATCACTCAGCAATGTATTGTTACTCAATAAAATCTCGAATGTAATAACGTATGCATTAACAGCAATGCCATCTTCTGCGATTACTGTGATTACAATTTCTTTTGAATGAGTTTGAGTAACTGTTACCGTTTGTATAGGCAATGCTTTTTCAAAAATAACATCTTCCACTTTCGGTAATTGACTCTCTTTAGTGCCAATAGGAAATGTAATATGGTAAGTAAATACCAATGAGTCGAAGTCATTAATCAATCCTTTTACATTAAGATTTCTAAGATAAGCATTATCGCTCAAGCGAACGGAGAAGTTGAGTTGATATTCATTTATCACCAATTCGTTTTGAGAAACCACAGTAATAGTAGTAGTACCACGAACGGTATCGCCAACTATTGTAATGCTTGTATAGTCGGCAACCATACTTTCATAAGTAATTTCCGGCAGCACCTCTGTACCATAAGGGAATACTATATTATAAACATTAGTTTCCGGGTTAAAATCAGAGTCGGCGGTAAACGATTTTGCGGAAATGGATATCAACTCACCACCGATATAAATAGCTTTAAGTTGTGCATTGTCGCTTTTCTCAATTCTGAAATAGACTCGATATTCAGTATTGGAAATACCATCTTCTGCTGTAACAACAATTTTTGCAGTATCGGCAAGAGAAGATGCAGGGATATAATTAGCGTATTGTACGTCCGGCTCGGAGAATATCCATGCGATATGAGGCACTTGAGTAGAGCCGTAAGGCATTGTTATTTCATAAGAGAATATCTCCATATCGAAATTAGCAATCGGATTTCCTGCAACGGAAATCATAGAGAGGTACGAATTAGTGGATTTAGCTACAGAAAAATGGATGATATATCTGTTTATAGAACCATTTTCAGCAGTTACGGTAAATATTACATCTCCATTAACACCTCCACTTATAGTATCTACAGTTTGATAAGCATCACCAGGTAGCCACTCTACTAAAGGTAATTTAGTGGTACCTACAGGCAATTCTATATAATATTGATATACATCTGCATCATACGTTGCATATTCCACACCATTAATAAATATCTTAGCCAAAGTATCCACACTCGATAATATTCGATGGAATGAGATAGTATAAGTATTTACGATGGTAGTATCTTCGGCTTTGACTACAATGGTAGCCGTACCGTTTACATTTTCTGTTGCGAAATAATTGATAGTCTGCCATTGATCGCCTTGAGTCCAAGTTACTTCCGGAACGATTTCTGTACCAATTGGTAAATCCACGGTATAAGAATATTTTCCCGGAGCAAAATCCGGAAGAGAGACACCATTTACTTCCAAAGCAGAGAGTTGTGCATTTTGTGAAAGTAGTACTATGTAATTCAGCACATATACGTTAGCATAAGCGGTATCTTGTGCAGTAACATAAAGTTCAACACGATTATCACTTTCCACCATTCTTACCGTTTGATATTCATCACCTTCTACATAGGTAACTTCAGGCATTACTCTCGTTCCTATAGGTAATGTAATATTGTATATAAATACGTTAGGGTTAAAATCGGCAGAAGATGTATACCCTACTCCATTAACGACGAGAGGATTGCCATCAACATTAATCATTGACAACGTATTAACCTCTGACAGGAGAAGGTTGAAGTAAATATTATAATCTCTTTCGGTACCATCACCCGCAATTACATGGATAGTTGCTGTATCATTGATAGCGCCGGCATCAACAGTAATTTGTTGATTATCCGCACCCGGAACGATAGTAATTGTTGGCAATGATGTAGTACCTATCGGAAGATCGATTTGATAATCTGTATTATTCTTATCAAATCCCGGGAGAGGAGTGCCATCAAGAAGGATATTTTCTATCGTATTGATATGTGAAGCCGAATAGTTGATATCTATTGTATAAGTACGTGTAGAATTATCTTCTGCTGTTACTACAATAGTTACCAAAGTATCGGTAATTGTAGTCTCTACCGACTGATAAGCATCGGCAGTCTGATAAGAGACGGAAATATTTTCATCTACCGTTTTTTTCTCATATGCATAATGTAGAATATCAGGATTAAATCCGCTTATCGATACATAGTTTATAGCTATATCGTTCAGTTTATTATTAGTCGACAGCTGAGGAGTGAACGACAAAGTATATACTTTAGAATCTCCATTCTCTGCGGTAACTGTGATATAAGAGTCAGCGTTAATACCGTTTTGCTCAACTACAACTTGTTGTCCCTCTTTGGTCATTACTGATATTGAAGGAGCATTCGGCTGTTTCATTTTTGGAGACTCGGATTTAAGAATAATATTATACTCGGTAATATTTTCATCGAAATCGGCATCTGCAATAAATGAAGTTGCAGAAGTAGAAAGAGCCTCACCATTCACGTAAATCGCACCAAGAGAAGTATCGGACAATTTACCGTATATAAGAGCGAAATCGGTAATTTGATATTTAATTAAATCCTCACTACGAGTATTAAATTCGAAAAGAACAGTATCAGAAGAGAGTCTATAATCTATATAGATAGAGGCATTATCGGCAACCGCAGCTTCGATGTCGGCATATGTTCCTCGCGAAATAGTACGTTGATACATGGTTTGAGCCGGCAAGAATTCATCCACGGTAGCACCATTATAAGTACAGTTGCTTAAAGTGGCACTACTACCTAATATGTATTGAAGGTCGATAACATAAGCGGTAGTATCGTTGCCGAACACCTCTACAAGGATAGAATCCTTGAATACGGATGTAGACACGAGTGCCAAATTATTATCTTTTCCGAACGAAACTGTAGAAACATCATTCGTAACAGTATAAGAATAGCGATAAACATTTTTATCAAATTCAGATATAAGCTCGTCATTAACAGCTATCATTGAGAGTGCAGATGAAACAGACACCTCATCTTTTACAAAGTAGATATAATAGCTATCGGAAATTCCATTTTGGGCTGTTACATTCAATATCACCGTATCACCTTCGATAAATGTAACTTGTTGGCCATCCGAAGTTTTCTCGAAAATAACATTCGGCATAACACCAGAATAATTTACCGTATACTCTTTATTTTCAGAATTATAAGCAATATCTGCACCACTTACAGTTAAAGATTTCAATGCGGTGACATCATCTTTTTGTTCTACAAAATTAATAGTATATGTTTTAACCGATCCGTTTTCAGCAGTTACGGTGATAACGGATTGAGTTTGAGTAGTATTAATAGCCAAGGTTTGATATTCACTACCTGCAACCGCCATAATATCAGGCACTATTTGATATTGATTAGGCATTGAATATTGATAAGAGGTAATATCAGTAGAGAAACCATCTATCAAAGAACCATTAACAAAAATACCGGCAGGAGTATTAATTATAGATTTAGGGCGATAGAATGATACGATATAAGTAGTAGACGAGCCGTCTTCAGCAAAAGAGGTGATAGTAGCCACCATACCACCATCAGAAGTTTTCAACCAAGAGATATAATGTTGTTGGTCCTCCACCTGACCTATCATTGTAATTTCAGGATAACCGAGATATTCAGCATCAAGGGTATCGGCATAAGCAAACGAATTACTATCGAAGCCGGTCAAAGAGACGCCATCTACCATGATATCGGCAAGCAAACTGTTATAATACAATACAACATTATCGAAATGCACCTCTGAAGATTGAGAATTAACGGCAGTACCTCCGTAATTATCTGCATTTTCATCGTGAGAAGCATTTAAAGTAAGGTTAACCATATTTACGACTCCAAGAGGTTTGAAATTCAAATCCAAGGAGGCATTTTGCCAACTATTCAAGTTATTAAAAGAGCCGGAATATAAGAAATCTTGCGTGCCGTTTGAACCTGTAGCGGTAAGGAGCATTCTCCAATTATCTACACGAGTTGTAGACACTGGTTTATAATCAACGGAAATTCTATCAGGAGTATTTCGGAATTGAATACCACCTGAAACGGAAGATGTAGAATTACCGGCTGAAGTTAATTTAAGGCTCATATTACCGATGGTAATCATACCAGGTACGGAACCGGCAATTGAGAATGCACTAAATATAGTTTTTAATTTTACTACGCCATTATCATTAGTAACCTCAGGTCCGGTAGTATATGTATCAAAAATAGAATACTTATACTTCTCGGCACAATCGGCAGGAGCTGTCCATCCGGTCGGCTTTTGAGCATTATTATATTTTGTTGCAGACCAAGATGAAAAGTCGGCATTAGGTATAACATCATTAGTATGATGCAAATAAATAGTGTATAATAATGAATCGGACGAAGTAAGAGAATAAACTTTGACTACTATTCTACTTGAGTTTTCTTCCTCAATAGAATAGTCGGCGCCATCACTACAAGTAAATGAGTAAGAAACCGCATCGTTTGTTGTGCTTACAACATAGGTAGTAGTAGCAGGATTAAAATAAGGAACAGAAGCACCATCTATCGTAGCTGATGTAAGATGGACACTCTCTACATTACTTATCGTGAAGTTGATAGTATAAAGTGCAACATCATTTGTTGAATTATTAGCATAAACTAAGATATTGGCTGAACCGGTAACTCCGTTAACTTTTATCTCCGTACTTTGAGTAGCGAATTTCTTTACCACACCAATAGTAGGAGCAGTAGTAGTACCATAAGGGAGAACAACATCATAATAATATACATTGGAAGCAAAGCCGGCTAACGGAGCTCCATTGACATAAATCATATTCAATTGATTCTCCAAATCAGAATCTTCGACAGTAAAATTAAATGTATAAACGGAAGAGTCGCCATTTTCAGCAAATACTTTTATTGTTGAAGGACGATAAAGTCCGCCGTTAAAGTATTCCACTCTCTCTTCATCAATGAATGATCCATCCTCAGCGATAGCCTTTTCCCAAGTAATATATGGAGCTGATTTAGTTCCATAAGGTAATACTACATTATAATTGTATGTATCCGGAGTAAAATTAATCAATGATACTCCATCTACATAAACATCAGACAGTGAAGAAACCGAAGATTTCTCAACGATAAAATCGATAGAATATACTTTTGTAGCAAAGCCATCTTCCGAAGTAACCTCTATTGTAGTTGTTTCATTCAGAGCTCCGTAATTAATTTTAACCTTTTGACCAAAATCCGTTACGGGTTGAATCATAGGAACAGTTGCAGTACGCCAAGGCAAGTTAACTACAAATTCCTCGACTTCCATACTACCATTTTGAGGCAGATAAGAGAATACGGAAGTGTAGGCAGCTATATCCACCCAATTACTACTATTATTAAGTAACTTAATATCCTTCAGTTTAGCATTGCCGTTACGCACTATATTGTATCTTATTACATACTCTTTGACAGAACCATCTTCAGCAACTACAACTAATTCGGAACCGCTCATTTTACCATCAGCAAAAGCCACGAATTGATGTTCATCCGCTTTTTGATAGGTGATAACCGGAGCAGTATCTACCGAACGCCAATCAACAACAGCAGTATCGGTGTTATTGAACAAAGCCATATCTATAAACTCTCCGTTAAGAGCAATATTGCTCAAAGTAGCATTATTTCTCTTTGCCTTAACAAAAGATACATTATATATAGTAGTATCGGAATAATCAGGAGAAACGACAACGATTTCCGCCAAGCCCTCGAAAGCAGGAGAAGAAAGAATAATCTGCTGAGCGGTATCACCTTTAGAGTAAGTAATAGTAGGAGCGCTAACGGCATCCACATCCATTACGTAGTTATAATCAGTAATATCAGAATCGAAACCGTCGATCAAAGCACCATTCAAATTAATTGCATTAAGTTTTGAATTTGAAGAATAAGACGGAACAAAAGTAAGAGAATAAGTACCTACATCGCCGTTTTCGGCTTTGACTGAAATTTCGGTCGGATTATTGATAGAGCCTCTATTAACATATACAACTTGATCGACTTCCGCCTTTTGATATGTAATCTGAGGCAAAACAGTAACACCTGTAGCCAAAGTAATGGTATAATTTCTTACATTGGAATTAAAGCCATCTACTTCGACACCATCAAGCATAATGGAATTCAACAGAGTATTATCTGATTGAGGAAAATGTATATTTATTGTATATACATTAATAAAACCGCTTTCCGGTTTTACCTCAATACGAGCAAGACCGGTAACCTTAGGTAACAACAAAGTAATATCTTGTCCGAATTGTTTATCCACTGTAATAATAGGGCAAACAGTTGAAGAAGCCGGAATTTCTACATCATAATTCAAAATAGCTGAGTCAAAGCCCGGAAGAGAATCACCATCAATATAAATCATATTAAGGAATGCATTTTCCGATTTTTGCACGCTAAAATTTATTGAATATACTTTAGTACCACCATTTTCGGCAATTACCGTAATAGTAGTCGTGCCGTTTACTCCACCCTTTTGAATATTTACACGTTGTGATTCAGAACCTTTAACCACGGAAATTTGAGGAAGAGTAAGAGTTCCACTCGGCAAGATATAATTATACGTTAATGTATCGCGATGGAAATTCAGTATTGATTCTTCACCGACAAGAATATCAGAAAGGGAGTTGTTGGCATCAATAGAGACCGAGAATGAAATAGAATATACACGTGTAGTACCCGCTTGAGATTTAACAGTAATACGAGTATCGCCATTAATACCGCCCTCTACCTTACGGATTGTTTGATAAGCATCGCCAGCCACCCATGTGATATTAGGCAAAGCCACAGTACCTCGAGGAAGTTGAACAGAATAGTTAAGCACATCAGAGTCGAAGTCGGCAATTTCCACACCATCAAGGAGAATTGAGACAAGAGCATCATTTGTCGACTGTGCTATAACAAACGAAATTTGATATGTAGAAACGCTACCATCTTGAGCACTTACAACGATACGAGAAGTACCTGTCAATCCACCGGAAACGAAATTAATACTTTGATATTGATCTCCGGCAGTCCAAGTAATATCAGGCATAACCTGTGTACCAACAGGCAGATTATAAGTATATGTATAGGTAGATTGATTAAAATCGGCAAGAGCAACACCATCTACAAATATATTATTCAACGAAGAGTTTGCCGAGCGAACAGTTTGCACTGTAATACGATAAACGGAAACCGAACCAGATTGAGAAGTAACGGTAATTTTTGAAGTAGCATCAACACCATTATTCTCATACACAATTTGTTGATACTCATCGCCAGGAGTCCAAGTAATTACAGGCATAGCGGTATCTCCTTCTGCAAGAGTAACCGTATAAGACATTTGAGAAGGAGAGAAGCCGGCAATAGAAGTACCAGCCACACTGATATCATTCAAATAGCTGTAAGTAGAAGCCGATATCACAAATCTCAATCGGTAGGTACGAGTCAAATTAGTACCATTAGGAGTAACAGAAATAGTAGCACCCCCTGAAATACCTTGATTATCGAGAACTATTGTTTGATCGGAAGGATAATTAGTTGACCAAGTAATAATAGGGTCTGTAGTAGTACCAATAGGTAATTCCACAACATAATTATTTGTTGTTGGCGAAAAACCTGTAATCGTCTTACCATTTACTTGAATATCGGTAAGTGTATTATCAGTAAGGGCAGCGAGAGTATAATTTATAGTATATTGCTGAGTATAAGCCACATCAGCGGCATATACTGTTACTGTAGCAGTACCCGGCAACGAAGTAGGATTAACAACTGTATGAGTCTGTCCACTTTCGGCATAAACGACGTCGATAGTTGGAACCGTAGTAGTACCAAATGGCAATTCTACATTATAATTATATACATAAGGGTTAAAATTCGGAATAGAAGTACCATTATATTTTATATCCGAAGGGCGAGCATTTTTCGACAATTCATTAACGAAAGTAATAGTATAAGTCGTTGAAGAAGAGCCATCTTCAGCAGTAATAACAATACGGGTATCACCACCAATCGGACCAGGATATACAGTGTATTCAGAAGCGGAAAGAAGACGCCCGCTACGTTTGACGGTAATAGTAGGGATAGAAGTAACTCCGGCACCAAGAGTATAAACGTAACTTGTTTGAGAAGGAGAGAAACCGGACATAGCTCTGTTATTAAGCAATATTTCGTGAGCTACGGAGCTATAGATAAACCTCAAGTCATCCACATAAAGTTTAGATCCTTTATTGACAACGTTATCACGTTTATTCGGATAGTTTGCTGCGGAGAAAATGATATTCATTTTTTCCGGCACGTCATTATTAAGGTACGTAATTGGCACTTTAATTTCCGTCCAATTAGAAAACGTTTGATTATTACGCCACATACCCTCACCTATTTGAGTTGCGAGAGTAGTAGTACCACAATCATTACCATCAAAAGCCTGACGGATATCAGACTCTTCATCATAGTGGGTAGTAGAAGAGCAACCTCCATTTTTGTTTTTGTAACTATCTCCTTGAGAGGTACCCTTCCATAAATAGACAACAAGGTGAGCATTTTCACCATTATTATCTATACGTTTAATCCACACTGCCATAGTATCGGGGCGGTATGTCCATTGAATACCACCATCAGTACCTGCAGTAGCAGTACCGGTTTGTAAACCACTGATATAATTCCAAGGTTTACCGAGAGAAATCCAAGAAGGGGAAACTTCGACAATTCCCATAGCGCCTGCCTCTCCATTCTCCATGAGGACGCATTTGCCGGAATGACCGTTGGCATCTTCAAAAACGAGTTGTTTGGTAACTGTAATACCTACATTTTTATAAAGATTGGAAGCATACCAACCTATTGGAGTTACGCCAACATTACTATTGTAATCATCAGCCTTAAAATTTTCAAAACCGAGATTACTCAACTGTTGAGCATTCATCGTATTCAATACAAAAAATAAGAATACAATGAACAAAGAAAAAAGTTTCTTCATAAAAATTTAATTAATAAACAAATACAAGACAATAGCCCTGCGTTTATTGATATAATCGCTAAGAAATAACAAAATAAAGGGACAATAACAAGGTAATAAGGTAAAAAATCCGCCATTGGACAACCCACGCACAAAACTTTGCAAAGTTACATAAAATTTTTCAAATAGCAAAGCGACTATTTTTTACACACGAAAAAGGAGAATGATTAAAAGAAGATAAAATTTAGTGAAAATTTAGAAGAATATCAGTAACCAAAGGGTGTCATATAAAAAAACAAGCGATATAAAGGCAACGAAAAATATTTTTTTGTAACTTTGCAGTTTGAAATTTTATAACAAGTAAAAAGTATAATCACTTACAATGCAAAACATTAGAAATATTGCCATCATCGCTCATGTAGACCATGGTAAAACAACTTTGGTTGATAAGATGTTATTAGCCGGTCAATTGTTTAGAGAGAACCAACAAACAGGGGAGTTGATGTTGGATAATAACGACCTTGAAAGAGAGAGAGGTATTACGATATTGTCAAAAAACGTATCTATCAATTATAAAGGCACAAAAATAAATATCATAGACACTCCGGGGCATGCTGACTTTGGAGGAGAAGTAGAGCGCGTACTAAATATGGCGGACGGCTGTTTACTGCTTGTAGACGCCTTTGAAGGTCCGATGCCTCAGACTCGTTTCGTACTTCAAAAAGCACTAAAGATGGGGCTAAAACCTATTGTTGTTATCAACAAAGTGGACAAACCAAATTGTCGACCGGATGAAGTGCAAGAGGCTGTTTTTGAATTGATGTTCAACCTCGATGCTACTGAAGAACAACTCGATTTTCCAACCATATATGGTTCTGCAAAAAACAATTGGATGTCGACGGATTGGAAAAAAGAGACCACCGACATCACAGCCCTACTAGATGCTATAATAAAATATATACCTGCACCAGAAACCTTGGAAGGTACTCCTCAAATGCTTATTACATCTTTAGATTACTCCAGCTACGTAGGTCGTATTGCTGTTGGTCGTGTACATCGTGGTACATTACGTGCAAATCAAGATGTAGCCCTTGTAAAGCGCGATGGTACAATTATCAAACAACGCATCAAGACTTTACAGACCTTCACTGGATTAGGACGCACCGAAATTGAGAGTGTTTCTTCCGGAGATATTTGTGCAATAATTGGTATAGAAGGTTTTGAAATTGGCGACTCAATATGCGATTTAGAGAATCCTGAGCCACTAACTCCTATTGCTATCGACGAACCTACAATGAGTATGAGTTTTACAAACAACGACTCACCATTTTTCGGCAGAGATGGAAAATACGTAACCTCACGCCATATTCACGACCGTCTGATGAGAGAGCTTGACAAAAACCTCGCACTTAGAGTAGAGAAAAGTGAAAATGACGACGTATGGAGGGTATCCGGCCGTGGTGTACTGCACTTATCTATTTTGATAGAGACGATGCGCCGAGAGGGATATGAGCTACAAGTTGGTCAACCGCAAGTAATTACAAAAACTATTGATGGTCAATTATGCGAACCGATTGAGCTTCTCACCGTTAATTTACCGGAAGAGTATTCCAGCAAAATAATAGATATGGTTACCCGTCGCAAAGGAGAATTGGTATCGATGGAAACGCAACGCGACCGCATCCATATCGAGTTTCACATACCATCAAGAGGCATTATAGGATTGAGAAACAATGTGTTAACAGCCTCTGCAGGTGAAGCTATCATGGCGCACCGATTCCTTGACTATCAACCATGGAAAGGAGATATCGAGCGAAGAACAAACGGCTCTATCATAGCAATGGAATCGGGCACAGCCTTTGCTTATGCCATTGACAAACTGCAAGATAGAGGGCGATTCTTTATCTTCCCGCAAGAAGAGGTGTATGCAGGGCAAGTAGTTGGAGAGCATTGCAAAGAGGGCGACTTGGTAGTAAACGTAACTAAATCAAAGAAACTCACCAATATGCGTGCTTCAGGTTCTGACGAAAAAGCCAAACTTATCCCTCCGGTAGTAATGTCGCTCGAAGAGACTTTAGAATATATAAAAGAAGATGAATATGCCGAGATTACACCATCTCACATCAGAATAAGAAAAATTATTCTTGATGAAACTGAGAGAAAAAGAGCGAACAGAAACTGATTTTTTTAAGGAAAAGCACTATTTTGTCTATGGTATATCAATTTTTTTAGTAACTTTGTACCCGTAAAATAACCAATAAAAGAAATAACTGATGAAAACTTTATTGAAGAACCTTGGAATCATTATCATGCTTATCGGAGTATGTGTATTTGTAGTATACCATTTTGCCTTAACCGGTGAGCATAATATCTTATTATACACCGGATTAGGCTTAGTAATCTTGGGTTGTATAGCTCAAATTATCCTCAACAAATTCATCGAATAAGAAATAACATTCTACATCCGATACTACCGCACAGATGAAACGGTAAAATTTGCCATTTTTATGTTTTCCAACCAATTGAAGAAAACATAAAAATGGCTGTGGTGTTTAAATACGTAACAATAGCATAATTATTTATGGCAGAAGAGATTAAAACAGTAAATTACTCCGATGAAAATATCATCACCCTCGACGGACTCACACACATACGCCGCCGAGCAGGTATGTATATCGGAAAACTTGGTGATGGTAACAGTTCGGACGATGGCATTTACGTCCTCATCAAAGAAGTTATCGACAACTCTATCGACGAATTTCGAATGAATGAAGGCAATAAAATAGAGATTACCATCAACAATCGTACTGTTTCAATCCGAGATTACGGACGTGGTATACCACAAGGCAAGATGATAGATGCCGTATCTAAATTGAACACCGGAGGCAAATACGACAGCGATGCATTCCAACGCTCCATCGGTCTCAACGGCGTGGGTATCAAAGCTGTAAATGCCCTTTCATCGTCATTTATTGTAAAATCTTTTCGAGATGGCATGGTAAAACAAGCCGATTTTGTACGAGGAAAATTGGCACGAGAATACCCTTTAACACCTACGGAAGAGAAAAACGGAACTTACATTCAATTCACTCCGGACTACGAAAAGCAACATCCGCAAGAAACCCTTTTCGACCCTAACTTTAACTTCAATGACGAAATCATTGAAACGATGTTGCGCAACTACAGCTACCTGAATACGGGTCTTACTATAATATATAATGGCAAAAAATTTTCATCAAAAAACGGTCTCCTCGATTTACTAACAGAAAATGCAACATCTACACCACTCTACCCTATTGTACACCTAAAAGGCGAACATATAGAAGTAGCATTTACACATATCGACCAATATGGAGAGGAGTATTACTCTTTTGTAAACGGACAGCATACTATACAAGGCGGAACACACCAATCGGCATTTAGAGAGTTTTTTGCAAAAACCATCAAAGAGTTCTACAATAAAAACGGAATGGAACTCAGCGACATACGCAGTGGACTGTTAGCAGCTATATATATATCGGTACAGAATCCGATTTTCGAATCTCAAACAAAGATTAAGTTAGGCTCGAAAGATATGGGGCCGGAGGGACCTACCATATATAAATATATAGGCGACTTTATCAGCAAAGAAGTAGACAACTACCTACATAAGAATGCGGAAACCGCCAATATTATGCTCCGCAAAATAGTAGAATCAGAGAAAGAGCGTAAAGCTATTGCCGGGGTATCGAAAATAGCCAAAGAGCGTACAAAAAAAGCCAATCTACACAATAGGAAACTAAGAGACTGCAGAGTACATTACAACGACACCAAAGGTACGCTACAAGACAAAACTTGTATTTTCATTACCGAGGGAGACTCTGCTTCCGGATCTATTACACAAACCAGAAATGCTGAGACTCAAGCAGTTTTTTCTCTTCGCGGTAAACCTTTTAACAGCTACGGCGAAACAAAAACTATCGTTTATAACAACGATGAATTCTGTTATCTACAAGCAGCCTTAAATATAGAAGATGGTCTTGAGGGCTTACGATATAATAAAGTGATCATAGCTACCGATGCCGATGTCGACGGGATGCATATTAGATTACTCTTGATGACCTTTTTCTTACAATTCTTTCCGGACCTCATCAAAAAAGGGCACGTATACATACTACAAACACCTCTATTCAGGGTTAGAAACAAGAAAGAAACCCGATATTGCTACACGGAAGAAGAGCGACTTGCTGCATTAGCAGAATTAAAAGACAATCCAGAGATAACTCGTTTTAAAGGACTCGGTGAAATATCGGCACAAGAATTTCATCATTTTATCGGCGACGACATTCGTCTCGATCAGATAAAATTAAGGAAAGAAGATGCCGTTCCGGATTTACTCTCTTTTTATATGGGCGACAATACACCGGAACGACAAGATTTCATTGTAAATAACCTTATCGTTAACGAAGACGAATTATGATTACTTACCCGAATTCCAAGATAAATTTAGGGCTCAACATCATTGAAAAGCGTAGCGACGGATTTCATAATATCGAAACCGTATTCTACCCTATCAACATTTGCGATGCATTGGAATTTATTGAAACAGAGAGAGAAACCATCTTAACCACTACGGGATTAAAAATAGAAGGCAACAAATCGGATAATCTTGTATTAAAGGCATATCGACTTCTGGCAACAGAATACAATCTTCCACCTATTAACATCCATCTACACAAGAAAATACCAATGGGAGCAGGATTAGGAGGCGGATCTGCCGATGCCTCTTATATGCTACGGCTTATCAACGATTACTTTGAGCTTAACATAGGTAAAGAAAAACTTGCCGACTATGCATCTCAATTAGGATCAGACTGTGCTTTTTTTATTTACAACAAGCCTATGTACGGCTGTGAGAAGGGTAATATATTGAGCGATATAGACGTAAACCTTAACGGATATCATATCATACTGATATCATCTAATATTCACGTATCTACAGCGGAAGCCTATTCTCAATGCACTCCCCACAGATGGGACATTCCACTTAAGGATGTAATCACCCGCCCCATAACCAAGTGGAAAGAGACGCTAAAGAATGATTTTGAACAATCCGTTTTTACAAAACACCCGGAACTAAAAACTATAAAAGAGACATTATACGATTTTGGAGCAATCTACGCAGCCATGTCCGGCTCCGGATCTACAATATTCGGAATATTCAAGACTCCTCAAGAAACAAATCCTATAGAAACAAAATTAAAAAAAATAATCCCCAACAACTACATAACAATACACAAGGCAGAATTATGACGGATAATACATATACTGCAACGTTTTACGTACATCCCCACGAAGCGGATGCTACAAAGCATTTAACTCCTGTAATATTAGGAAATTACATACTAAATACTGCAGGGATGGCAGCAAAGAAGTTAGGATTTGGAATGGATAATATGCACGAGCGCGGAGTAGCATGGGTTGTAAGCAGAATGAGTATTGAAATCAAAGCATTACCAAAAGAATATACTACAATAAAAATACGAACTTGGATAAAAGACGTCAATCCTATTTGCTCAACAAGAAATTATTTGGTATACGATGAACAAGACAAAGTAATAGCACAAGCTACTACATTGTGGTCGATAATAAATATTGAAACAAGAAAAATTGTAGACTTGATAGAGCATAGCACGATATCAAAATATATTCATGAAGCAGAAGAAAAAGAGTTCACTCTATCACGAACGCGGAGGATTGATGTAAAAAGCACTCCGGAAAATATATTTCATTACACCGTAAAGTATAGTGATATAGATATGAACAACCACGTCAACTCCATGAAATATTTGCAATGGGTAATAGATACATTACCACTAGAAAAAATACAAAAAGGAATAGAACGTATAGATATCAATTACACTAAAGAAGCACTCTACGGAGAAGATTTAACGATATACAACACAACAAAAGAAAAATACGAAATATATGACATACAACAAGATAACACAGTATGCTGTAAAATAAAAATTTATATAAAAAATTTTACTCTACATACTTGTTAATTGAATAAAAAGTTATAATTTTGTGGTCAAGTAAAATGAATGAATTTTCTGATTAAAGTCTAACCTAAAACTCAAAAAAAATGAAAAAATTTATTTTAGCCGTTGTACTCGCATGCGTATGTGGTGGCATCATGACATCTTGTGACAAAGATGAACGTAAATGTTACAAACTCAACTACACTGTAGAAGTGCTTGGTGTTAAAACAGAAGTAACTACTTATCAATGGGCATCAGCAAACGAAATTGAGCCAATCATTGCAGACATTGAAAATAATTACAATGTAAAAGTAAGCAAAACAGTAGCAACTTCACACAAAACATTCGAAGATTGCGTTGCTGCAAACGGTGGAAATTAATAAAAAGCACAATAATAAGCAGAAGAATAAAGCTTTGTTCATCTGCTTATTATTTATTAATCAAAGAATTACATCCTCAGAAAAAATTTTCTCAAAAAAGTAATAAAAACATTTGGTGGTTTTCAAAAAAAACACTACCTTTGCATCGCTTTTGAGAGAAACAGCACACAATCTAGTAAACAGATTGGAGAGATGGCAGAGTGGTCGATTGCAGCGGTCTTGAAAACCGCCGTACTGAGAGGTACCGGGGGTTCGAATCCCTCTCTCTCCGCAAAATAAAATTTATTAAAGATGAAAAAAGGAATACATCCAGAAAGCTATCGCCCCGTAGTATTTAAAGATATGTCGAACGACGATATGTTCATCACTCGTTCTACAGCAGCTACGAAAGAAACCATCGAAATTGATGGGGTAACTTATCCTTTGATAAAACTTGAAATTTCAAGTTCTTCGCACCCATTTTATACAGGTAAAACCAAATTGGTTGATACAGCAGGTCGCGTAGATAAGTTCATGAGTCGTTACCAAAACAGAGTAAGTCGTAATAAAAAATAATTTACTTTGGGCAATATAAAAAAAAGAAGATGCAGTAAATTGCATCTTCTTTTTTTTGTAAAATAGCAAAATATCTATCATCTAATTCAGTGTTTTTTTAAACTAAAAAAAATATTCATCCATACATATCCCATTTCATAGACAATATTCCAATTTCAGACAAATAAAATTTCTCATATTAAATAATTAAAATAATTTTGCTATTGAAAGAATTCAGAACATAAAGATATGAAAAAAATCTCTATTGTAACAATTTTATTTACACTAATTATATCCATTACAATAATATCTTGTATCCCTTCAACATCAATAGCGGGAGAATGGATATTAATTTACACATCAACTCCTAATAGTACAACTACCGACGCAAATAAAACTACCAATCAAATGTCGGAAGGGAATGTACTGAATGGCAAAGCATTGAAAAACGAGACTGATAACGAACAAATCAAGACTTTAATATCCGATTCGATTCAAAAAGTAAAATTCAAACGCACCGGATCTATAGAATTTGACAAAGCATTTGCCAAGAAATATTACACATGGTTTAAGATAAACAACAAGTTAATTATTACCGGAAACAATCAAATAAGACAAAGTTCGACAAACTATTCCGACACTTTTGAGATACTAACCCTAACAAAAGACAGCCTTATTATCAGCAAAGACGAAAGAGTAATGTATTTTATGAGAAAAGAGTAAGAATATGCACGATGAATCAAATAAAATACGTAACTTTGTACGTATGAAGTGGAAAAACATATTCGAGTTACTTATTTTCACGATAATAGGATATTTCTCCTATTTTTTGGTAATTAATTATACGGACTTTTCGCCACAAATAGCTCAGATAATGTACTCAAAAGGTGCATTACTATACACTGTTGTCTCTTTTAATATAGTTGGTTTTATAACCATATATGTAGCCAAAATAATCATAAAGAACACTTTAGCCCTACCAACGAGCAATTTATACATCATCTTCCACATCATATTTTTCATAGTATTGCTTGCACTAAACTACAGCATACTAATATTTGCAAAATATATATCTCATATAGAACCTATATTTAATTTATCCAAAAACGGTTGGGAATTGCTACTAACCGTATGGGGTATTGAGATTGTAATAATGGAACTTATTTTATCCAACCGCACACTACGATCTAACCTTGAATTACTGAAAAAGACATCCGAATTACAAAAAGAAAACGACAAAGTAAAGTATATCAATCTACAAAATCAACTTAATCCCCACTTTTTATTCAATAGTCTGAATACATTAATAGCTGAAATTCCGTACAATCCGGACACAGCTGTACAATTTGCCAAACATTTATCAAGCATATACCGCTATATTCTACAATTCAGCGATAAGGCAAAGGTATCTATAAGCCAAGAGCTTACAGTATTAAACTCATACATATACATGCACAAAGTAAGGATTGGTGATTGTATAATACTACAAAATGAAATTCCGGAAAATTACCTTGAAAAGAAAATAGCTCCACTATCTCTGCAATTGCTATTGGAAAATATTTTCAAACACAATGCAATGTCGCCAAGAAAAAAAATGATAGTGCGTTTATATATAGAAAAGGAGTATATTTGCATTAGCAATACAATAATACAAAAAATCAGTTCCGAGTCGACGGGCATAGGGTTAAAAAACCTGTCATCAAGGAGTAAATTGCTCACCGGCAAGGATATTATCATAGAAAAAACCGACGATTTATTCACCGTTAAAATACCATTAATCTTATGACTAAAACTACAGCAGTAATAATAGAAGATGAAATTCCGGCAGCACGTATGTTAATGGAAATGCTAAAAAATTTACGACCGAAATGGGATATCATCACAATACCGGGGTACGTAGAAGAGGCCATAAATTGGTTTGAAAAACATAAACACCCTGATATTATTTTTTTGGATATACATTTAATCGATGGTAATGCTTTTGATTTTCTATCGATTACAAAGCCACAATCGAGAATAATCTTCACTACTGCATACGATCAATACGCAGTAAAGGCTTTCTCCGTCAACAGTATCGATTACTTATTAAAACCAATTGAAGCTGATAGATTAAAAGAGGCTATAGAAAAATTCGAAAAAAGAGAAATTCAAGAGATTTCGTCAATAGATGATAGAATAGAGATATTGTTGCAAACTTTAAAAAATGCAGAGAAAAAATACAGAAATCGCTTTATGATTTCAAGCGACAATGAGCTGTGGGCGTTGGATGTAGACACGATATCATATTTTCATTCCGAGAACAAGATAACTTTTGCGGTGACTCCTAATGGTAGAGAGCACGTCATACCGTTATCACTCAATAAGTTAGAAGAAGAATTAGATCCAAAAATATTTTTCAGAGTAAATCGACAAATAATTATCAATATAGACAGTATCGATAAAGCCATACCTTACTTCAAAGGAAAAATTAAATTAATAATCCGACCTAAATATGATAAAGAGATAATTATCAGTGAACACAGGTCGCAGCTATTCAGGCTTTGGCTGAATTACTGATTTCAACTCTAGCACTTTAATCACTGCAGTTTTAATAGAATTCAATCCTACTTCGTTGATATCCAATGTATTCAAATCTACGAATTCAATAGAGGCTACATCGTCGTTCGGTTTAAACTCATCAGAATCGAAAGACACTAAAAAGAATAAATCGAGAGTAAACACCGTATAATCTGCAAAAAGATACCTATTCGGAGCCGAGAAAAGGTACTTTGAATTGACTATATTCACACCCAATTCCTCTTTAATTTCTCGTTGAAGAGCGCACTCGGCATTTTCGTCAAACTCCACAAATCCACCCGGCAAATCTAGTTTTCCACGAGCAGGATTAAACGCACGACGTGTCATCAACAGTTCTCCCTTTTCATTAAAAAATATAGCGGCAACGGCTGCGGCTGCATTTTTATAATAAACAAACCCGCAGTCGTTGCACTTTTTTGCTCTTATATCAATAGTAGGAAAACGAGAACTTCCACACTTAGGGCAATAGCACAATTCTTTCAATAAATCTTCCATAAAAACATTATAATCAACTACATATTGCAGAAAGTGTAGTCTATTTTATCGTCGAATTTCACTATAAGATACGACCATTTTTCCACGCCATCATGAATAGCATCAGTAACGATATAGCATACATCATTGAACATCTTAACTTCGGCTTTATGGTCGTGGCCAGACAACACTAAATCGACACCATATTTTGTGAACAGATTAGTCAATACGGCTGTCTCCTCCACAGGGTAATTACCGGTAGGAAACTGAGACATTTCCGAATCCCAGAAATGAGTATGAGTAAATACAATACAATGGCGATGAAGCGAGCGACGCGTTTTTAAGATATCCTCGAGCCAAACCAACTGTTTTTCCCCTATAGTACCGCTACCCGAATCGAGTACAATGAATAAATCAGAAACAGTATCAGATTGCATAATAAAATAATAAGAAGCAGAACCGAAGCACTCTTTAAAGTCTTCCCATTGGTCGAAATAAAGGTCATGATTACCCACCACATACTTTATAGGGATATCGAAGTTTGCAGAAGTAATAGTATCTTTAGCAATAAACATACCACCCGGCATATCAGTAATATCACCCAAGATAGCTGTAGCCAAGATATCTTTATTCTTCTTTACCTCATTTAAAAACAAATGTAGATTATGCGCTCTATCGTTCACATGCACATCCGAGCAAAAAGCCATCTGATATGAAATAGAAGGAAGAGAGATAACGGTATCTGAAGTATTCAACTGCATGGACTCTTCAAAACGAGTCTCTACCGTCTTACTTGGTGGAGAGACGAAACCTGCGAAATCGTATCTACAAGAGGTTAACAAAATGAGAATTAAGAAATTTATCAAATAACGCATGACAAACCGATTTTAAAAAACACAGAATAATAATTAGCAGAAATATGAAAGATGCCTGCAGGCTGACATGCCAGCTGAGCAAAGATATTGAAATTATTTTCGCCTTCACCAAGTAGGCGATAATTTGCATTAAGAACAAAAATAGGAATATACGAACGCTCGATAATGAAAGGCAGAATATTAGTCACTTGCAGACCTAAATTCCACACATGGTTTTTCTTAAAAATACTAGTACGTATATCATAAATAAAACCGGGCTCCCAAATGTAAGAGCGCTCACTTGATTTTGAAAATATCGGAGTAAAAAATTGAGCATATCCACCTGCCGCAATATAAAAATACTCTTGATCGTATGCAAGTGCCAACGACATATTAAAGCGTTGAAAATTATCATCTACATAGATATTATAGAGATATTGATTTCGTAGGGCAAGATTTCGAGAATCGGAGAGCCACCATCTGAAGTCGCCACGAAGCGAAGCTGTATACATATTCCATGTATTTACACTGATGCCACCGAATAGTTCTACCCATCTACGAGGTGTATAATTTAAAGCAATATCAGCCAACACGCCATGGCCGTTTGTCAACGAATGATTGTACCCCAGAGCCACATTCATAAATACGGGAGCTCTATTAGTAAAAAGATTCTCAACCACGTCGACATCATTACCCGAGAGCACTTCTCCTTCGCCCTTAAGGACTTGAAGCGAAGCATCTTTATCGGTAAGCATCTCATCTACACAAATACCATCATTGTCGGCATCATCACTACCTAATTGACGTTCTGAAGTTTGACCCAAAAGCACTTCTCCAACTACAACAGCATTTTGTTGCTCGAAAGAAAAATAATTCACCGACACATCATCAGCAAAAAGAGAAGCAGTAACTAACAAAAAAAGTAAAATAAAAGAAGTAAATTTCTTTATCATAAGCACATATATTTTCTATATCTATATTCAGCGAATAATTTTCCACCCAGAGATAATTTAAAACGCCTCACACCATACTCTTTCTCGATAGAGCCACCACCTAAGAAATCAGCAACTGTCATACCTTTTTCGGCACAATGCGTCATCACGGAATAGTATAATGTAGCATCAGAATATATATTTTTCGATTCCATCGAATCGGAAGCTATATACCAGAAATAGACTACGTTATCTTGAATAAAACAAGAGCAACCGCCAACGACATTATTATCGACAAGTATCACGGAAACCAAACCAAGTAACGAAGTGGCAAGTGACTTAAATACAGGCAATTCGGGTAATGGGCGACGAATCTTGTCATATAAACGCTTCTGTATATTATAATACTGCTCTATCATGCTCTCCGAAGGAGAAAAAACGACCATAGCACCCGAGTTAAACGTGCGTCTAATCTGTTTTCTTTTCGATTTAGAGATATTAACATCCAATTTTTCATCGGATATATCGCATTTAACATTACACCAATTAAGAGAATTAAAATTGACATTTCGGAAGCATTGATGAAACATATTATCGATAGAGAAATGTCGGAATTCAGTGTAAAGCACCTTACGTTGCAATTGTTGCGACAAGTAATCCAAAAGCAATTTAAAAGCAGAAACTCTATCAACATCATCAATTTTATCGACAAATGCAGGCATACAAGGAGCCACACAGTAAGAACCGAAAGAATGAGGTAACGAAGGCATGAAATTACAAATCAGCAAAGGCTGAACTAGTATACATTTTTTGCCATCCCATACCGTAACGTGCACTGCAACATATTTTTTTGATATTATAAATAATCTAAGCCACTCGAGAGAAGAAAAAGGCGAAGACGACACGACGTGAGAAGGGTAATTCTCTACAAAAGAGGGAGAATCTACCACAAACGTATCGTTTTTCAGATAATCGTTTTTTGAAGACACAAAAGACTTTATCAAATGGCTCATAATATCATGAAGGAACTTCGGAGATAAGTTGCAGTTAATTTATTTTGCAAATCAGAGCAACGACATAAGCAGCAATACCCTCTTTTCTGCCTACAAAGCCAAGTTTCTCAGTGGTAGTGGCCTTAATGCTAACATTATCGGCATCCACTTCTAAAATATCGGCAAGTACACTTTGCATTTGAGGGATAAAAGGGTTTAATTTAGGCTGTTCGGCACAAACCGTAGCATCGACATTACCAACAACATAACCTTTTTTATTAATCAATTTAACGCATTCGGCGAGGAGCAATTTACTATCCGCACCTTTATAAGTAGGGTCATTATCAGGAAAATGAAACCCGATATCGCGTAAATTGGCGGCACCTAAAATAGCGTCACAGATGGCATGAATAAGTACATCGGCATCGGAATGGCCAAGCAAGCCAAACTGATAATCTATTTTCACGCCACCAATAAAGAGGTCTCTATCCGGCACCAAACGGTGCACATCATACCCCATACCAATACGAAAAGCATTCATAAAAAACGGAAAGCGAGAATAGTATGTTTCGAGAAACACACTATCCTCGCCATAAAATAAAACATATTATATCATTATTTATTTCTATCAGCTAAAGCCTTGATACCATCTACGTCAAATGCCAAAGAGAATCTGAGAGTTTGGTCGAGAGGATTGCTTTGTACGGCTGATAATACGTAGCCTACATCGAGTTTGAAAGCAGACAATCTGAAGCCGACACCGAAGGTAAAATATTTACGATTACCTTTTATGCGAGCCTCATTATTATAACCGAAGCGAGCAAAGAATTGCTCGTTATAAGCATATTCAAGACCGGCAGCCCAATTGAACTCTTTCATCTCTTCTGCGAAACCGCCCGGGGCGTCGCACCATGACATACCGAGACCGCGCATAACGGAGATGTTATTATATTGTTCAGCAGACATTGACCAAGTATTTTCATCGTTAGGGTCGAAACCTTCAGTAAAGCGAGAAAGGCGAGAAGGTACCATTGTTCTATTTGTTTCCAAAGAGATTTGTAAGCGGTTAAAATCATCGAAAGGAACGAGGTAAGAAACACCCAAGCGAAGATTTAATGGAAGAAGGTTGTAGTTATCTCCCTTATCATAAGTAATACGGGTACCTATATTTGAGATATTAAAACCGAAGCGGAAGTAAGAAGTACCGGAGTTAATATCGATAGGTAAATTATAGTAACCATTGATATCGGCAGCAAAAGCATAACCGGTATAATAGTTAGGGTCGTTTTTAGCACTTAAATCGGAAGCCACCAAACGAAGAACAACACCCATAGAGAAATTCTCGGCAAGGATACGAGAATAACCGAGGTCGAAAGCAATTTCGTAAGGGTTGGCAGTGATACCGATAGCATCCGGGCTCTCACGAAGCACTACTTGACCTAAAGAGAAATAGCGTAAAGAGGCACTGATAGTACCGGCGGCTTTACTCGGTGTATAATAACCGGCAAGGTAAGCAAGGTTAATATCACTAATACCTAATCTTCTCAACCAAGGAGTATAAGAAAATGCGAAACCTGCACTACTTGCATTTTGAGCGTATTTGGATGAGTTCCAGAATTGTGAATTAATATCACTACTTGTAGAAACACCTACATCACCCATACCGCCACCAACGGCATCCGGATTGATTGACAACGAAGGTACACCTGTTACTAATGGGTTCAATGACGCATAATCACCTGCACTACCCTCTGATTGTGCAAAAAGGATAACAGAGGCACATAACATCATCAATGATAACAAAGTTTTTTTCATAAAAGATTATATTAAAATATTATTTACTATAGTTTAAGAAAAAAAGCATATGTAGCGAATTGCATCTAATAGCGCAAAAAACGCTACGTTCAACCGATAAAAAATATCGAATCAACCCTTTTTCTTTTCAAAACGCAAAGGTAATAAAATTATTGTTTACGGACAAACAATTTTAAAGATTTAAAGGTCTTATCTCCATTACTATCTATTAATAAGATTTTTACGAGATAAATTCCGTCGTATAAATTGGCATCATTTACTGAAAAATGATATACAATATTGCAAGAATTATCGGAAACAACATCGGCAGAAGAACTCCACAACATCTCACCCGTCACACTATAAATAAATACTTTAATGAAGACAGGCTGATTCGGTCGGTTATGAGATATTACAAAATTGGCAATATCTGAAGCCGGATTAGGATAAGCGAAAGCCTCATAAGATTTTATCTTGTTTTTTTCATCAACAATAAAAGAGATTTCAGCAGAAGAAGGATTATTTTGCATATCCCACACTCGGAAAAAGAGTTTGTGTTTACCGACGGTTAAATCGTTAAATTGATAAAAGACAGTACCTGAGGTATAAGAGTTTAGATCGGATTGATAATATCTGTTTAGTACCACCTCTGATTGAGGGTCGTCATCGAGGCGAACAATTATATCGTGACCGATACCGCTACCTATAGTATTTATTCCACTCTCATCATTTACCTCTGCAATAAAGAGCGGACTACTATTTACCTTATCTCCATCATTAAAGAATGGAGTATTAAGATAAAGTTTTATTGAAGGACCGTCATTCTCCAAATGGGCATCTTGATTCTCTCCTCCCACTACTATATTTTCAAAAATTCCGTTAGCATCAACCAACTGTAGTGAGTCGGCTGCATATAGCACTATACGCCCCTTCCCAAAATTATACCTGATATCCTTAGGGATGATAAACTCGGCATTAAAAGTACCATTTGTCACAGCAACTTTACCGGAGTAAATAGGATTTGAGCGATATTTATATGTAAATGCAGGGGAAGCGGACTCACCATCATTACTCAGAGTAGTAATCAACTCCTCCTTATCGAAAAAAGTGATTTTTACAAAGCCGTTAAAGTTATTATCTGTATTTCCGGTAGTAGAATCGGTAATTCTACCGGACAGTCGGACTATATCGAGGGCACCGACAGTATCGATAATCGAAGCCGGGATACCATTTACCGAGTCTATTTCCACTTTACGAGCAGAAGGATAATTAAGAGAGACAGCAGGGTCGCCCAAAAGAATAAAACTCAATCTGTTTGAATCGTAATTATTCGCAAGGCTATTCTTTGCAAGACGAAGAGCGTCACCTACGGAGATAGGGCGTAACGAGCTATAATCTATCTGTAATAGAGACTTCACCAGAGCGAGATTTAAAGCAGTATTCTGAGCGGAAAGCACAGTACGCGTGGTAGATACCAATCCCATAGCACCCCCTTTTGGGTTAGTAAGTAACTTCTCTCCGGCGGAGACAAGAAAATTATCAAAACGAGAGAAATCGCATGTAGCTGTAACCCAAAGCGGTAACCTCGTATTATAAAAATTATCTATATCTTCGGTAGTAAGTACTTGCTCATTAGCCCATCCATAAATTCCACCATGACCGTTATAGTTCACCATCAACACGCCGGATTGAACATAGTCGAGGAATTCTTTTCTAAGAGAAGGATAAAACTCGCCTGTAGAGGTAACCTCTTGCTTGTAAGAGTCGAAATATAATTTACGCGCGAGTAGTTCGGGATATAACTTTTGAGTATAATTACAAACAGTGTCCGCACTTCGAATATGCTCGTTAAAATCTCCATCATCAGCCAGATAGATAGCAATATTTTTCCAATCGTCGAGATCTTCATCAGCTATATAACGGACAATCTTATTCACCACACTCTCGGCTTGGTCTAAATCATAAACCGGGATGCGACCAACAGCGATATCCATTTTATCGGCAACAACATCAGCACCACTACCATCTTTTAAAAGGGCAAAATAATCGTCAGTAGTGTAAGAATCGACATCAGAAAAAGAGGCCTCCGATTGATAAGTGAGTAACTTATAAATATCTAATGAAGTATTATTTTTCAATATTTCACGATTATCGAAAGAGCCGTCGCCAAACAATAACAGATATTTAGGGCGGGCAGACTCATCAGTAGCCTTATCATAGAGCATCTTCATTAATCTGCGATAAGCCGTAGCATCCTTAGTGCCGGAAGAAAATTCGTTATATACCTCGTCGTCGGTAACCACAGCAACTGTAAGAGCATCGTAATACTCATGAGCTTGAGCAAGACGACGAGCGGGAGAAACAAATTCTTCCGGAGTAATAATTACCAAATCTGCTTGCATTAGAGAGTGCAAATTTTGATTTTCAACAACACCGACAAATTTTGCAGAAATAAAATTATCATTAATCGGATTCACAGCCACATATTCGCGGTAACGATCGAGAGAATCGGAAGCAACAACGATATTACCCGCAACACTACACTTAAGCTCTTTTAAATTAGTATTATCAGTAACCTCCCACACAATCAAATTATTATCTGTAGAAGAAATATGGAAATCGCACACATCACCACCATTCAAATAAAGTAAATTATTGAAATATAGGGGAGTACCACTTCTCTTAACGAGGTAACGATGATATATCAATTCATAATAATCGAGATACGCGGTAGAAGAAGAATTGGAATACTGAAAATTGACATTGAAACGGTTGCCACTATTAGGAATAAAAGGAAAGATACCCTCAGCATCCACACCATGGATATAATTTATTACTGGTAAAGCATTTATAGGCAAGTCACCCACCTTGGTATTATTGATAGTAACCGACATATTGGCGGCAGAAGATGCCACATGGGCAAAGCGAAAACGGATATAAGCAGTATCTTCCGCCACTATATCCGTTGGATTGATAGTGATAACGCGCGATAGTTGCGACTGATTAAACATCTCACCCAAAAATTTTCTACCGGAATTACATATATTATATTGCTCGGTTTCGTGAAGAAATTTATCCACATATTTATCGGCGACAACACCGCTTGTAGTAGCATTCTCGGCACGTAAAATTTGTTTTGCCTCGCCATTTATATCACAGGTGATGAAATAGTTACCCGTAAAAGAATAGGTATTATATGTATGAGAGAAAGATTTTGAAGAGGTATTTACCGACCAAGAAACGGGACCAAGGGCGTAAAATAATATATAATCACCTGGGCCAAATTTATTATCATCACCTAAGAATTTATAAACAGCCACTTCAGGTAGATCATCGAAAAAGTCGGAAGAAAAACACTCGGGCAATTGATTGCCACCATAGCCAAAAACTCTAACATTTGCGGGATTTGAAATGCCATAAGAGCGCAACTCATCGTAAGTAATTATACAAACACCGGTCTCACTGACGGAGATTTTATACCATTTTCCGGAAGCAAGTACTGAATTCGGAGCATAGACATTTGTGGCATTCAACGAAAAAAAAGAGAATACCGACAACAGAAAATATAATGGTAAATATTTTTTAATTACTCCGAGCATAATTATTTAACGTAAAAATCGAGCAATCTATTGCCCTCGATATAGCCCTCCAATCTATCGTTAATAGCCACAGCACCAACACCATTAGGTGTGCCGGTATAGATAAGGTCGCCGATTTTGAGGGTAAAATATTTACTTACAAACTCTATAATTTTATCTACAGAGAAGAGCATTTGCGATGTATTGCCTTTTTGCACTAGGACACTATTCTTATAAAGTTCAAAATTGATATTGTTTATATTACCGAACTCTGAAATAGGGAAAAATTCGCTAATGACGGCAGAATTATCGAAGCCTTTAGAGAGCTCCCAAGGCTGGCCGGCATCCTTGAATTTATTCTGTAAATCACGAGCAGTAAAGTCAACACCAAGAGCAATATGCGAATAATATCTATGAGCGAAACGCTCCTCAATATTTTTCCCGAGTTTATCAATACGCACCACAATTTCTATCTCGTGCTCTATTTGATTTGAAAAACGGGGAATAAAAAAAGGCTTATTATCACGAAGTAAACTGGAATCCGGTTTTAGAAAAATAGTAGGTTCTGCCGGGAGATTAAATCTATTCATCTCCTCATTATGTTTCGGATAATTCCATCCCACGCAAATAATCTTCATAACTAATCGTCGGTTAAATCATTGTTTTCCAGTTGAATTTCTTCTCTTAATCTATTATACATCACGGCAAGATGAGAATACATAGAAGTGTTTTGCACCACGATATTGGCAGGCACTCGGATACGGAACGGAGTAAAATTCCATATAGCTTTGATACCGCCGGCAATCATCAAGTCGGCAACAGACTGAGCCATCTCTACAGGCACAGTAAGCACACCGATTTTCACCTGCATATCTTCTTGTATTTGAAGGAAATTATTCACATGTTGAATAGGGATACTATTAATATGAGTACCTACAATTTCGGGACGGACATCGAAGGCGGCAACGAGTTTTAACCCGTACTGACTCAAACCGTTATCATGCATCAAAGCGGAACCGAGCGAGCCTGCGCCAAAGACGAAAGCGGGGTGAGAATTTACAAAGCCGAGATAATCTTCCAAGGCACGTACCAGCATATCGATATCATACCCCACGCGGGTTTTGCCGGATATATTCACGTACGACAAATCCTTAGCAACTTGCGAAGCATCGACACCTATTTTTTGAGCTATTTGAGTACTTGAAATTGACTTTTCTCCTTGATTTCTAACGAGTTTAACATATGCTAAATACCAAGGCAACCGCCTCAACGAAGGCTCCGGAATTTTAAAAAAATGAGTAGGCATACATTTATTATTCTACATTACAATTTGCAAAGTTACAATTTTTTCATGAAAGAAGAAATTATTGACCATAATTTTTACCTCAAAATCAAAGAAAATGAATACTCTTTCCGATAAATAAAAGATGCTACAAAAGAGGCATAAGGATAATTTTCAGCACATAAGCTACGTAATTAAATAAGAAGATGTATCTTTGCAATGTAAATTATAACAGCAATAAAACGTATGGAAGATTGGAAATCCAAATTAAGTTTTGCCTACTCTACCAATCCGGAATTTAAAATGGAAGAAGAGGAAGAGATAATAACTCCGTCACCGCAATCACAGAAGTTGTATATCGAACTTGACAAGCGCAACCGTGGAGGCAAGAGTGTTACGTTGATAACAGGGTTTGAGGGCAAAGAAGAAGATTTAAAGGAGCTTGCAAAAACCCTAAAGACCAAATGCGGGGTAGGAGGTGCTGCAAAAGATGGTAAAATAATAATACAAGGCGATTTTAGAGAAAAAGTAACCTCCCTACTTACCGATATGGGATATAAAACCAAACGTAAAAACTGACATACGTCAAGCTGATTTAAAATACATTTGCCACTGTCAAAAAAAAATTTTAAATTTGCAAGATAAAATAATACTAACAGCAACATAATTTTACAATGAAAAGAAGTATAATATTTATTTCTATTATCGCACTATCTATCAATATTTTACATTCTCAAACAACGCAAGATCACAGTTATTGTAACAAAGATTTTGACATTGCCAAAGAGTTGTATTTCGAAAAACAATATAGTGTAAGTTACGATTATTTTCAAAAAGTACTTCAGAACCCGCTATTGGAGGCTGATATAAAAGCAGATGCGGAATATTATATTGCGGCAAACAGCTACTATTTGAAACGCGCTGATGCATTGGATGTTTTAGAAAAATATTTAGAAAAATATCCATATTCTCCGATGCGCTCCAAGGTATATTATATGGTGGGTCGCATTTATTACGACAAAAAGAATTATAGCGAAACGCTAAAAAAATACGGACAAGTAAAACAAAAACAGCTTGATGAGACCGACAAAGAAGATTATCTCTTCTCGATGGGATACAGTCAACTGATGCTCAAGCAATACTCGGCAGCCAGTAAAACCTTTAAATCGATAAAAGAATACGGGCATCCATACACCAAAGATGCGGAATACTACTATGCTTACTCTGAATTCTGCCAGAAGAACTACAAACCATCATTAGAGAGTTTTATCAATATCGATGAATCGAGCAAATATTACGAAGCGGCACAATTCCATTCACTACAGATTTACGACCAAATAGGATACAGATCGGAAGCCGTAAAACTCGGCAAAGAATTACTCGCAAAATACCCTAAAAGTCAGTACAAAACAGAGGCTTATCGTATTTTAGGTGAGAACTCTTACCATCAACAGAATTGGGATGACGTAATTATTTACCTCAGCAAATACTCCAATAACGAAGAAAAAATTCAACGAGCCGACATGTATATGCTTGGCATCGGCTATTATATGAAGCAAAAATACTCCAATGCCATAGGAGCATTAGGACGCGTAACTACAGAGCAGGACTCGCTATCACAAAACGCATATATCTTTATCGGACACTCTTACTTAAAATTAAATCAGCCGTCAAATGCCCGAATGGCATTTCAAAATTGTTCGCAACAAAACTTTGACAAGAAATTGCAAGAAGAAGCATTATACAACTATGCATTAGCCACTTACGAAAGCAAAGCACCATTCGGAGAAACAATAAAAGCCTTTGAGAAATTTATACAAAAATACCCGAATTCATCACATGCCGACGACATATTAGAGCGTATGGCAGACGCGTATATCAGCGATAAGAACTATGCCGAAGCGCTACAATCCATATCTAAGATAAGCAACCTTACGCCGAAATTACTACAAGCAAAAGAGCAAGCATTATTCCAAATGGGAGTGTCTGAATTTCAAAAGAGTAATTTTGCCGTAGCCGAAAATTGGTTCACACAATCTATTTCACTCTACAGCAAAAACTCATTCTCGTCACAAGCATACCTATGGAGGGGAGAATGCTATTATAGAGCCGGAGAGCCGGGAAAGGCACAACGCGACATCAACACATTCCTTGAATCACCACAACGCAAAACAGCCAACCAACTCTATAATGCTTACTACACGATGGGTTACACCTACTTCGAAGGCAAGAAATACAACTCTGCACTACCATATTTCCTAAGATATACAGAGATAGACAACGCCTCCGGCACACGCCAATATGCCGATGTAACCAATCGTATCGGCGACTGCTACTTCTATCAGCGAAATTTTGAGAAAGCAAAAGAATACTATTCTAAAACGCCGAGTGCATCTCCTGTCGCCGACTATGCAATGTATCAAAATGCATTTATATTAGGTCTTCAAAAGAAATACGACCAAAAGATAAAAACGCTGAACACCCTTGCAACAAAATATCCTAATGGTGACTATGCCGATGATGCTTACTACGAAATAGGACGTACTTATGTGGTACAAGAGAAGAACTCCGAAGCTATCAGCGCGTACCGCAAATTACAGAAGCAACACCCGCAAAGCAGTCTTACACGTAAGGCATCACTCGAAATAGGTATGCTCTATAGTATTATGGGTCAAAACGACAATGCAATACAATCTTACAAATACGTAGTAGAACAATACCCTACAAGCGAAGAGACCCGCGTTGCCTTAGAGAGCTTGAAGAATTTATACATCGAAGAAAACAGAGTCGACGAGTATTTAGCATACCGCGAAACGATGTCAGGCTCAACAATTTCTACTATGGAGCATAGCGAAGAAGACTCCATCAGCTTCCTTGCAGCGGAGAAAGTCTTTGCACGTGGCGAATATAGCAAAGCCATCACTTCGCTCAACAACTACATATATAAATATTGCGAAAACCAAACAGCCAACTGCATATCCGCGCAATACTACCTTGCAGAATCTTACTACAATCTTAACCAGTACGACAAAGCCTTGCTATATTACGACAAACTGACATCGCTCGAAGGAAATGCCTATTACGAAAGTGCACTGCTTAGAGCATCCGGCATCTCATACGATATGAAGAACTATGTAGCAGCAAAAGATTATTTCGAGATGCTACTCAGTGCTGCAAGTATTTCGGAAAACAGAGCCATTGCACGCCTCGGAGTGCTCCGTTGCAGCTACTTCACAAACCAATATCAATCTACGATATATATTGCAAACGAGATTATCAACGATATCTCTTCCGACCTGAATATCATCAGAGAAGCAAGATACAACAGAGCAAAAGCATATATCGCCATCGGCGAAACATCCAATGCTATCACCGATTTACAAGAGCTCAGCAGTGACATATCTTACGAAACCGGAGCCGAAGCTAAATACCTGCTTGCACAATACTATTTCGATAATAACGACAGCAGTAAAGCCGAGAAACTCATCAACGAATTTATCGAAGAGGGCACCACACACCAATATTGGGTGGCAAGATGTCTGCTCCTCTACTCAGACATATATTTTGCCAAGGAAGATCTATTTTCTGCAAAACAATTCCTGCTCTCCATTCAAGAGAATTATACAGCAGACGATGACATTCAAACGCTCACTTCCGACCGTATGAACATTATCACCGAGAAAGAACAAGAAGGTATTATTAAATAAAAAGATATTCGCAAGATGAAAAAATACTTATCAACAATCATAGCATCATTCGTATTTATCTCTTTGTTCGGTCAGCAAACCAAAGAGAAACAAGATACTGCGATAATTAATCGTGACATACAAATAGAAAAAGAATATACGCCTGACATCAAAGAGAGTAAGCGCTCCAATATAGAATACAAAGCACAAGAATACACCATTACACCTACAAGTGTAAACTATTCTACTTACTCAAACCAAGTGACACCGAAATCGATATTCTACCCTCTTGCACCTCAAAATCAGAACGTTTTAAAGCACAAAGAGCCAAGTAAAGGGTATGCACTCATCGGAGCCGGATATTACCTTAATTGGGATGCGGAATTCTTCTATCCGATAATAAAGAGTAATAGTACCGACCTATCCATCTTCCTCGACCATGATGCTTATTACGACATCAAAAATTCGCCTTTCGACGACCATATCACTATTGACACCAAATTTGAGATGGATTACCGCCACCGCTTCAGAGGAAATCAAGAGATTTATTCCTCAATAGGATACGATAATAATTACTATTCTTATTACGGGGGGATGGACTCTATACATATGAATAAGACAGCAGAATCGGTAGTATGCGAAATGCGTAAAGACTCTTTACTACCGGAGATGCAATGCATACACAAAATAAAAGCGGAATTAGGGCTCCGCTCTTTAGAGGCTATTGATGGATGGAACTACGATGCAAATATCAGATATAGAGCCATGTTCCTCCAATACATGAATATCCATGAGCATCTGCTTGACCTGAACGGCAAGATGTCACACGCATTTGGAAAGAACGATTTGGAAGTAGGGCTTTCTTTGTCAACCAATTTCTACAACAAAACCAAAGGCAATGACTCTACATACCGAAAAGATTATAACAATGTGGATTTAGGACTCGCACCTGCATATATTATGAGATGGAATAATATAGATTTCCGCCTCGGATTTAAAATTTATTTTGCATTTATGAAGCATTGGAAAGTAAATGCAATGCCTGATATACAAGTAAATTACAACTACAAGAAACTCTTGAACGTATATGGAGGAGTAACCGGAGAGTACCACAACGTAAGCAAATACGAACTCCTTGAAGCCAACCGCTATTTCAACCCTTATTCTGATGTTGAATATAATCATTACGTACCTGTTAAGCCTTACTTAGGATTGATGATAAAGCCGGTAAACGGAATGCTTATAAATATATTTGCCGAATATAAATATGTAGTAAGCGAATATCAATTTATCAATAACGGCAGAATGTTTGAAGCACAACAAAATGCATATTCACACACAGTAAATGTAGGAGGAAGAATAAATTATAACCTAAAAGATAAATACAACTTCTATGCTTCCGGCATCTACCACATGTACATACCGATGAATATGTCGATATCAATAGTTCACCGCCCGATAGCCGAAGCAACAGCCGGATTTAATATGAATCCATATAAAGGACTTAATATATATGCCGATTTCTATTTTGCCTATGGCAGATACTATCACGACCCAGCATCCGAAGAACCATGGAGTAGAAAATTAATGAAAAACATCTACGATTTAAACATAGGTATATCATACAACATCAAGCCGGTAACGATATTTTTAGAAGGCAAAAATCTTGTAGGATTCTCCGACAAGCTCAATTACGACGTATGGCAATCTTATAGTGCAGAACGCTGTATATCAATAGGAGCCAAATTTGAATTTTAAGACGAAGTAAAGCCAATAGAAACCACTTTTAAATCAAAATATCGGGTAACGAAAAAATTATGAAATAATAGATATTCGAAGAAGTGTAAAAAATACTACAAAAATATTTTGTCAAATCAAAATAAAGCACTAACTTTGCAATTCGAAATTCGCACAGAGGTAAATAAGCAGTTCTACTAATTCACAAAGAGTTAGCGCCCTCACCTCCCCGTCTAAAACAAATAAAACAAATAAAATGTACGCAATTGTAGAAGTCTTAGGACAACAATTCAAAGTAGAAGCCGGACGCAAATTATTTGTGCACCGCATGGAAGAAGCCGAAAGAGGCTCACAAATCGAGTTAGATAAAGTTTTGTTGATTGACAACGACGGCACAATCACCGTAGGAGCACCAACAGTAGAAGGAGCAAAAGTGGTAGCAGAAGTTGTATCACACGTACGTGGTGAGAAAGTACTCGTATTCCACAAAAAACGTCGTAAAGGATACCGTAAATTGAACGGACATCGTCAAAACTTTACAGAGTTAATGATTAAAGAAATTAAAGCGTAAAACTATTAAAACACTAAAGAAATGGCACACAAGAAAGGAGTAGGTAGCTCAAAGAACGGTCGTGAATCAGAAAGCAAACGACTTGGCGTAAAAGTATTTGGTGGTCAGTTTGCGAAAGCAGGTAACATAATAGTTCGTCAACGTGGCACAGTACACAATCCAGGCGAAAACGTTGGTATGGGGAAAGACCACACATTATTTGCCCTTATCGATGGTATCGTTGTTTTCCGCAAAAAACGCAACAATAGATCATACGTATCAGTAGAAGCTCAAAACTAATTAGCTTCTGTTTAATCAAGATACTCAAACACAACAAAGGATATGCTCAGAGTGCATATCCTTTGTTTATGTAGTTATACTATCGAAGCAGAACAACTACACACAAATAAGGCTATAATGTTACAATAATAATGTACAAACAATTGCACTTTTATCTGTAAAAATTAATAGAAAATATTAGTCCGAAGCCCTTATTATTTGGACTTCGGGCTATATTATATTGTATTTACCGAACAGCAATAAAGAAGATAGAAATTACCGATTTAGCTGTAAGATAGACTATCTTTTAGCCATATCATGAAAAAATCTATCAATTTGGCTGTAGAATAACTTATCTTTTAGCCATATCATAAAAAAATCTATCGATTTGGCTATAGAATATTTGATAGATAAGAAAAATTGTTGTAACTTTGTAATTCAAAACAAACGGCAACTTATATGGAAACCATCATAGGAAGAAAGGATGAAATTAGACAACTGACTGAATATTACAACTCCGGGAAAGCAGAATTTATTGCTATCTACGGCAGACGACGCATTGGCAAAACATATTTAGTACGCAATCTATTTCGTGATAAATTATGCTTCGAGATGTCCGGTTCTATCGGAGCTAGCAACGAAATACAAATGTCAAACTTCGTACATGCTCTACAAGATTATGGATATAATGCAAAAGAAATGCCCAAAACATGGACAGATGCATTCTATGCCCTACGCTCCATACTCAAAGAAAAAATAGGGAAAGAACAACGCTTAGTTTTATTTATTGATGAATTACCATGTTTAGACACACCAAAATCGGGATTTCTCCAAGCTTTTGAGCACTTCTGGAACAGTTGGGCTTCAGACCAAAAAGAGATAATGCTCATTGTATGCGGCAGTGCTACAACATGGATGGTTGGCAAACTTATTGACAGCCATGGAGGATTACATAACCGCATAACTCATGAAATTCATCTGGCACCATTTTCATTAGCAGAAACAGAAGAGATGCTACATAATAACGGATTCGTATGGCATCGTTTATCAATATTACAAGCATACAGCATTACGGGCGGAGTACCTTATTATTTGGGTTTATTGGATAAAGAAAAAAATTTAGAAACAAATATAGACAGATTATTCTTTGCTGAACGGGGAGAACTGAAACGAGAATACAACCGATTATATTCGTCATTATTCAAGAACTCAGATATTTATATAAAAGTAATAGAAGTACTTGCTTCATGCAAACAAGGATTAACACGCAAGCAAATATCCGAAAAAATAAAAACTACCTCAGGAGGCACACTCACAAAAGTCATAAAAGAATTAGTAAACTGTGACTTTATCAGAGGGTATAACACAAGGGAGAGAAAAATCAAACATAAAGAACAGATATACCAACTCACCGATCTTTACACATTATTTTATATGCAATTTTGCCATAAAGGAACCACTGATGAACACTATTGGAGTAACACAATGGGTACGGCAATACAGAACACTTGGTATGGACTCTCATTTGAGCGTATCTGTATGTTGCATATTCCACAAATCAAAAAGAAATTAGGCATTGACCGCATTCATACAGAATACTACTCTTGGCGAAGTCGCGAATCAGAACCTGCCGCACAGATTGACTTAATAATCGAAAGAGCAGACAAGCTAACTAATGTATGCGAAATAAAATATTCTCAATTACCATATTCCATTACCAAAGAAGAAGAAAAACTTATAAGAAATAGGATATCCGACTTTGTAAGCGAAACAAATATTCGTACAGGTATCTTAACCACTATGATTACAACATTCGGCATACGCAATAATGCACATTCATCAATAGTTCAAGCCAGTCTGACATTGGATGATCTATTTGATTAGTCCGAAGCCCTATAAAATCAGGTTTCGGACTTTTTTCTTACAAAAGTAGGCACCTTAGTCGAAAAGCAAAGGTGCCGGAGGTGCTTTTTGAACCTCTTATACAAAGATAACCAAAAGGGTTGATACTTCGTGAGAAATGTCAACCCTAATTCGTATCCGTCTCAAAACTTTTACCGGACCGCAATAAATCAAAAGCTAAAGACAACAAAAAGTGAGGCTGCGTCGTATACTGCTATTACGACACAGCCTCAACCAAATTATTTATTAATCGATACGATTAATTACTTACTTAACTACCAGCCTACTAACATAGACATCTCCTGTACCGGATATTATCCTAATTATATATATTCCCGAAACAAGGTTTCCTTTGATTTCTATAGGATAAGTAAACGATTCAATGGTATCTACCAATTGTCCTTCTGCACTTAACACTTCCACGCGCATACCTTCTTGCTCTTCAGCAGTCCATTCGCGCACAACAAAGGTACTTTGTCCTCCCAAAATAGGGTTAGGGGCTATAATAATTGGTAATATACTATTAGTTTCCACTGCGGTAATAACATTCAATGTAAGAGTTACTATTGAATCGCAGCCATAATCTTTTGTATAGAAATGACCTTCATAAGTACCCGGTATAGAATATGTATTACCGGCAAATTCATACACTTCGCCTTCATTAATTGTAACTACCGTATCAAGGTATATTGTAGGGAATAATTGTAAAGATACTGTTACTATAGAATCACAGCCATCTATAGTATGTATCACTTTAGTTAAGATAGTATCTTGAGTAACAGTGTCTACACTAAACCCATTTCCATAATACGGTTGACCTTCGCAAACATAATCTTCTATATTAGATTCTTTAGGGTCTGTTACTATTAATGTCAAATGAATAATAGAGTCACATAAAAGACTATTACTCATTGTACGTTCATAATTACCTGCTTCTGTCAGTATTTCATCTCCAAACTCAAAGTTTTGTCCTTGACAAATAGTAGCAGTGACATAAGTATTAGTAGGTATAACAGTGAAGTTAATAATACTAATAGAATCGCAACCATAAACATTCTGACTAACCCTTGAATAGGATCCGGATGAAGACAATACAGTGTCATTCCAAGTATATTCAGTACCTTCACACACAACAACATTAGTCTCATAATACTTAGGATATATTATAAGTGTTAAGATTGTAACAGAGTCACAGCCTTTTGAATTTAATGTTGTATCTCTATATACACCACTTTGAGATATAAATTTACCTGCAAAATAATAACTATCGCCTTCACATATTCTATGAGATATATTTACATCTCTATCTATTACATTCAGGAACAACGTAACTACACTATCACAGCCAAGTGAAGAGGTATATGTTTCCACATATCTATTTTCAACTGACAAATTAATAAATTGACCGTTATTATAAATATCACCTTCACAAATTGTGTCGTAAATAGTAGTATAGATAGTTTGAGGAACGTACAGATTTAATGTATATACGGTATCGCAATCGCCATTCTCGCCTGATACAATTCGTGTTCTTACCAATGTATCGCCGACAACATATTGAGAAGAAGGAATATTAAATCCATTATCAGAATAATTAGTTCCGGCACATGCAACATCATTTATCACACCGCCATCAACACGGCATGATAAGTTGAAATTATCAACACCTACATAAGTAGAATTCATTGATTGTGAGGTACGAGAAATGAATTTAACACGAATATTTTGTCCGTTATATTCAGTTAAATCAAGAGAGAACTGACTCCAATTACTATTTGTTTGATTTGGAATAGCTTCAAGAATAGTAGACGACTCTACATTATTCTCATTTACAATAGTAACCTTCAAAGTATCGAGAGTTGTATTATTGTAATAATCAAATGATACTACCGATTGATTACCAATACTAAATACCGGAGAATAAAGGATATGCGTTGATTGACGTGTAGCGGCGCTATTGTGCAACATCAAACCTTTTTGATTTCCAACTTGCGATATTTCCCATTGAAGATCATTTTCCGGCATTACATATTTCTCTCCATTTGATTTATAGCCTTGAATTTCCCAACAAGATGGACGAGTTAAATTATCATATGATTCAAAATCTTCAGAATAAGATTCTACCGGAGCACAAAGAGTAACAAATGTATTGCATACGGTATTTGATGAATCATTACCTGAGATTGAAGAAATAACCACTTGATATTTCATTGATTCCACCAAGTTATTAAATCTGAAATCTGTAATATCATATACAATAGTGTCGAGTACTTCATTTTGCATTGAATCAAGAAGTTGCACTCTATGACAGTTTGTATTAGAATACCATTTTACATTTGCTTTATTATAATAGACATCATATATTTCCACTTGAGTAGGACGTACCACATTTGCAGACTTAATATTTATATCGTCGACAGTAAGATATCCGGTAGTAGCAATAGTATTATTCAGAACGAAACAGATATCATAAACTGCAGTAACAGGCACATTAAGTTGAACAGCTATCGGTTCGTAATAATCATTGATATTTTGAATTCTTAAAGTATCCCAGATATTATCAGTTCTTAGTTTTGCAAGCACAAGAACTTCTGCCTTAGCCACTGAATTAATAGCAAATAATGATAATTCATAATTGCCTTGTTCGATTTCGAACTTACCGGTTATTTCTACTTTATTATTATATAGCAAAGACATAGCTTGACTTCCGGAGTGTGCTTTTTGAGCCAAATCAAGAGATGAAGATTGCAGCAACCGCAAATAAGAAGAACCTGTATTTGAATAATTCCAGCAATGGAAATTGTCGGCAAAAGTAGATCCACTCGGTAAATTCTCGAAACTTTCGGAATAAGGGCTAGTACTACTTACTTGGATAGGCATACATAAAGTATGGAAGTGAACGATTTGCCAATTAGAAATTCCGTCATCACAATAGCCTGAAACGACTAAAGAATAATCGGCATCAGCATTTAGATTTGAGATTACGTAAGGAGTGCCATTCACATTACTCATACTATATGTAGCAACGCAAACTCCGCCCTCATCCAACAATTGATATTGTATTGAATCGAGTAAGAGAGGATTATTTTCTACAGAGAATGCCACAGAATCTTCTCCAACAGAAATGATGTTTACTGAAGCAACTTTTTCTACGCAATCAAATTTGTTAAGAGTAATATTATCGACAGAGAGAGGAGGATTGACTCCAGAAGTACCTGTACGCCACATAATAACGATATTTTTCGCACAAGATTCAGACTCGGTCCACTCTATAGTTTTACTATTCCATCCATTAGACAACAATAATTGAGCATTATTATCGAGAGGATAACATCCTGAAGGCACAGTATTAGCTGATAAACCGGCATACAATTCGGATGCAGAGAAATTCATATCGGCAGGAGCCAAGAAAACTCTACCATAATCTTGTGAATATTCTCCTTGAGCTTTCCAATCGTAACTTAACAAATAAGTTCCCTCGGTTAATATTACAGGTATAGAAACATAAGATACTCTTACTATTCCGACAGTATGTTGATAAGAAGAGCTATCGTTAGTAATATACAGTGCTTTATTTCCGGCTTTTACGGCATTAGCATCACTTCCTACGATAAAGTAATTATCGATATCAGAGTTATACTTCAGATAAGCATTCAGGCTGTCATTTTCAAAATTCAACACAAAAGGAGCTTTAAATGAAATAGCATAAGTAGTGAAAGAAATCTCACTCCATTCTGAGGTGTCAACGCCACAAATATTTCTAATTCCGAAACTATATTGAGTATTAGGTTGTAAATCATTAAACGCAACGGATTTAATTACTTCCTCTCCCCTATTTTGTATAGTATCATTGTCAGAAATTAAATAATACTCATAAAAATCGGTTTCTGTAGGCAACACAAATGATATTGAAGCAGTGTTATCATCATAATAATCTACATTTAAAAATCTTGGAGAGAAACAAGAAGGGGCGTAATATACTACCAAACTATCAATAGTAATTTCCGAGCCAAGAGTAGATTTAAGTGAGATATATTTTCCATCAATATTATATGTACTTAAATCAATGTCAAAATAATTGTACTCATCATCAGCACTTACTTTAACAGCCTCTTTAAAATCATCAGCATTTAATTTATCGACGGCACCGATAGCAACGCTACCTCTACCTTTTGCATAGAACGACACATGATACTCATTGGCATTTCTGTCGAACAAAGGCAAAGCAACGATGTTTTCCTCCTTCATTACAAGTACATTATCATTATTAATCGTTTGTACGTTAGGGTAAACAATTCCTGATAAAGATGCATCAAGTAATATAGACATACAACTTGGCATAGAATAATTAGCACTTGATATTAGGTCAAAATCCTGTCTCCATGGATTCTGTTCATCGACAACAATTGCATCACATGTAGTAGTAACGGTATAAGGTCCAACCCAATAACCATTTCCGGATGCACAAATAGTACGTACATACACGTCATAAGGTGTACCTGAAACGAGATTACCGATTACAAATGCGTTACTATCTGTAAGCAATACTGAAGTGCAATTTTCTAAAGTAGTACCGGCATTTCCCCATTTTACCATTAATGAATCGGCATAATAATCAGCAAAGAAAGATACAGAATTTGTGTTGGCATCAGTTAATTTTATAACAGGAGATTCGGAACATTTATCTTTTTCCGTAACCACAACATCATCTATAGATGCCATAGCATTATGAGTGCCTGCACTATACTTAAATGCAATACGATAATCGGCATAATCTCCCGAAGGCATTATTTTACCAAAATCCAAGCGCACAATATTATCATTGATACCTGCACCGGTGTAAGGGCATTCATACAAATCAATAAATGTAGCAGGCATATCTTCTTTCATGATACCGACAACTAATCTTGACACACTACTTGAAGACTGATAATAATAGTTAAAAGACAAGTATGAATAATTAATAGGGGTATATATTTCAGGCAAATAATAATAAATATTATAGTCTGCAGAAGAAGCAAACTTTATTGCATTCAATCCTTTATTAGAAGCGAAAGTAGTGGTTGCAACCAAATCCACATAAGGAACAGAAGAAGATTTAGCAATTAAGCCATCAACATTACCCTGATTTTCTGAAATTATATTAATACAATTGCCTTTAAATTCGGTATTAGCACTAACATTTTCAAAATTTTGACGGTAAGGTAAAGATGTAACGCCGCATGAAGTCATAAATGAGAATGGACCAACCCAATTAGAATAACTACCACCGCAATCTGTTCTTACATATATATTATATGAATTAGAAAAATTTAGACCTGTCAATTCAAAAATCGAATCTACGGTTATCGGTTGTTTAACACTAATATCAAAATCGCCTTGACCACATACATATTGCCATTGATTATGAGAATTTATTGAATCAAGAATATGTACTACCGCTGTATCATTAGAAACTGAGATATTAACAGATTGTGGTTTTGAACATGGTAAATTTTCCTCTACGGCGAAACCATAAAACGACAATTGACCGGCGGCACTCAAATTACCTACAATTTTAAATTGAATTATACCGACATTAGTATTTGGAATAACAAACTGTTTTAAACCTCTTACAGATGGATAGAAACAAGAACCGGACAATGCTGTATATGAAATACCACTATCTACTGAATAATATAAATTATTTACAGTATCAGCGGTACTTACACTATTTTGTCCATCCACAGTAACAGTCAAATCATAACCGTTTATCTTGAACACCGGAGACAACAGACATACAGTATCTGTAGTACCAAGATATTGAGCTTGTAAATAATATCTACTGCCATTATAATTAGCAAATGCCCAGTTAGAAGAACCATTACTTTCCTGATTCCAACAATCCAATTCTGAATTTCCACAAGTTTCAGAATATGGTAAATTCATAGGAATACAAGGTATAATTATTTCGTTTGAGAAAGCAGATTCAGAGATTTCCTGTTTTCGTCATGCGTTACCCAAATCGCGTTTGACCCAGTTTTCGACCA
>JBJECF010000012.1:0-14170 GCA_051870785.1 Candidatus Aphodosoma sp.
CTTATTTTATTGATAACCAAATATTTATACTAAATTTCAGTATCGACTAATTAATCTTGAAACCATTACCATGGATGGTCGTGTAGAATTTTATAGAGCCAAAACCAACCGTCTATACTCAATAAAAGTTGAACCTGAAGCTTTTGAAATTATATGTAAATACAAAGGAAATAATAAACTGCTTTGTATGGCTGATACATATAAGAAGCATAATGATTATGCAAAGCATCTTAATAAGGCTCTGCAAAATATCGGAGAAGTAGAATATGGGAAAAGAGGAAAGAAAACAATTACTCCATTATTTCCGGAGCTTACTACTTATTGGGCTCGTCATACGTGGGCAACAATAGCATCGTCTCTTGACATCCCGAAAGATACGATAGCAGCCGCTCTCGGTCATGGTGCTTACACCGTCACTGATATTTATATAGATTTTGACAGGCAAAAAATAGATAATGCTAACCGCAAAGTACTCGATTGGGTATTATATAATAAAAAATAATATATTATTTTGTTTTCAATCGTCACCTAATAAGTGGCGATTTTTTTGTATCTTTGTTTAAATAATAAATTTATGGAACAAGATACATTCACAAAATTAATCGCTAAAGAATGTGCCGTTGAGTGTGTTAAAGAACTTCAGTTTTATAAACCTCGCAGATGGCGATTCGATTATGCTATCCCTAAGTATAAAATAGCACTCGAAGTAGAAGGGGGTGTGTGGACCGGAGGTAGGCACACCAGAGGTAAAGGTTTTTTAGGAGATATAGACAAATACAATACTGCCACCCTACTCGGATGGAGAGTGTTTAGATGTACTCCTAATCAACTTTTACAATCGTCAACCTTAAATATCATTAAATGCGCAATTAAAGGCTCTTTTATGTAAAAAAATATACGCTAATTCACCTATATTTATATTTTACCTTGTGTAATCGAACATTTTCTATTATATTTGCATCGAGATACAACAATATAAATTTTACAAATTAATACACATAGATGCAAACTAAAATTGTTAAACTTTCCGAAGTGAGAGTAAACGAAAATAATCCGAGAACAATAAAAGAACACAAACTCAACAAGTTAATAGAAAGATTACTAGTTTTTCCAAAAATGATTAAAATAAGACCTATTGTTGTTGATAATACAATGATGGTGCTTGGAGGCAATATGCGACTTAGAGCATATTCTAAGATTGCTACTTATAATATTAATGATATTACATTAATAGCCGGTCAAACAAAGAATTATCAGCGAATAACTAAAGAAGAGCAACTTACTTTATTGGAGTATTGGCAAAAATGGCTTGAAGCTCCTTCGATTGAAGTAATCAAAGCTGATTCATTAAGTGATGAAGAGAAAAAAGAGTTTATTATATCAGACAATGCTTCATTTGGTGAATGGGATTATGATCTTTTAGCTAACAATTGGGATTCAGAAGACTTGGAATCATGGGGTGTAGATATTTGGCAAGCAGAAGAACCTCATGAAGAAGAAATAAAACAACCGGATAACATAAAGAAAATAACTATAGAATATTCGGAAGAACAAGAATCTTCAATATGTAGCTTGTTAGGATTAACATATATAGATAAGACTAAGTATAACATTAAAGAATTGATATAACATGAAAAAGAATACAGCACAAAAGCGAATGGGAAGAATTAAACAAGGTAGAATGTTGATAGTTTCGGAATTATATAAAAAGGGATGGAGCATGCAGCGCATTGCTGACGAAGTCAAAGCAAGGATGAACACTACATGCAGTACTCGCACGGTGTACAATGACATTCAAGACCTTCTCAAGGAATGGAGAGAAACAAGGATTCAAGATACTGATGATAGATTGCAATTGGAATTAGAGCGTATCGATGATTGTATAGCAGAATTATGGAACCAATGGGAAAAGAGTAAAGAGAATTGGCTGAAAGAATATAACAAACGAGTAGGAGTCCCTGGTGGCTCTGATGAAAGTAATAGTGGTAAAATACAAACCATAAAGCTGGAAAACTACCAAGAAGAACAAGTAGGACTTGGGAATACAGCTTATATTGCAGAGATTAGACAACAGTTGATTGAAAGACGAAAACTACTTGGATTATACGCTGCCACTAAAACCGAAGTGACCGGTAAGGATGGTTCTCCGTTATTGCCGGTGCAAAAGATGACAGAAGAAGAGATAAAAGCTGAAATAGATAGAATAAATAAGAGTAGAAATAGCTGATGAGTTTAGACTTGGATGTGAGATTATTAATATTGGAGAAAGAATTACAACGCAGAGAGGCACAAAAACGTTTCCCTGTGTTTCTTGATTATCTTACTCCATCATATTCAAGGCAATGGTTTCATACATATATAGCTGAGAAGTGTCAAGCGCTAATAGAGGGTGATTTACCAACATCTAAATTGATGTTTTTCTTGCCACCACAACACGGAAAATCGGAAATAGTAAGTAGGAGATTACCTTCTTTTGCGCTTGGGAAATTTCCAACACTAAAAATTGTCGGAGCATCATATTCTGCAGATTTAGCACAACAATTCTCAAGAGCTATCCAACGAACTATAGACAGCGATGAGTATGCAGAAGTATTCCCGGATACATATTTAAGTGGCAAGAAAAAAGGAGAATCCGGCAAGGGATGGTTAAGAAATGCAGATTTGTTTGAAACTGTCAATTATGGAGGTTTTTATAAGGCTGTAGGTGTGTGTGGTTCCCTTACCGGAACACCGGCTGATTTAGGAATTATTGATGACCCTATTAAAGATGCTCTAGAAGCTAATTCTATAACATACAGAAATAGAATATGGGATTGGTATACAGATGTGTTTTTGACTCGACTGCATAATAATTCAAAACAAATTCTCATCATGACAAGATGGCATGAAGATGATTTGGCGGGGAGATTATTGGCAAGTGAGCCTGATGATTGGACGGTTGTTAGCATTCCGGCAATCAAAGAAGACGATAACAATCCGGATGATCCAAGAAAAATAGGGGAAGCTTTATGGGAAGAAAAGCACTCTAAAGAAAGATTGCTTAAAGTAGAAGAGAGGAGCCCTCGTACATTCGCTGCATTATACCAACAACACCCTACCATTAATGGAGGAAATATAGTCAAGAAAGAATGGTTTAAACACATCTCTATTTATGAATTTAATAGAATCTATAATGGAGAACCAATGATATTCTTTATCGACACTGCTTATACAGTAGACTCCGACAATGACCCAACAGGTATTATTTCCACGTGTAAGATAGGTAATGATCTATATATTACACATGCCGACAAGCAAAGATTGAATTTTCCGGACTTGATTAGATATTTACCATCTTATGTTAGAGCACATGGGTATAATAAAAAATCGTCTCTAAGAATAGAACCTAAAGCAAATGGAATATCAGTAGTTGACCAATTGAAAGAATCTACAGGGCTTAATGTGACTAAAACAGAATCTCCTAAAGATAGTAAAGAAACAAGACTATATGCTGTATCCCCAAGTGTTGAATGTGGCAGAGTAATATTGGTTGATGGAGTGTGGAACGAGTCTTTTATGGATGAAGTATGTGGTTTCCCGGCAAAACCACATGATGAATATGTCGATGTATTATGCTATGCAATAGACTACCATCTATCTCATCCATTCAAGCCGGCGGACAAAGATAGAATCGCAAGATTAGTATATTAATATAAACAAACAAAGGTATGACAATTCAAGAAATCTTTAATTCAAACAATGATGTCAACTCGATAATAACTGAGTTGAAAAATAAAACTATTTATATGCCATCCTGGAGTGGTCGATTTGGTTTGGAAAAAGAGTATAATCCCAAGAAACACCCGGTAATGAATAAAGCCATTTACCCGGACATATCTAATCCTGATGGCACTATTGAATCAGTAACAAGGGTTACATATGATTTGCAAAGATTGGCTGTAAATAGAATGTCTGAATTAATTTGTGGCATTCCGGTTAAAAGGATATATAAACCGGAGAATGATACACAAAAAATAATCGCATCATACATGGAGAAGATTTTCCTAAAAAATCGAATTGATACTGTTAATATTGAAAGAACAAGATATTTATTTGCCGGATGTGAAGTTTTAACGTTATGGTATGCCGTAGAAGATAGAAATAATTTATATGGATTTAATTCTCCATTAAAAATCAGATGTAAAAATTTTTCTCCAATGAATGGAGATGAATTATATCCATATTTTGATGATTATGGAGACATGATAGCGATGTCGGTAGCTTATAGCAAGAGGATAGCTAATAAAACAACTAATTATTTTGAAACATACACTGCAGACCATCATTATAAATGGAGCAATAGCGGAGCCGGTGAATGGATAACAGAAGTAGATGAAATAATCACTCTTGGTAAGATACCGGCTATTTATGTGAATAGACCTACACCGATATGGGAACATACGTCAGGAATAGTTTATGAAATGGAATGGTCTATGAGTAGAAACGGAAATTATTTAAGAAAAAAATAGTAAGCCCCTCTTCACTATATTTTCTGATGAAGTAATTGACTATGGCAATGAGAAATCTGAAAATAAAGAAGCAAGGTCTATAATACAATTACCTCAAGGAGCGAAAGCGGAATATGTTACATGGACACAAGCAATTGAAAATTTAAAATTTTACGTAACCGAATTAAGGCAGACATTTTTTACACAGTTACAGTTACCGGATTGGTCTTATGAGAGTATGAAATCCACACCGATGAGTGGAGAGAGCCGGAAACAGTTGTTTATTGATGCTCAACTCAAGGTAAAAGATGAATCAGGTAGACTATTAGAAGCTTTTGACAGAGAGGTAAATGTAGTTAAATCATTTTTGAAAATAGCTTTAGGGGAAAGAATGGCATCAGAAATAGATGCATTACCAGTGGAAAATGAAATAACTGCATTTAGTATAAATGACGAAGCTGATAAGATTAAAAATCTTACTACAGCCAACGGAGGGAAGCCTATCATGTCACAGAGAGAAAGTATAGAAGAGTTCGGACATTCAACGGATATAGACAAGACCATGCAAGAATTAGCAGAAGAAAATATGATAGATGGATTTAATTTAACTGAATAATACAACAACTATAGAACAAAGACATGGCTAATATTGATGCTGTATATAACAAACAACACTTAAAGAATATAAGAATTGTAGAGCAACTTATTGATGATATTTTTCAAAGAGCAGTAATTGAAGCAGGCTCTTTGTCTGTATTGATTGACAGATTAAATGACAAAATATTCAGCTTTGACGATTATCCGATAACAAAAAAGAGGGTAAATTTACTTCTTAAAGATGTTTATAACGGCTTAAATATAGCCATTGTTGATGGTGTTAAATCTAGTTGGACATTAGCAAATAATAAGAATAATGAATTATCAAGAATGGTATTTGGAGATAATATAGGCAAACTGACTAATGAACAGTATAAGCGATATTTCTCCAGTAGCATCGAAGCACATAAAGCTTTCATTGAAAGAAAAAATAACGGACTTAATTTATCGGACAGAGTATGGAAATATACCAATGAATTTAAGAATGAAATTGAATTAGGACTTGATATAGGGATAAGAGAAGGTAAGAGTGCTGATGAGATTAGTAGAGATTTAAGACAGTATCTACAGTACCCGGATAAATTATTTAGAAGGGTGAGAGATGAACATGGTAATTTAGTATTATCCAAGAATGCTAAAGCTTTTCATCCCGGACAAGGAGTGTACAGAAGTAGTTATAAAAATGCTCGCAGATTAGGAGTAACTGAAACTAACATTGCATACCATACAGCCGATAAAAATAGACGAGATAAACTTGACTTTGTTGTAGGTATACAAGTAAAATTATCCGGTAATCATACGTTGAACGGAGAACCATTTCATGATATTTGTGATGAATTACAAGGTAAATACCCAAAAGACTTCAAGTTTAGCGGATGGCATCCATTATGCCGGTGTCACACAGTGAGCATCCTTAAAACACCGGAGGAGTTGATGGAAGATAATAAGAAGATACTTGAAGGCAAGAGAATAACCGGTAACTCCATTAACAAAGTAACTGACTATCCTGAGAATTTCAAGCAGTGGGTAAAGGATAATGAAGATAGAATTGTAAAGGCGGAAGGCAAAGATAAATTGCCTTATTTTATTAAGAATAACAAGAAGGTGGTTGATGGCATCTTACATCCGGAATTAAATAAACCTACCATTGCAGAGATAGCAGCGCAGCGACATGCTACACGTACACCTGAGAAGGCACAACAATTTAGAGAGTACTGGGTAAAGAAACAAAAAGAAGCAGCAGAGCGCAAGAGGAGACAACAAATTCTTGCTAATGCTAAAGCAAGACACGATGCTCGTACACCGGAGCAAATTGAGGATATTAAGAAGAGATGGGAGGAAAGGAAGAAAATTAATTTATCGACTAATACAACCAATGCTACTGATTTACAACTTGAGAAAGCTTTAGGTATTAAGAAAGATCGTCAAATGACTTTCGAAGAAGCAAATGCATTGCGAGGAAACCCACATTACACACCGGAATTCATTCCGGATCCTAATGGCAATTATTATGACCCATCAGGTAATACATACTCAAAGAATCCTAATTTCGTAAAACAATATTCAGTTAACTGTCAGTCTTGTGTTGTTGCTAATGAGTTAAGGCGTAGAGGATGGGATGTAGAGGCATTTGGAAATGTGAAAGGCTCTATGCCTGAAATGTTATCTCGACACTCTATGTCTTCATTTGTCGATGCAAATGGTAATTTGGTCAAACCAATTGAGATTAAGAGAGGTGTAACAAGGAGTATTGATAAGAGAGGAAGAGTAATCTCTAAATATGAAGATGATGATGCAATAAAGAAGAAAATACATGAAGCCACCAAAGAAGAGGGAAGATATTTCATTAATTGGAAATGGAAGAGCAAAGATGGTGGACATATTATTACTGTAGAGAGGTTGAAGGATGGTAGTTTAAGATTTTACGACCCACAAAATGGTGAAATCACACTTTTGAATTTAAAGGAAATTGACCTTCAAAATAGGAGCATCAATATACTTCGTGTTGACAACTTACAACCGAATATGAATATTATACCAGGTGTTGTTAAGAAAGCCGGCTCGACAATGGCTACAAAACAACTTACTTTCGATGAATTAACTTATTGGATGAATAATTTTGGAATATTTGGTAGTACTGTTGGGGGTAGTATAGACTCTAAAATATTAGATAATTTGGCAAACAAAAATGTAAAAGAAGCAATAGCAGATTATGTAAAACTAAGAAATAAGGCTATTGATAATTCATCGAAAGTAAGTTTAGATAAAGCAATATTAAAAAATAATGGATTCAAATTATTATCTCAGGAAAAAGGAGGAGGAACAATATTTACCACTGATATAAAAGTATCAAGTACATTAAAGACACAAAAAGAACTACCTAAAAATATACATATGGCTCGAAAATTAGCACAAAATGGATATGATGTATATATACTAAGCAATCCAAATAATATAAAAAGCGCAGATTATATAATAGCTAAGAATGGTAAAATATTTTATGTTGAAGCAAAATCATCTACCGGTAGAAGTTCTTTAGAACATAATTTTTCAAAAGCATCTAAACAATCTGAAAGAATATTAGTTGATATAACTAATTTAAGAGATACAACCTATATTACAAAAGAAATAATAAATATATTTAATTCAAATAGTAATTTAAAAGAGATTTTATTACTAAAGAAAAGTAGATTAATAATAATCAAAAAGCAAAGAGCGACAAGTAAAGATTTTGCAATATCATTTAAGAAAGAATGGGAAAAGAGGAAATAAATAAGAGGCCTCATAGAGACCTCTTCAAACTTTGCACACCGTAGTGGTAAGTTTCCCGTGACTTAACCGGTTGCTGCTCGATGCTTCCGGGGCATTCCTTGCGGTATGCCTTGTGTGCTGCAAAGAACTTCAAGTGATGGTATAACCAACCTTGCAGTGCAAAGGTAATATATTATTTTTAATTACCAAAGTATTTCAATAAAAAAATCAATCTTGAGCTAAATCTCTGAGAATATTTAATCCTTCTTCCCCATTTAATGTCCATCTTAGGTTCTTTCCATCCCATAAAATATATTGTGGATAGCCTATACAATGTTCTTCATCGTCATTAAATATTGGGTCTAAAATCTCAAAGCGGTACCATTTGCCTTTATAGACAACATCATCAAAACCGGCTTCAATTGCCATTTTCTTTCCTTCTTGAAGTATCTTTTTTGTCATAGTTTAATATTATTACATGCAACAAATAAAGCAATAATAGAAGCAACTGCAGTTAATGATGTGATTATTATTGTTACAATCCATTTCCAATCAACCGGGTTGCTAAGTTTAGGGTTTTGTTCTATATAGGATATTCCATAATCAGTAATATGCACATCTACTATATTGTGGCCTTCTTCCCATGAAGCTCGAACTAAACCCTTTTTCTCAAGTGATGAAACGCATGCAGAATACAAATCCTGACTACTAATTCCATGAGGTAAATAATCCGATTGTAGTGCGATGTTAATCAACACGCTCTTTTCTGCTTTTGTTAGTTTTATGCGCTCCATTGAAATTGTTTGTTTAAATCTCCACCGGCATTACACCGATGGAGATGATTGTTATGGGAACAAGCCCTAAAAGAATTGCATTACAAAGTTACAAAATTATCTTTATCCGGAACTATTTCTTCCAAAAAAAATCGCATTAACATCAGTTGTATTTCAACGTGTTAATCTATTTACAACATAAAACACTTCCATAATTAAAGATTTTTTTCTTTAATTGTTTGCGTATTAAAAAATAATCACTACCTTTGCGACTGAAATATAGTATAGAATATTATTTATAATCTTTAATCTATAAAAACCGTAATGAAGTCATCTAAAATTGATTCTATTGCGAAACTGCAAGAAATTCAAAATCAATTCTCTTCAAAATTTTGTCTTAGAGAATTGAGTAATAAATCGCAAGGAATTACTCAAAAAGAAATTGAAGAGTTACAAGGTTATGACGCAGAAAAATACATATTGATTTGCGGTGGTACCGGTTGCCATGCCTCCAATAGTGCGGATATATACTCTGATTTCCAAATAATATTAGAAGAAAGAAATTTATCGGACAGATTTAAACCTATCCGTACCGGCTGTTTCGGTTTTTGTGAACAAGGTCCTATTGTAAAAATTATTCCCGACAACACTTTCTATGTAAGAGTTACTCGCGATGATATATACGACATCATAGAAGAGCATCTTATTAACGGCAATAAAGTAGACAGATTACTATACGTTTTACCATCAACGGGCGAGCATATTCCGGATAGCAAGCATATGCCTTTCTACCAACAGCAAATGCGTATTGCTCTGCGAAATTGCGGAATGATAGACCCCGAGAATATTGAAGAATATTTTGCTCGAGATGGATATAGTGCTTTGGCAAAGGCTCTAAAAAGTTCACCGGAAGAGGTTATTAATACCATAATCAAATCCGGATTAAGAGGGCGCGGAGGCGGTGGATTTCCTACAGGATTAAAATGGAAAATCACACGAGACGTACAAGCAGATCAAAAATACGTTGTTTGCAATGCTGATGAGGGCGACCCCGGTGCTTTTATGGACCGCTCTATTCTGGAAGGCGACCCACACTCCATTATCGAAGCTATGGCTATCAACGGCTATTGCACAGGAGCTTCTCACGGACTAATCTATATTAGGGCAGAATATCCGTTAGCTATTCACAGACTGCAAGTCGCTATAGAGCAAGCCTCTACTTACGGCATGTTAGGCAAAAATATTTTAGGCACTAATTTCTGTTTCGACATGGAGATAAGATATGGTGCCGGAGCATTTGTTTGCGGTGAAGAGACTGCTCTGATTCGCTCTATGGAGGGCTGTCGTGGTGAACCATATGTAAAGCCTCCATATCCAAGTCAATGTGGATATAAGAATTCTCCTACAAATGTTAATAACGTTGAGACGTTTGCCAATATTCCACCTATTATTTTAAAAGGTGCTGAATGGTTTTCCTCTATCGGCACCGAAAATAGTCACGGCACAAAAGTATTTGCACTTGCGGGTAAAATAAATAATGTAGGTCTTATAGAGGTTCCAATGGGAACTACGTTGCGACAAGTAATTTTTGAAATAGGTGGTGGTATAAAAAACGGGAAAAAATTCAAAGCCGTGCAAACGGGTGGTCCTTCCGGCGGATGTCTCACCTCTAAACACCTTGATATTCCTATCGATTACGACAATCTGCTCGCTTCCGGGTCGATGATGGGCTCGGGTGGTATGATTGTAATGGATGAAGACGACTGTATGGTTTCTGTTGCCAAATTTTATCTCGACTTTACAGTAGAAGAGAGTTGCGGAAAATGCGTCCCTTGCAGAATCGGCAATAAGCGACTCTATGAAATTCTCGACAGAATAACTAAAGGTGAGGGTGTGCCGGAAGATCTGGATTTATTGAAAAATTTAGGCTACGTAATAAAAGATACTGCTCTCTGCGGACTTGGTCAGACTTCTCCAAACCCGGTACTATCTACTTTAGACAATTTCTACGATGAATATCGAGCTCATGTAGAGGAACATAGATGCCCTGCTCATCAATGCAGAAGTCTCACTCAATATATTATCAACCCTTCTAAGTGCAAAGGTTGTACATTATGTGCTCGTCTTTGCCCCGTAAGTGCTATAAGCGGAGAATTAAAACACGCTCATATCATTGACCCCGCAACGTGTATTAGATGCGGCAATTGCATAAACAGGTGTAAATTCGGAGCTATAGGAGTACAGTAATATTATCTTAATCTATAATTATCCAATGGAAATTACAATCGACAATAAAAAGATAAAAGTAAAAGATGGCACCACGATATTGGAAGCTGCTACGGAAGCGGGTATTAAAATTCCTACTTTATGTCACATGCATCTTCATGAATTACAATACGAAAACAAACCTGGTGCTTGCCGAATATGCGTAGTTGAAGTCGAAGGCAGAAAAAATCTTGCACCTTCATGCAAGACGGAATGCACAGAAGGGATGATAATCCGAACACACACTCCGCGAGTATTGAATGCACGACGCACCATTATGGAGCTAATCCTCAGCAATCATCCAAACGAATGCCTCACTTGCTCTAAAAATGGTTATTGCGATTTACAAACTGTAGCTCACGACTTATGTATCCGTAAAATCAGTTATAAAGGAGAGATGTCGCATTTTACAGCAGATATTTCTCAGGCAATAATTAGAGATATGGACAAATGTATTGCATGTAGAAGATGCGAAGAGGCTTGTAACACCATTCAATCGGTAGGGGCGTTATCTGCCATAAACCGCGGATTTAATGCCGTTGTCGGCACGGCTTTCTGCAAAGATATCTCCGGTAGTAATTGCACCTATTGCGGACAATGTGTTGCAATCTGCCCGACTGGGGCTTTACGCGAACATACCAATATCGACGATGTACTAAAAGCATTGGCAGACCCTACAAAGACCGTTGTAGTACAAACAGCCCCGGCTGTAAGAGTTGCTCTCGGCAAAGATTTCGGATTTAAACCGGGTAGTGACGTTACTGGCAAAATGGTTACAGCTCTTCGTCAATTAGGATTTAATAAGGTATTTGACACCGATTTTGCTGCCGACCTCACTATAATGGAGGAGGGAAACGAATTGTTAGAACGAATTTCAAAAGCCATATCCGGTATAAGGACGGTTAAATTACCACTACTAACATCATGCTGCCCTGCTTGGGTAAACTATATGGAACAACATCATGGCGACCTATTACAACATCTATCTACAGCTCGCTCACCTCAGCAGATGTTCGGCTCCATTGCAAAAACCTATCTTGCCGAAAAAATGAAAATTAGTAGGAAAGATATGGTAGTAGTATCCATCATGCCTTGCATTGCAAAAAAATACGAGTGTAAACGACCTGAATTCTATGTAGGCAACAGTCCGGACGTAGATATCTCTATCACTACTAGAGAATTAGCCCACCTTATACGATATGCCAATATAGATTTCGAGAGACTGGAAGATGGTGTTTTTGACGAACCGATGGGCACATCATCCGGAGCGGGTATAATATTCGGCACTACGGGAGGCGTAATAGAGGCTGCAGTGCGAACGGCATATGAGTTATACACAAAAGAGCCACTACCGCGAATTAATTTTGAAGAATTAAGAGGCTTTGAAGGCATTCGTACAGCTACTATCTACTTTAAAGAAACTCCCATACGAATAGGTATTGCCCATGGATTAGCCAACGCCAAGAAAGTTACAAATTGGATAAAGAGTGGAAAATGCAACTTACATGCAATGGAAGTGATGGCTTGTCCCGGTGGCTGTATAGGCGGTGGCGGTCAACCATATCATAGAGGGCACATCGAAGTGCTTCGTAGACGACAGTCGGCACTATACATCTCCGATGCGAACAACAAGATAAGAAAAAGCCACGAAAACCCTGCCATTAAAGCTCTTTACGATGAATTTTTAGGTAAACCATGCGGACCTACTGCACATAGATTATTACATACCCATTACACAAAAAAGTAAAAACTATGAACACTGATTGTAATAAAAACATAATAGGTAAAGTACGAGAAATATGTGCTTCACATCATAATAATAGTGGTGAACTCATCATGATACTTCATGAAGCACAATCTCTTATAGGATATTTACCTCAAGAGATACAAGAAGTTATCGCCGATCAATTAGAGATTCCGGTAGCCCGTGTATATGGTGTGGTTACTTTTTACAGCTTTTTTACGATGGAACCCAAGGGTCGCTACCCTATCTCGGTTTGTATGGGTACGGCATGCTACGTAAGAGGAGCTGAAAAAATTCTGGAGGAATTAGAACGACAATTGAATATAAAAGTTGGAGAAACTACAGACGACGGACTATTTTCATTGAACTGCCTAAGATGTGTAGGGGCATGCGGATTGGCTCCTGTAGTTACTATTGGTAGCAAAGTCTACGGCAGATTAACTCCTGACAAAATTAGAGACATATTAGCTGATTACTATATACGCGAACAATAAAAGTTTTGTTTTTCATAATGTTATTTTTTAAGTGAACGAGGACGCCTCAGTGATGAATCGTCCTCGTTTTTTTATTTGCATATAGATAGGTGTGATTGGGATAATCCTTTCCTAATCTAAAAAATATGGATTTCAATTTAAGCCTCCAATTTCATTTTCGATGTATATTCCAAGACTCTTCAATGAGATTTTACATTATCAACAAAGTACTCCACAAACTTCCGCGGAAGGATGATATTCTCCACAGCAATGGCATCCTTAAAGAGAGGTGCAATCTGCTCATCGCGGAATCCGGCTATACCACAACCAATTCGTGTTACGAGAAATTTGAGCCGGTAGTGCTCCTTGGCAAAACAAATGAACGCATCTACATAAGGCTTGATGGTTTCAATACCGCCCTGCATTGTAGGGATAGCGTATGTACTGCCATGCAGACCAACGCCTTTGCCCCATACGGCACCAAACCGCTCGTAAGCCAACCGTGCTGCACCTCCACCATGTGCGCCTGCCAAATTGCTACCAAAAACAAATATCTCATTCTCTTTCAATTCCGAAATTCTTTCGGGTGTATATTCTCTGTTGTACATAAGTTGCTTGTTTAATCTTGTAGGTTTAAACTCACAATAACGTTCATACCACTGAAGCTTTTCCGGGGTGTCAATGGGTTCAAATTCATTGATAATGCAGCTTGTATAGATGTCATCGGCAAGGGTAAGGATGATATCAGAGAGTTCGATGATCTGCTCCAAATCCTTACCTTGCGGGCAGAACAATTGTTTACGCCTCATAGCCTCATACCCATATATCGCACCCATGATATTACCACACACGGCACCCGTTGAATCACTGTCTCCGTCATGATTAACTGCTGCGATAATAGCATCCTCCATATTACCGACATGACGGACAGCACAATAAAGAGCAATAGCCCATGTCTCTTCGCCTGTCCATCCCTCGCCGAGCAAACGGATATTCTCTGCATCGCTCTTGCCGTTGGCAGCAAGCCCTGTTTTCGTCACTTTTTTGGCGTGAAATTTTTATACGCTGAGAATCAGTGCT
>JBJECF010000013.1:0-3437 GCA_051870785.1 Candidatus Aphodosoma sp.
CAAGACGGTCGAAAGAGAATCGTGTATGGTCGAAAAGTGAATTAATGTCCTTAATGATAATAGATAATTTAGATTTTGCTTCCGAAGGGAATAACTCACTTTTTAGCATATTGCTACAAACTCGACTTTTATCTACAATGTTCTCTCTTATAAGCATTGTTTTCTCTTGGAATTCCTTGATGGATATTAATATATCATCGCTGACGTCTTCGTCGGTTTTCAATTGATTAGACAATGCCGTTATGTCGCGAGTCATATCTTCTATCATGTCGGCATCGTATTCAACACGAGTCTCGAGTAATGCCACAAATACGTTATATCCGTTAGTGTAGTTGCGCGGTGATGCAAAGAGTTTCTTTACCGTTTCGTTAAAAGAGCGTAGATGCTGACTACGTACCGATACTAATATATTGTTTTTCAGAATAAAAGATACGTTCTCTTCTTCAAAAGTGTCGAGAAGGAATTTGGAGTTGGCTACAATGCTATCTTCAGTTTCTATGTAGCGTGAAGAAATCTCAATCTCTTCCATCTCTTCCTCTTCTTGAATATATATCTTTAAGAATTGTTCTAATTCACTCTCTACATCTACTGTTACATCTATTAAATCTATCCATAATAATTCTGAAAGAGATACATTTTTTAAGATGTTCATCTCTTTGGATATCTTTATACGACCATTGTCGCGATAAAAAATTCTTAATTCAGCCATAATTAATCATTAATACTGTTTCTTTAATGTGTTCTTCATTCGCATTTTTTCGGCTCTATCGATTTAATCTTTTATATAAAAGTATCAATGATTTTTTCGATAGAGCCTATCGCTGTGGAGGCTGGCTCAGTATCTGTTGCACTAAATTCGTAAGTTCTATAAAGTCGACAACAGATAGCTGCTCGGGTCGTAAATTGAATATTTCGTAGTTTAAATCGCAGTTAGGTAATAGCGATTTAAGTGAGTTTCGCATAGTTTTTCTACGTTGATTAAAGGCTGTTTTTACCACTTTAAAAAATAGCTTCTCATCGCATTGTACTATATTTTCTTTTTTACGAGTCATCTTTATTACGGCAGATTTTACCTTAGGTGGCGGTGTAAATACGTTTTCATTGACAGTGAAAAGGTATTCTATGTCGTAATAAGCTTGTAAAAGTACTGATGTGATTCCGTACGTTTTGCTACCGTGGCGTGCGGCAATGCGTTCGGCTACTTCTTTTTGTATCATGCCACTGCATACCGGTATCCTGTCGCGATTTTCTATCACTTTAAAGAATATCTGACTTGATATATTATAAGGGTAATTGCCAATGACACAAAACTCTTTGCCTTTGAAAATCGAACTTAAATCCAGTTTTAAGAAGTCTCCTTCTATCAATTTTAACTGAGGAAAATGACTTTTTAGGTAGCTAACCGACTCTGTGTCAATTTCAATGGCAGTAAGGTCGATATTTTTGTTGCGAAGAAGGAATTGAGTGAGCACACCCATTCCCGGACCTATTTCAAGTACGGGGGTAACCTCGGTTGGAGTTATAGTATCTGCTATGCGTTCTGCTATGCCAAGGTCGTTTAAAAAGTGTTGCCCTAAATATTTCTTCGCTTTTACTTCCATTGTGCCGGTTTTCCCTGAGTTTTTATTTTCTTCAAAGTCACTATAATACGAATAATTATTAGTAACTTTGCACTCGTAAATTACAAATTACAAAAGTAGCATTTTTTTGTTGTACTGCAAAGACTTTTTGTTTAAATATTAAAATGAATCCTATAAATAGATTTTTACAAAAGCATATTGTTAATATATTAGCTTTTTTCTACAAGCCTTTTTCCGGAATAATTTCTTTCCAATTATTCCGTTATGGTGTTTCCGGTGTGGCTAACATGCTGTTTGATTGGATATTGTATTTCGTATTTTATAACTTCATTTTTTGCCACAATATTGTTCATATAGGCTCTATTGCAATTTCCGCCCATATCGCTTCTTTTGTTTTTACCTTTCCAATCTCTTTCTTGTCCGGTTTTTGGCTGTCGAGGTATATCTCTTTTAAAGAGTCTATTGTACGCGGTCATATTCAGCTTATCAGGTACCTTTTTGTGGTTTGTTGCTGTATTTTGATAAATTATATTTGTCTTAAATTGTTTGTTGATGTGTGTAATTTCTATCCTACGCCTTCAAAGATGCTGACTACGTTGATTACTACAGTTTTCAGTTTCCTAATGCAAAAATTCTTTACTTTTAAGGCGTAATAAGCGAGCCTCTCTATTTTTTTTATTTGAATGACATTTCTGAATCATTATAAAAACGATAAAAGTATGAATAGTGAAATCACAACCGGTGTAGAGCGTAATAAATGGCTCTCGGTGGTTCAGTGGGTTATACTTGCCATAGCTTATTTTGTAGTGATTTATAAATTGGTAACTTTTGAAGATTACGATATTCTCTTGTCGTTTCTTAGTCATATTACCATCTATCAGTGTGCGGGAATTGTAGTTGTATTGTTGTTGTTCCCTTTAAATCTATTGCTCGAAGCTTTGAAATGGAAGGTTTCGGTTTCCGGTATTTCCAAAATTACCGTTCATCAAGCAGTTGTCTCTACTTTTGTAGGTAATGTGGGAGCCGTGATAACCCCTAATAGACTTGGGGATTTTCCGGCGCGGGTGGCTTACCTTGGCTTGAATAATAAGGTTGAAGCCGTGCTACTCGGTATGATTGGTTCTGCTTTTCTTTCCGTTGTTATCGTCTCTTTCGGCCTTTTAGCTCTTATACAATATATCAGTGTGTCGGGTTACCATGTTGTAAGCAATTCGTACTTATTTATCGTACTTTCTCTTATCGTCCTCGTACTTTTTCTTATCGTTATATTACCTTTTGTAGTAAAGAAAATCAACTCCTTAGAGCTGAAAAACAGATTTGTGAATTCTTTTTTATCCGAATTGTCGAAAATGAGCTATCGAAAGATTTTTGATCTTACTCTACTTTCTTTACTTCGCTATATCGTGTTTTTTTCTCAATATACTATCATTTTATTGGTGTTATCAAATCAGATAACTTTAGCCGGTGCAGTTATGGTTATACCTATAGTCTATCTTTTTACAACAATTACCCCTACAATTTCTGCATCTGAGGTGGCTACTCGTGCAGGATATGCCTTGCTTTTATTCGAATCGTTCTCTGTAGCAGCTCCTTCCGTGGTATTGGCTACTCTTATCTTGTGGATTATCAATAATGGCATCCCTATATGCGTTGGTCTTATTCTTTCTAATTTTAATGTTATAAAAACATAAGCTATTAACCACCTCTTATTACTTGTTTTTATTAAAAATCCTCTTTCCCTCTTTTTTCTTGCTCCAAAAGAGTCTTTACAATATCTTGGTGTTAAATTTAGTTAATAAATCCCCTGTTTTCGTCACTTTTTTGGCGTGAAATTTTTATACGCTGAGAATCAGTGCT
>JBJECF010000014.1:0-3218 GCA_051870785.1 Candidatus Aphodosoma sp.
GCTTATTTTATTGATAACCAAATATTTATACTAAATTTCAGTATCGACTAATTAACACACATCATCATATGTAACCATAACCTGCACTTTGTACTCTTAATTAATTTTCATCCAATAAGGGAATTAAATAATACAACTTTATATATGGTAAAATTTCTTTATCGAAAATATCCCTACGCATAATTCTATAATGCGGATGATAAGCAACACCATAATTCCGGCTATGATGCATCACATATTTCCCGGCAGCAAGAAGAGAATCAATAGAAGTCTTATCGCTTTGATAATTAGGTAGATTAAGATTCATATCATCAATAACGGAAATAATTTTAGACCATTCTTTACACCATTCTTCATGAGATAATCCCTCAATATCTTTTACACTCCGTAAAAAGGCGGACAAATATACATCAAAAGGCACAATACTATCACGAATAACATCGAGACTGACTCTTACAAAATTATTCTGATATCCGGTTGACTCGTAGAGCAGAACTGCAGTGTCGTCCCCCATATACTCCAATTCAGAAGCGAGATAATCACGAGCAGCTAATGAATCGGAAACTATATGTCCCGGGCCGAAATAATCTTGGAAAAAGCATTTATACAGGTCTTGCAAAGTAGACTCCGGAAAATTTTTTATTTGATTTTCCACTGCTGTACGAATAAGGGAATCAGTATTATTACGGCAAGAAAAGAGCATTAATGCAAGAAAAAAAAGCACAACAGTTTTTTTCATAATTATAAAAAAAAAAGCACGACAAAAAATGTCGTGCAATATATGATTATTAATCAGGAATAACGAGTTTATAACCCTTTCCATGAATATTGATAATTTCAACATTAGGGTCGAATCTAAGTAATTTACGTAATTTAGTGATATAAACGTCCATACTGCGAGCGTTAAAATAATTATCTTCCACCCAAATGGTTTTAAGAGCATAATTACGCTCTAACATATTATTTGAGTTTTGGACGAGAAGAGTAAGGAGTTCACTCTCTTTAGTAGTAAGTTTAATTTGTTTATCATCCACGAGTAAAACTTGTTTTTGTGTATCAAAAGTCATTTTACCGAGACGATACTCATTGCCGTTTTTATTCTTTTTACCACTTATTCTGCGCATTATAGCCTCTATACGGAAAGTAAGTTCTTCCATAGAGAATGGTTTTGTAATATAATCATCGGCTCCGATTTTAAAACCTTCAAGAACGTCTTCTTTAAGAGATTTTGCCGTAAGAAAAACAATAGGCACAATACCATTAATTTTACGAATATCATGAGCCAAAGTAAAACCATCTTTTTTAGGCATCATAACATCAAGAATACAGAGATCGATTTTTTCACTCATAAAAGTTTGATACCCTGCTTCACCATCGGGCATCAAAACAACGTCATACCCTTTAGCTTGCAAATATTCACGAAGGAGCATACCTAAATTTTCATCGTCCTCACAAAGTAAAATTTTTGTCTTTTCCATTTTTGCAATATTATTTATTCAACATTATTAATTATTCAACATTAGGTATATCGAAAATAAATTTAGTACCGACATTCACTTGCGATTCCACTTTAATGGAGCCATGATGGTCTTTAACTATTTTTTTCACATAAGCCAGACCGAGACCGAAACCTTTTACATCGTGACGATTACCGGTAGGCACGCGGTAAAATTTGTCAAAAATATATTTCAGATACTCTTTCTTAATGCCTTTACCATTATCTTCGACAGAGATAAATATTCTGTTTTTCTTATTCCACGTAGTGATAGTAATTATCGGAGGAACGTCAGGGCGAGAATATTTCACTGCATTATCCATCAAATTGTATATTACGTTAGAGAAGTGCATCTCGTCGACCATAGCAAAAGCGTTAACAGCTTGAAGATTGACACAGAGTTTACCTCCGAGATTTTCCAATTTAAGGGAATAATTATTTGCAATAATTTCGATAAGCTCGTTCACATTATTCTCTTTAAACACAAGGTTAGTTTTCTCTTTTTCGAAAACGGAAGTTTGCAATACTTTCTCCACTTGGTCGGAAAGACGCTTGGTTTCATCCTTAATGACTTGCGAGATACGAGACAACATTTGAGGCGACTTAATCACATTCGGGTCGTTAAGCATTTGAGAAGCCAATGAGATGGAAGAAACCGGTGTTTTAAGTTCATGAGTCATATTATTCACAAAATTATTCTTCACCTCATACATCCAACGTTGTTTAAAGATATATATTATTGTAATAATACAGATTACGAGTAAAACCAAAGTAACGAGCACGGAGGGGAGTACCATTTTAATACTCTGATTAAAGAAAAGATGTTCGTCCGGGAAATAGAGATACAAGAAGTAAGGATATCTGCTATTTTCGGAAGGGAACAACCGTTGTTGGTAGCTCGTCTCGTTCAAATCAAAAGGTTTTTCATCGAAACTATAAATATGCTTTCCCCATTTATCCGCCACCGCGAATTGGAAGTCATAAGTAACGCCATTATTACGTAAATTGTATAACAACAATTCGCGAATTTGAATAGGGTCGATACGCGAAGTGATATCATAAGCCGGAGCATCGTTCAACAAACGAGCAGTAACAACATCTATCAATTTTTTCGAGCGAAGGAATTGTTTATACTTCTGCTCGGTAAAAGAATAATCTACATTGCCGGCTATATCATCTGATCTCAATTTATAACTCGGCACGAGGATAGAGTCGTTCGTCTGAAAAACGCTCTGCATACCGCGTACATCAACATTGACACTGTTAAATAATTCTTTTGCATCACGCCCCTCAGGAGTATCGCTATTTACAATATCATTGATATAAGACATCACCTCTGCCTCTTCTACTGCTTCGGCAGTGCGAAACATACTGCGCTGAACGGCATCCTGGAAGCGAGTCCTTATTAAATAATCAGTTTGAACTACATACCTCAATTGCAAAAAAAGCAATACGATAAACATAAGAAACATCAAACTGATTATAATCCAAATTGAATTCTTACGTAACAATGTCAATTACAATTTTATAAATTAATCATTAAAAAAGTTTTACACCATTTATCGTTAAACGAAAAAGGTATATCCTTTTATTGTGCAAAGGTAAAAAAAATAATCTGAATTTATGGATTTATTAACTAAATTTAACACCAAGATATTGTAAAGACTCTTTTCCTGTTTTCGTCATGCGTTACCCAAATCGCGTTTGACCCAGTTTTCGACCA
>JBJECF010000015.1:0-12127 GCA_051870785.1 Candidatus Aphodosoma sp.
AGCACTGATTCTCAGCGTATAAAAATTTCACGCCAAAAAAGTGACGAAAACAGGAGTGTACCGCCCAAATTATTGTAGATATATTATCTCGATAAGAGGTACTCATATAATTAAAAAACTTTACTTTAATTATTGTATTGATAATACGATATTAAAGTAAAGTTTTTCTTTGTAAATCCTATTTCGAGATTAATATTTCGTCAACAAAATTTGTTGTATTTGCTTTGCATCAGAGCGGTAGAATCCGTTTGATACATAGCGTTCTCCACCTCTTGTCTCGATAATTATTGTAGCAAAAATAGATGTGTTTACCGATACACTGCCTATGTTGGCTCTGTTTATTATCGAACGGTTATTCCCGATTAACTTGTTTTTAAAGATTATGACTTGTTCTTCAGTAATCTCTATTTGATCCCGAAAAAATAAATTGCCGGAAGTTAGTCTGGATGCTTTAAAATTGTATGACATAATATTATTTTTTGTGGGTGAATGATATTTATTTGTATACTTCGGATGTGCTTTTAAAGCCTTTCCAATAAGGATTGGAGATGTAATCGCTTGCAGTGCCCGGAGCTACTTTAAGTTCGGCATTCATCTTTATGTTGCTGAATATTTCGCCATCGGTTTTCGGCATTCTCACCGAGCGGATAGTGAATTTCTTTAGAGCCATACAGCCGATAAATGCTTTGGCTCCAATGCGAGATACGCTATGTGGTATTTCTACTTCAGTTATCGTATTGCAGTTCATAAAGGCAGCTTGGTCAATCTCTTCACAGTTTTTATCTACAACTACTTTTGTCATTTTCTTACCTACAGGGCAAACTATCAAGCGACGTAAATCGGCTGTATAAAGCATATTGCCTTTGACAACGAAGTCGACATTCTGTTTTTTTACCATTACGTTTCCGAGACGTTTGCAACCGCTGAATGCTCCATCGCCTATTTCGGTGAGGAATTCGTGTATATTGAAGCTTGTAATGCCTGTTTCCATAAATGCTCCGTCACCGATGGCAACTACCGTTGTCGGAAGTGCCATACGTTTTAATGCTTCGCAACCGGCGAAGGCATAATTTCCAATGCGTGTTACTCCTTTTGGAATTGTGCTTACGCGAGTAAGCGATTTACATCCGTTAAAGAGGTAGTCCGGCAATACTTCCATTTTGCTGTCGAAATTTGCAGTTGTGAGTTTGTCACAACCCTCAAATGCCGAACGCATCTTGCCATCGATAACGTTACTTACCGATTCACAACGTGTTGCATAGAAGTTTACACTCTCGAGTACCGGGCAGTTTGCAAAGGCTAATCCTCCTATACTGGTTATTGTACGTGGTATGTCAAGACTGGTGATTTTCTGAGCTCCGTAGAACATACCTTCAGGTATTGTTTTAACTTTCTTTCCGAAAACAATCCATTCCACTTTGTTCTTTCCACTGAATGGATAAAGGGTGCTGTCCGGCGTGAGATCGAAAGCGGCATCGCAACTGATTATGTTATAGTTGATTTGTGAAAGGTTTTCACAATCCATAAAACATCCTCCACCTATAGATGTAAGGTTCTCCGGCAGTGTGATGGTTTTCATTGCTCTGATGCCTGCAAATGCCAAATGTCCTATCGTTTTGATAGTTTTGTTGAATGAGATATTTTCTACTGCATAGCATCCATAGAATGCATAGTCAGGTAGAGATTCTACTTTAGGACCTAATGTGATGCGGACAACAGGTACGTTTTGGAATACCGGTATGATGCCGGAGTCGTTGCGTTGAACCATACTTTGGCAGTTGATGGCGTTGAAATTGATATCTTTAATATTGCTACATCCGTCAAAAGCACCGCCTCCTATTATCTTAACGTTCTCCGGAATGGTGAGTTTGCGGATACCGGAGCATCCTGCGAAAGCGTATTTTCCTATTCTCTCAAGGTTGGCAGGGAGAGATATGTTCGTGAGTCGAGAACAGTAAGCAAATGCGTAGTCAGGAATCTCTTTGATGTCGTTACCAAGTGTAAGAGAAATAATTGCATCGTTGCTGAATGCAGATAAAGTTTGACCTCTTTCGTCTACTGTAGTGGCTATTTCGCATTTCTCGGCATTGTAAATTACGTTGGTAAGGTTGATACAACCGTCGAAAGTGTGACCGCCGATAGAGCGTATCTTCTTAGGTATGTTTATTTTCTCGAGTCCTTCACAACCGTTGAACATATAGTCCGGTATAATCTCTACATCTTCTCCGATATTTACCGTCTTGATAGAAGAACAACTTTGGAATGCAGAGAGGTGAAGTCCGTTCTCAATTTTTGTAACTCCGGTGCAGTGGGTTGCATTGAAATTTACAGTGAGCAAATTATTACATCCTGCAAAGGCAAGACCTCCTATGCTTTTGATGTCTTTCGGAATAGTTATTTCTTTTAATGTTTTGCATCCGTAGAAGGCTTTGTAACCGATATATTCTATTGAATCAGGAATTTTGATACTGATAAGGGCACTACATTTTGAAAAGGCGTGGTCGGGAATGCGCTCTACATTACCTCCGAAAATAACAGTTGTGAGTGCCGGATTTTCGAATGCAGGTATTGGGTTTTCGTTTTCGAAGGTAACTACGTTGACGCAGTTTATTGCGTTGAAGTAGATGGTGTTTAGGTTGCTACAATTGGCAAAAGCCCTACCTCCGATGCTCTTCACGCTCTCCGGTATTGTTACTTGGCGGAGTGATGTACAGCCGAAGAATGCACCTTGACCGATATTCTCGATACTTGCTTCAAAAATAATATCTGTTATACCTTTACATCCCCAGAAAATATAACTTGGAATGTTAGTTACTGAATTTCCGAATTTTACGCTTGTAATGGCAGGATTGTTGAATGAAGGTGTGATATTGTCGTTGTAAACGGAGTGTGCCAATCGACAATTGCTGGCATTAAAAATTACCGATGTAAGGTTTTTACAATTGAGGAATGCACCTCCACCAATTTTGACTATCGTTTCCGGTATGGTTACGCTGGTAAGACTGTTACAGCCGAAGAATGCATAGTCGGGAATAACGCCTACAAACGGACCGAAATTGAGATTTGATATCGGAGTGTTGATAAAAGCCGGAGTGATGCGACCTTTATCTTGTGCACTCATGCTCGTACATTCTTGTGCGTTGAAATTCAATGTGGTAAGTGCTGCACAATCGATAAATGCGCCTCCGCCAATCTCTTTTACGTGCTGAGGAATGGTGATTTCGGTAATGCCTTCACATCCCCAGAATGCGTATTCCGGTATTATCGTTACATCGCCTCCGAAGTTGAGGTGTGATATGGTTTTACAATCTTCAAAAGCGGAGAGAATTTTGCCGTTTTGTTTGGTGCATGCCGATGCACAACTTACTGCGTTGAAATTAACAGTGCGTAATCCATAGCAACCTTTAAAGGCGTGCCCTCCGATACGAGTGATGCTTTTCGGGATGGTTACTTCGGTGAGGTTCATACATCCGCGGAATGCGTTGTCCAGGATAATTCGTACGGCATATTGCTTGCCGTTGTAACTGATTGCTTCCGGTATGTTAATCACTCCTTCATATGAAGTGCCGGGACTTTTCGTTACAGATGCATAATTCAAAGAGTCGTTTACTTCGTAATAAATGTCAACTCCTTGTGCGTTTTTTACTGTTATTGAGGCAGATACATAGCTCGCCACAAAGAATAATAATAGTGTAAAGTAGATTTTTATGACCTTCATAAATGCTTTATATTTATGTTATGACATGTTATTTTTTTGCTATTTCAAAATCAAAGCAAAGTAACTAAATTTTTTTGATATACACAACAGTTTAATAATTAATTATTTCCGATGAATTTTTAACTCGAAAATTATCCGTTGTTACATCAATTTTGCATCTTTTTTTGATTAAAAAATTTATTCTAACAGATTATAATAGAGGGGAGAAAAGACGTGCCAAAGACTCTACAAAGCGTTTTGTTTTTGGGCGGTGATGCCACAAGTTAAGGTTCAATTCTTTACCGCAATTCAAGTCTTTGAAATAATTCTCCACTAAGGTATCCGCCGTCTTTGTATCGTAAATAAATGCGGATATTTCGTAGTCTTGTTCATAGGATCGATAGTCCATATTTGCGGTGCCGATGATTGATAGACAACGGTCGATAACTATCGCTTTAGAGTGTAGGAAGTTGTGCTTGTAGAAGTATACTTTGATACCGGATTTCATCAATTCTTCGAAATAACTTCTGCTGGCTGCTGCCACAAGCGGAGAATCGCTATGTTGTGGAGTAAGGATACGCACGTCGATGCCTGAAAGTGCAGCTGTCTCTAATGCAGTGATGATACTTTCCGGTGGAATGAAGTATGGTGTATGTATAAATATCTCTTTTTCTGCCACTCCTATTGCAGATACAATTCCTTGCATGATGTTTGGCCAGTCGGAGTCGGGACCGGATGATACTATCTGTATGAAGTTGTCTTCGAAATAGCCTGGAGTAGGGTAGTACTTCTTGTCTGTTATTGCTTTTCCATCAACGAAATTCCAATCTACAAGGAAGCTGTATTGCATGGCATGCACTGCTGCCCCTTCAAGGCGAACGAAAGTGTCGCGCCAAATGCCGAGTCGGTTCCCTTTTCTGTATCGTTCGGCAATATTCACACCTCCGGTGTATCCTATTTTACCATCGATAATTACTAATTTGCGGTGATTACGGTAGTTGATGCGCGAAAATCCTATTATGCTGTTTGTGGCTAAAAATGGTTGTAAATATACACCTGCATCCATCAGTTTTTTCTTCCAGAATGGTGGTAAATGCCATCCGCCTAAGTAGTCGTAAATAAGCCTGACACGTATGCCTTCTTGTGCTTTTTGGGTTAGTATGTCGCAGAGCTTATTTCCCACTTCGTCGTTTTCTATGATAAAGAATTCTATGTGGATATGCTCTTTAGCGTTATTGATGTCATTGAAAAGCGCATCGAAAGTGTCGGTGCCGGTAGTTAATACATCTATCTGTCCGCCATTGAAGAGTTGAGCCCCTCCGTTGGTATGTAGCATCTTTGCTAATTTCTGAAACCGCTTCGGCATATCTTCCGAGTTGATATTGTCGATATCGTAGATGCTGTCGGATGAGATAGGTAAGTACTTGAGTTTGCTTTTTATAATTTTTTTCTTGCGGTAGTCTTGTCCGAAAAAGATGAAGAAAATAATTCCGACAATAGGCAATAATATCATTATCATAATCCACGCGAGTGATTTGACGGGGTTTCTGTTTTCCATCAACATAGTGATTATGATAACGATAGCAATATACAGATATATCGCTGTAAATGAATAATTTAAAATTTTAAAAAAAAGGTCCATATTATCGGTTTACTGCTTTGGAGTGATAATGCGTATGGTATTGCAGCCGATTTTTTCGCTTTTGATTTCTATTCCGTCGATATAAGGGGCTTTTACGCCTTGATGAATTATGGTATTTGAAGTCTCTATGCGAGCTTCATCCCATAATCCGCTCCCTATTACTGTATTTAGCCACATACTGCCACCTTCTATTATCACCGATTGTATGTTGTGATTATATAAATTATTCAGTACTTGTTCTACGAGGTTTTTATCGAAATCTATTTTTATAAATTCTATATTGTCGGACTCGAAAAGTTTGGTGCTTTGAAGTTTTTCGTTTTTATAGATATTGTCGACAATGTTTAATCCTTTTTGTATAAGTAATTTACCTCTTTGTGTTATATGTTTTTTTTCTCCTTCTGCGGTAGTGAATACCATAGTAGGGGCTTTGTCGTCGAAAATTCGGTTGGTTTCCGGTATGGCAGCTCTTCTGTCGAGAACTACTCTAAGGGGATTGTTGCCCGTCCATTTGCTTGTAGTAAGGTGCGGATTGTCGAGCAAAGCAGTGCGAGTAGCTACCATTATTGCCCCTTCCGTACTACGTAATTGATGGTTGAGAGTTTTTGTTATCCCATTGCTTATTTTTATCGGTCCATCGCCTATTTCGTCTCTGATGGTGTCGATAAATCCGTCGGCAGTTTGAGCCCATTTTAGTATGACGTAAGGGCGATGTTTTTCTTGATAGGTAATGAACCGCTTGTTTAATAGTCTCGCTTCTTTTTCCAGCACTCCTATTTTTACCTCGATACCTGCATCTTCAAGCATCTTTACTCCGCGACCGGCAACGAGCGGGTTCGGATCGAGGCACGCTAGTACTACTCTCGGTATTTTTTTTTCTATGATGAGTTTGGCACAAGGGGGCGTTTTGCCGTAATGACTACACGGTTCAAGACTCACATATAGAGTACTTTCCTCTAAAAGCGATTGGTTTGTTACTGATTTTATTGCATTAGGTTCGGCATGAGGAAGCCCGGCTTTGTGGTGATATCCTTCACCTATTATCTTACCTTGATGCACGACTACGGCACCCACCATAGGGTTGGGAAACGTTTGTCCTTCAGCCATTTGTGCTAATTGAAGGCACCTTTTCATATATGCGTCATCATTGCTTGCCATGCTGTGTAGTATGCGTTTATCTTTTTACAAATTCTGCAATATGCAAAGTTATAAATATTATTTTAATCGTTATGTGGTTTCATTTGATTTTTTTATCAAATCATAACCTATTTGGCATTCAAGGCATCGTTTCTCATCGCAATATCGGCGTTGTAGTTGTATGAAAGCTTGACTTTCGAAGGCAGTTTTACTATCTATTCCCATATCGGTAAAGCGTTGTGTTATATGGTTTTTCTCCGGTTTGAGGCTTTGTAGCATATTGAGCGCTTTCTCTTCGATATCAATCTCGTTGTGCTGTTTGCCATAGATGAATAAAAATGGTATTATTGTGTTGATAATTATTATGTCGCAACTACTTTTTGTGATGTTGCAATGATGCTTATTACTCTCTTTGCCAACGATATAATGTTTTTTCCAATAGTCGCTTACTTCGCTCATTAATATTTTATAGATGTTATCGATATCGGTATTAATTACTTTATTAAACAGATTGTCGTTGTTGTGGATTATTGCCGCGAGTTGTGCTATTCTTAATGCAGGGAAATTACTTGGTCTCATTCTGAGTAGCTTGAAAGTACAGAATTTCGGTTCTGTCAAAGAGAATTTATGTTTTAGAAATTTGTATTCTCTAATATAATACTCTTCTGTGGGGCATGTTGGAGTGCAGTTTAAAAATCCGGCTTGACCGAGTAGTAATGCTTCTATCTGTAGAGGGTTATCTCTGTGATGCATAAGGTTTTTGAGTGGTACACTTTTGGCAAGAGCCTCCATGACGTTTGAGTTGGTACCGAAGCCGAGACTGCGTGCAAGCAGAATATAGAGCACCTCTTCATAGTCGCCGTTCTTATCTTGTAATAATTTTTTTATCCTACTCGTTTTCTCTTCAAGTCGTTCTACAACAAGCCGTTCTATCCATCTTTTCATCTCGATAGAAGAGGTGCATTGGCGCGTGCATATCATGCCGTCGGCCTTTAGGGCGTTGTAGCTTATATTAATGTGTTGTGGAAAGTCCAATTTTATTGTAGGGATGTGCCTCTCTCCGATAAAGATTTGCTCGTCGGCATTGAGCACTACGTGCAGAATAACGTTTTCGTATTCCGGGTTGCCATCGTGGTGATGCTTGTGCCAATCGGATGCGTTGACGTGAAATTCTACATTCCCCGCCCACGTTTTGTTACCTATTTTTATCTTTGCATTAAAGGCGTCCGGACCGGAATTCCTATTTCTTATTCCCGGTGAAATAATTTCTATCTCCTCGCCAAGTAAACTCTGTTGCTTAGTAAAATAGAGTTTATTAAACCATATGTAACTTAAAAAATCTTCATTCATATCGCAAAGTTACAACCTTTTTCTTAATTTCCCAAAATATTAAATTTATCGTTTTTCGATAAATCATTTTGTGGATTAAAAAAGTTATTGTAACTTTGCATGCTGTAAAAATTAAGACGAATATATCTTGTTTTTGATAATTTTATTGATAATCATTTTAATAAATGAGAAAATTTAAAATATTGTGTGTCATATTGTTGACCACATTTTTAGTGTCGGTGTTCTTTGATTTTATTTCAAATATGATAGCCGGTTTATATCTCGGGGAGTCTACATCTGATGTAATTTTAAACTCTGATTCTGATTATGCGTCATACTTATATATGGATGTAGATGCGAATTCCAGTTTGCAAAGTTCGGAGTTTATCAATCAAAAAGATGGAAATAGAATGCTCGTTTTTCCGCATAATGTTTCGATTATTGATTTAGATACATATAATCAAAATCGCACTTTTTCTGAAAAATTCCTCTATTGGGCTCTCTATTTTATGAATTTTCTTTCATTGGTAATTTACATTGCTATCATAGTACTCTTTATTTGGATAATGCGTGTTTTTATCAAGTCCGAAGTATTTAATCGTAAGATAGTATCCTTGCTTGGTTCTATTGGTTGGCTCTTTTTAGTACTCGGGGTGCTCGCTTCTTTATGGAATTTACTTCGAATTTACTTGGTTTCTTCCGAGATTTCTATGGTGGGATTAGAGTTTACTTATCGTAATGTTGTGGATTGGAGTACTATAATTATCGGCCTTGTAGTTTTGGTCAATACCGAAATAATTAGTCAAGCCACAGCTATTAAAGATGAAAATGATTTGACTATTTGATTATGGCGATAATTGTAAACTTAGATGTAGTAATGGCAGAGCGCAAGATGTCGCTCAATGAGTTGTCAGAAAAAGTTGATATTACTCCCGCCAATCTCTCCATATTAAAAACCGGTAAAGCGCGCGCAATTCGCTTCTCTACTTTGGAGGCTATTTGTGAAGTGCTTCAATGCCAGCCCGGTGATATTTTGGAGTACCGTCCGTAGTCAGATGGTATGTATACATATATAATGTATTGATTCCATCCATTCAGATTAAACATAAGAATAATATAAACTAAAATAATTAATTAAATAATATTTTTATGAAACAAAAATCACTTTTGCTTTTAGCATTATTGATGCTCTCGTTCGGAGCCTTTGCGCAAAATAACTTCCGTCAAGGTCTTCAAGAGTATAAATTAGAGAATGGTCTTACCGTTTTCCTTTGGGAAGATCCTACAGCTTCCAGTGTTCATGGTCGCGTTGTTTGCCGTGCCGGTGCAGTTGACGAACCTTCCGACTATTCCGGTCTTGCACATTATCTCGAACACATGCTCTTTAAAGGAACCGATAAAATCGGTGCACTTGATTGGGCAAAAGAAGAACCTATCTACAATCAAATTATCGCTCTTTACGACACCCTTAATGTAACTACCGATGATGCAGCTCGTTTAGTTCTTGTTAAAAGAATCAATGAGTTGTCGCTCGAAGCTGCAAAACTTGGTGCTACTGACGATTTTTCAAATCTTACTGAGAGCTACGGTGGTGATGGCCTTAACGCCTTTACTTCTTATGACCTTACCGCTTATTTTAATGATTTTCCGGCTTCTGCTGCAGAAAAATGGCTCGAACTCAATTCTGAGCGTCTCCTAAATCCGGTTTTCCGTGCTTTTCAAGCAGAGCTCGAAAACGTTTATGAGGAGTACAATATGTATCAAGATGACCTCGGTACTCACCTTCGAGAATTTATGTTCAGCAATGTGTATAAAGGTACCCCTTACGAAAGAGATGTTATCGGCTATCAAAGTCACCTCAAAAACCCTTCTCTTTCTCAACTTATTAATTTCTTTCACACTTGGTATGTGCCTAACAATATGTGCCTCATGCTTGTAGGTAACTTCGATGCTGAGACAGTAAAACCTATTATCGCTGAGAAATTCGGTCGCCTTCAAGCAAGAGAACTCCCTGCTCGCTTGGATTATAAATCTACAAGCTACGAAGGTAACCCTACTTATAAAGCAAAACTCGGATACCAACCTCAAGTAAATTGGGTATTTAAAGGTCCTAAAAAAGGTGATAAAGATGAGCTCGCTCTTACTTTCGCACTCTCTCTCCTTAATAACGACCATAGCGTAGGTCTCCTCGATAAACTTATGCTTGATAATACCGTTTCCGCTGCTTATTGCTACCCTGATATCCGTCGTTGTGATGGTAGAATTATGGTTGTCGGTATGCCTTATTTCGACGTTGCTCAACGTACCTTCGAAAGTTTTAAACAAACAGAACGTATCATCTTCAAAGAGATTGATAAAATCAAAAACGAAGCTACAATTCCTGATTGGTTGTTCAACTCTGTTAAATCTCAATTGCTTCAAGAGCACCTCACTACTTTCGAATCTACCGGTGCAAAAGTAAATATCCTTACTTATGCTTTCGCTTACAACGAGAATGTTGATGATTATATCAACGAAGATGCAGCTATCCGTTCAATTACCAAAGCCGACGTAGTAGCCGTTGCTAAAAAATATTTCGATGGAGAACATATCACTCTCGAAATCACTGAGGGAGAACCTAAGAAAAATGTACTCGCAAAACCACAAATCAAACCTCTCGACCCTCCTAAGGGCGTAGAAACAGAGTATGCAAAAACATTCAAGAAAATCCCTACTACACCGGTTAAAGAGACTTTCAACAATTTTGCCGACGTTACCGAACGTGAATTATATCCTAACGTAAAATTGTTCTATACTCCTAATACTAAAAACGATGTATTCTCTCTTACACTTAAATATGGTGTAGGTACTCATAAAATGCCTAAACTCGAATATGCCGTACAACTTATGAACTCTGCAGGTATGATGCCTAATATTGATGCTCAAACAGTACGCCGTCAATATTCCGAACTTGGCGCAACTTATAGTTTTGGTGTTACAGACAGCTACTTCTATATTACTCTTCAAGGTGATGAGAAGAACCTCGACAAAATCCTTGAGCTTGTAACAAAACACGTACTTATGCCTAACCTCGATAACCGTCAAATTCAAAGTATGGTATCTAGCGCATATTGGAGCCGCTTTAGTGAAAAACGTAATCCTAGCACAGTTGCCAGTGCTCTACTTGAGTATGCTCTTTATGGTCAAAATTCTCGTTTCATAGATCGTATCCCTATGGAAGAACTTTACAACTACTCTGTAGCTCCTGACGGTACTTTTATTGAGACATTCCTCCTCAATAAAACTAACCTTACTACTACTATTCAAGAGGCTACCGGTTATGCTGTAGACATCCATTATTGCGGTAAAAAACCTATTAACGAGGTTGTTGCTTCTATGGCTAAGATCCCGATGAAAGAGACTATGATTAGCTCAGATTCTCCTTACTTACGCGATCGCGCTAAATATGACAAGACTAATGTTATGTTCCTTGCTGACTCTAAAATGCAACAAGCTAAAATCTACTTCTATATCAACGGTAAACCTTATGATATAGCACAAGATGTAGCCTGCGACGCTTTCAATCAATACTTCTCAGGAGGTTTCAGCGGTCTCGTAATGAACGAAATTCGTGAAAAACGTTCTATGGCTTACACTGCATTCGGTAGCGTTTCAAACCCTATCGTTCCGGGTAAAGACTCTTATCTCCTTGGTTATGTTGGTACACAATCAGATAAAGTGGCTGATGCCGTTGACGTATTTATGGATCTTTTGAATAATATGCCTGATTATCCTGAGCGTATGGAGAATATAATTACCTTCCTCCATCAATCAGCCCTTGCAGCTAAACCTGGTATGCGCTCTAAGAGTATGACTTTCGATGTATGGAAGCGTCTTGGTTATAAAGACGATCCTGCTAAGGTTAATCTAAACTCTATCGATAACCTTAATTACGACGTTATAAAATCTTATTACGAGCAAAATATTAAAGGACAACCTGTTACTATCGTTATCATTGGTAACCCTAAAACGGTTAACCTTAAACAAATTAAAGCTAAGTACGGTAAAGTCACCAAGGTTTCTGCTGCAAAATTGTTCAAAGGTGGTATTTAATAAAATTAGATATTTACATCAATATAAATAATAATAAATAGTAAATTATCGAATCCGCGATGTAGTGATACATCGCGGGTTTTTTTGTTCTCTCTTGAATTTTTATCACGATAGTTAATGCATAAAAAAAGCTGTACTCGTTAAAGTACAGCTTTATAGTAATTTTACATATTACTTTATATTGCTGTCCGGTAAAACCCGAAAAGGCATAAAATAACTGTCCGAAGTTC
>JBJECF010000016.1:0-12111 GCA_051870785.1 Candidatus Aphodosoma sp.
TAATTCTTGACTGATTATCAATAAGATATGTGTGTTATATGAGTTCAAGCGTGGAACTTACGAATGTCGTTCCCGCTACTGAGGCTCTCGCATTGCCCAACCATAGAAACGACAACGCGAAGCCCACGCAGATATAATAGACTATAACTGCACGCTATAGTACATACTACACCTATGAGGCATTCATCGTTGCGCAGCTCATATGGTTGTACTTAAAATTTGCGAGATTTCAGTAACTTGAACCGTACTACAATAAATGCAAAATTATTTCATCACACCCGTAAAAAATCGTAATGTGATTTTCATTGCAAAGTTAATATTATTTTTTCACACAAAACACTATTAATAATAAAAATTTTATTGAGTCACTGCCACTCGGGGCAAGTGCAAAATGTTTGGCTCTTTTTTTAATTGAATATCTCATTACATTGCCGATGGAGAAAATGGGTTAGAAATACGGCATTTTAAGTTGTTTGTATTTTGATAAAAATGAGAGAAAAAACTATGTTTTGAGAGTGGGAATACGATATTGTTATTCAATAAATTCGGGGATTTTGGAGCAAAATAAAATAGCAGTTCAGGAGCGACTATTCTCGTTTTGGCGGTGGATAACGGCTATTTGAGAAGATTTTTTTGCCGTTAAAAAACAATATATATACATTTGCTATCGATTAGGGAGCTTAATATTATTTGACTTTAATTTGCCAATAAAAAGATATATTCTTTATTACACATCCATTAATAAAGGAGCTTATAATTAACTAACTTAATAATTTAAAAAATCTATTGCATGAAGAGAACAATTTACACATTGTTGTTGTGCCTGCTTATCCTATTTGGATATGAAGATATAGGGGCACAAACCGTCTACTTGGAAGAAGGTTTTGAATCAAGTAGCATGCCTTCGGGCTGGACTGTAAGCGGAACCAATTCAGGCACTTACAACTGGAATATATTCACAAGTAATGCCACTTGGACTGCCCACAGCGGTAACGGATGTTTAAGAGCCGACTCTTACTACACCTCTGCCGGAAACACAAACATCATCTCATCGCCGGCGATTACTGTCGGATCTACTTATGCTAAATTAACCTTTTGGGTAAAGAACCAATCGGGTGGTAAGATGGGCGTGTACATATCTACTGACGGTGGCGCTACTTACCTTAACAACCCACTGGATACCAACCTTGTAGGCATTTCCAATTGGACTAAAAAGGAGTACTCGCTTAGTAACTACAACGGACAGAGTATTAAAATCGTTTTCCACGCCGTAAGTAATTGTAACAAAACTACCGGTGGCTATCAATTTATCGACGACATCAAAATTTACATTCCACCTACATGTGCTCAACCAACGAATTTAAAGCTTACATCCAAGAGCAATCATAATGCCACAATAAGATGGGGAGTAGCATCGGAAGGCGACAGCACAGATAACTACACCATTAGCGTATACGACATTGAGGGGGATACGTATATTATGGAAGACCAAGAGATTACGACAACGGATGAGAGCTACTCTATCAGCGGTCTTACCTCCAACACCAAATATCGCGTAAGCCTCACAGCCGATTGTAGCGACAACTATCGAGGCATATCGGCAACAAGCACCTTCACTTTCACTACATTGTGCGATGCACAAGCTCTCCCTATCTACTATGATTTCAACGATGATACCCCGTCTACCGTACCGGAATGCTGGACGGTGCAAGCCCCATCGGGCGGTGCTGCCGAGGTGAGCAACACTTTTAAATATGGCACGGAAGGTTACTCTTTCAAATTGTTAAATACCGTTAGTGCTCAGGTACAGGCAATGACGTTGCCAATAGCCCATGCCGGCAATGACATACAAGTGGAATTCATGGCATTAGGCGGGATAGGCACCCCTATCAAAGTGGGATTGATGAGCGACCCTAACGATTTCTCTTCTTTTGATGAAATATTTGTTGACACATTAGACGTTCGCAATTTATGGGTCAACTACCGCTTTAACACTATCGGCACTCAATACGGCACCACACAAAATTTGTATTTATGCTTTGTAGTGACTTCTGGCGTTAGCTATTCTCTTTACCTCGACGATATTAAAATCACCGAGATACCATCTTGTCCAAGATTAGAAGATGTAAAAATATTTGATTTAGACTCTACATCATTTTCTATTAAATGGACAGAATATAAGTCGACACCTACCAACAACTACATTATAGAGTTGACCAACATGAACGACAGTAGCGTAAGCTACATCAATGCAACGACAAACCCTTTTACACTTAATGAAACTAACTGCACATTAGTACCGCAAACGACATATAAGATAAGAGTGTGTGCGGTGTGTGGCGCTAACGACACATCGGAATGGAGCATGCCTGTAAGCAACACAACGCGTTGTGGCGTATATTCTTTGCCATTTTTCGAGAGTTTTTATGGAGTTAGCGGAATACCGGAATGCTGGTACACTGCCTGTACACAAAAAGGATGGGGCACCGGGGGTGGCGTATTAGATGGTTGGCGAATAAATACCATGTTTGCTTACGCAAAAGCCGATTGGAGTATCTATGCCCCAACATCCAAAGAAGGGACCAGATATTTACTCAGTTTACCTGCTATACATATTCCGGAAGATGAAGAGTATGAACTCGACTTTTGGATGCACCGTATAAAAAGCACTATGAATGCCGGCGAGCACGTAAACATATATGTAAATGACAAGATGAGCCTTGAAGGTGCTATACTTATCGACTCTATCGACCGTGTAGTATCTAACTATCCGGTGGAGGTAGACGGACCAAAGATGTATGAGTACTTCTTCAACATACCTATGACGGGTAATGTATTCATTATGTTTGAGTCGGTACACAAATACCAAGGAGCTATGTATATCGACGAAATTTCGGTAGCTCCGAAAATCAAATGTCGCAACGGAATTTCGAAAGTAGGTGTACGCATAAACAAGTCAGAAGAGAATGCCAACATCACATGGTACACGAGAACCAGTGAAACTCAATGGCTTGTAGATGTGACATTAAAAGATGCATCGGGCTCAATATTGAACGAAGTAAGCAACATATTAGTAGATACCACTTTCTACGCTTATAACTACTCGGCATTTGTAACGCCAAACACAAAATATACAGTAACTACAACGGTAAGAGGATTATGCAATGGCGTAGATACTGCAACAGTAGAGACATCGAATACAGCATCCTCCACGTTTACCACGCCATGTGAGCCATATACACAACTACCAGTATTCGAAGGCTTTGAGACAGCAACAGTACCATCTGCATGCTGGACGATGAGTACCGACCCGAACAGTGTAGTGCCTACTACACAATGGGCAAAACTCGTTGCATCGTATGCAAACTCGGGACAAGGCGCAATAAGATACCCAACAGCAACGAGTCGCACGGTGGGCTACCTCAACTCGCCGGGATTACAATTGGCAGCAGACAAAGAGTACGAGGTAATTTTCGACATGTACAGAAATCATGCCTATGTAACGAAATATTCCGAAGGAATAAGCGTTTGGATTAGCACTTGTCCTGACGATACTACAAATGCTACAAGATTGATTTTCATCCCTCGTGAAAAAGATTTGACTCCGGTAGTGACCACTGTAGGCTACTATAATTACTCTGCGTCATTCACACCGGACAGTGCAGGGGTATATTATATTATTTTCGAGGCTATTCAAGATGGCGGCAACGAAATAAGATTGGATAATATCATCATACAAGAGAAGACTACATGTGTAAATATTGCCAATACCGACATTACCGTGGAGCCGGAGGCGACATTTATAGAAGTTACTATCAACGACGTATCGGTCAACTTCCTAGAAGTGGTGATTGCCGATGCCAATGCCATCACATTCGACTCTATCAAGCCGACCGACATCTATCATATACAAGACCTTACGACACCTACAAACAAGTTCACAATGAACGGATTAGAGCCGGAGACGGACTATAATCTATACTTCAGGCACATCTGCGACACTATTACGGGTGAAAAATCGGCATGGTCGTACATCCCTATCAGTTTCTCTACCGCATGTGCACCAGTTGAAGTACTCGACACCCTTGAATTTATAGAGAGTTTTGAAAGCTATGCGATAAATTCAAACCTCAACACACAACATTCTTGCTTGAAGATATTCGACTTGGTATCGTTTAACCATATATTAAATGTAAAAGGGTCGTTAGGACAATATCTTTATCAAGCCGGAACACAATGTCCGCCAATACATGGTACGCAACAGATAGCGATAACAGCGGGGTCTGATGGTAAAGTAAGTAAACTACTCCACTTGCATGCAGGCATATCTTACGAAGTATCGGTATATGCAAGAACGGATAAAGCCTATACTGCCAAGGTATCGGATATATCACTCTTCTACATGGGCTCTACCGCTCACGAACCAATATACGTATTGGAGCACGAAGATGCTAATAGCGGAGTATGGGAGTGCTACAAAGGATACTTCAGTGTACCAGCCGATGGCAACTACTATGTAGGTATGGAATATTACCAAAGCGGAAATCCTACATATTTTGTCTTCGACTACTTGAGAGTAAGAGAAATAAAATGTGCACCACCTACAAACAACGAAGTTATAGACATAACAGACACTGAGTTGACAGTAGAGGTAACCAACAATTCCGGTAGCACGGAAATACGTATCTGCTCCGACAAACCAGAAATTGACGATATGGACCCTGAAACCGTATACATACGTACTACAGCAGAAACAGCACATACCGTGACAGGCTTACAACCAAATACCGTATACTATTTCATTGCACGTAGCGTATGTAGTGAGGGAGTCAGCGACTGGTGCAATCCGATAGAATTTTCTACACAATGCACGGAATATGATTTGCCATTCAATACATCCTTCGAAGATGACAAAGAGGTGAAATGCTGGCGTAGCGTAAATAGCTATACTGGGGATTTAGGTTCAACCACAGGCTATTCCAAAGTAGGAGAGCGCTCAATGGCAGTAGTAAATACAACAGCTATTTCTCCAAAAATCAATGTAGACACCCTTGGTAACTGTATGTTATCCGGTTGGGTATTCACGCCACAAAGTGCAGAATCACAAATAGAGATAGCCGTTATGCTCACCCCTAATGACGTTAGTACTTACGAAACATTAGGAAGTATTAATGTAAAAGGCAATGAATGGCAAGAATTCTCTTTCTATTTCGATGCATTGAAGAGCACAGCAAGCGACTTTGCCGATGCAAAACATATAGTAATAAGCACCGGCGGAACAAGTGCTTACTACTTCGACGATATCATTATCGACTACACCCCTACTTGCATAAGGCCGAACAATATTATTGCTACAACGATAGACCATCAATCGGTAGAGGTAAAATGGGATAGTAAAAACTCCGAAACGGAATGGAAAGTAACTACTTATAAATTCGAGAACAAGAACTTAATTTATATAAAAGACACTATTGTAACCGCCGACAGCGTGGTAATTTCGGGATTGACACCTATCACAACTTACTCTTTCGGCATCAACGCTATATGTAGTGGCAACGACACATCATGGACTGCATATTCCAACAATGCAAAAACCGAATGTGGAATATTGTCATTACCATATATCTCCAAATTCGGCACAACGGTACCAGAATGCTGGACGACGTACAACAGCACAAATACAAGTACCTCTTGCGGGTGGAGTTATAGTGTGTCATCATTATACTGGTCGAATTACAGACCGGGTACGCCTACCGACACTTGCTATTTAGAGAGTCCTGAATATAGATTGAGAACAAACAACGGGGTATACTTAAGATTAGATGCAATAGTATCGCAATACGCACGTATCAGATATTCTACCGATGGATGGGTGACATACGACTCTATCGATGCAATGACTACCGGTTCGGCACGAAATACTTACGAATACTTCATCTCCAATGCGGGACCGGGAACAATATCATTCCGCTTCTTCTCTACAATGGGGAATTCCGTGTCTTTCAACATTTTCGGCATTGAAGTGGAAGAGATTGAAGATTGTCGTCGACCATCAAACGTTACATTCGACGTAAATAACAACACAGTAACGGTGACTATTGAAGATAATGTAGCCGACCATACGGAATGGGAATACGTGATAGACAAAGAGGCATTTGACCCTGACAGCAAGACCCCTATAACTGTAAATAGTAAGACATTCAACATCAGTAATTTATCTTACTCACTGAACTACATTATTTATGTAAGAACGAAATGCTCGTCAGAGACATCATCTTGGTTCAAGCCATATACCTTCAATACGCCATGTGGTGTTACGAGCTTACCATATCATCAAACTTTCGATGACATAGCAACAAAAGCCGACATACTTAATGAATGCTTCACCTTCTACTCCGAGAATCCTAACAACAGAGACGGACAATTGACGGGAACAGCCAACTACCCTACCGTGAGTCTTTACAGTAAAGGTATGTACAGCTACAATAATGATGGAAAAAGCATAGCCATACTCTCTTGCCCATCATATGCGATGTATATGTATCTACCTGAAATAGAGATACCGGTAAACAACACGATGGTAAGTTTCTATTACACTAACCAAAATGAAAATGTAAACAACCCTAAGATTGAAGTGGGAGTAATGCTTCCGAATAATCCGGAATCATTCATAAAGGCATATACCTGCCCTATCAAGACGGGTAATGCCGCCAACAACCACTTAGAGGTGGATATGTTTAAATCATTACCTGTACAAAACTACACCAATTATCGCATAGCATTTAGATACGGTACGAACCAATACAACCACTATTCTTCCGTAGATGAGATAATGGTTACCGCAAAAGAGAAGTGTGCCGTGACGCCAACTCTTGCATTAGAAAACCATTCTTCTACTACGATGGACGTTATCGCATCTTATTTTGCCGACTCATTGGAAATTAAATATTGCTATAGTGGAAATTCAATAAACAATGCAATAAGAACATTCAACACTACCGAGCACTACCTCACTATAGCCAACCTTGCACCGGCAACCAATTACGACTTCTACATCCGCAACATCTGCAACGATGAAGTCGGTGATTGGTCAGGACCATTTACTTTGTCTACATCTTGCGACACTATCACGGTAGACGATACACACTCTTATGTAGAAGACTTTGAAGATATCGACACTACCCTCGCAGTTCCACAATGTATTTATGTAGCACAAAAGCGTACAGTAAACGGCATTACTTACCCTTGTATCAAGACGGTAGAGGTGATTACCGACTCATCGGCACTACATATGAACGGAGACAATATGATTATTCTACCTCCGTTCAGCGACCGACCAAACAGTTATTGGTTATCATTCTACAGCAAAGGATATGGTAAAGTACAAATAGGAATTACCGACGATATCGATGCTAATAGTTTCGAACTCGACACTACCATCAGCGTAAACAACAATGTTGCACGCTATGACATCGACTTATCGTACTACAGCAACAGTGGTAGCAGAATAGCTATTAAAACATCCGGAACATCCAACCTTTATTTGGATAGTCTGACGGTGTACAAGAAGTATACATGCTACAACCCGAGAGCATTGAAGGTAATAGAAGTAGAAGATACTACAGCAAAAGCAATATGTAACTTATCCGACTTGACTATCGGCTTCGAATATATATTGATGTGCAATTTGGATACTACAAACTACACTGTAACGGGCAAAGCTACCGAGATATCATTCTTAGGACTGCATCCGAATACGGACTACACCTTTGCAATACGCTCATTCTGCAGTGATAACGACACGAGTGATTGGTCGATGGCAGGTTTCAAAACAGCGAGAATGCTATCGAGAGCCCCACTCAGCATAGATTTCGAAAACGACATACAGAACACTCTTTTATTCTATGCAAACGGAGGTACCAACTATTTCATAACAGGAAGTGATGCTGATGCAGTAAAAGACGGAAACAAGGCATTATATGTAACCAACGATGGTATAAACTATTGGTATGCACGCATAAACACTTACACTTACGCAATGCTACCTATGGAGCTTGTACCGGGCACATATACCGTAGATTACGATTGGAAAGCCGTTGGCGCCGGAGAAGCCGACTATGCAAGAGTATTTCTTGCTCCGGAATCATTAGAATTCAAGAAAGACACATGGGTATCCGGGCTTGGATACATCACACTCCCTGCCAACTGTACTGCTCTTGATGGTGGCAGCAAACTGAATTTATCTAACGAGTGGCAACACAAGTCGGAATCTTTCACCATTACAGAAACTACCAGAATGAACGTTGTATTCCACTGGAGAAATACAGGTTACGGCTCATCGAATACACCGCTTGCAATAGACAACTTAGTTATCAACAGATACGATTGCGGCGAGACAATAGAATCCGTAAATTTACTGTATGCGAAAGAGAACGAAGTGAGGTTGGCTGTTAATAAAGCAGAGAGCTTGCACGACTCCGTACGAATTGAATTATACAATACCAATGACTCATTACTCATCGACAGCATATACATTCTCGACAGCGACAATACATTATTACTAAACCGACTTACCGAAGATAGCGAGTATCACTACACCGTATACTGCTATTGCGACCTTGGAAGTACTGCACCTTACAAAGGAACATTCCGTACGTTATGTAACCCGATAACGATAGACGACGAGCATCCGTTCTTCGAAGGATTTGAGACATGCAGCGACTCTACATTATTCACTACTCTCTTCGGATGTTGGAAATATACCAATATAATTGGAACGGGCAATATTATGTCGCTATCAGCAAATGCAACGGGCGTTGGCGAAACTGCTTATGAAGGAGACCAGGCATTGAAATTGGCATCGAACAATGAAAAATCCGTTTCACGCAATTTCCGCTTAAATCAAGGCAGTTACGAAGTATCGCTCTATGCAGTGCAGACACTCGGACTCGGTAGCGTAAATATCTATATGCGTAGAATTGGCGATACCGATTGGACGTTATTGAGCGAGGGCAATGTAAATTCCACTTATACTTTAATGTCGGCCACATTCAATGTGCCGGAAACTGACGATTACGAGTTTACGATAAATCTGAATACAAGATCTATTGCTTCGGGCTATCTTGCAATCGATAATTTATCACTCCACATCATCACAGTGCCACGACCAACAGCTGTTAATATCAGTAATATAGCAACCGACGGAGCAACTATCCAATGGGAAGGAAGCACCGACGACTATAGAATTCACGTAATAGATGTCGCTAATTCGGAATTGATTATCGACACATTAGCTAAAGATACTACTATGATAAATATCAGCGGTTTAGAAGCATCTACAACTTATATCGTATCGGTACGCAGTGTGATTTCGAATATCGAATCCGACTCATTATTCTCTACATTCACCACTAAGTGCAATCCATTGGAATATTACGTCAATCTATTTGATAATGAAATAATTAACACTCGCCCTGAATGTTGGACTTTTGAGGCATACAATGCCTGCGGAGAGATTTACAACATGGCTGAAGGTTATCTACAATGGGAAGTAGGGGATGTAGACGGACATAGAGGTGTATTCTGCCAAAACTCAGAAGCAAAAGAACGTTCAAGACACATTCTGACATCACCGGACATCATCGTTACGGAACAATCTTGGTTGAATTTCGACTACTTTATCAATGCAGGTAGCCCTATAAATTCCGACTCATTGATAGTATCTATTGAGAAAGGAAGTGGCTCGGATACTATTCTTTTGGCAACTTATAAAACGGTAAGTTCCGGTTGGAAGAATTTCAATTACGATATGTCGGCATATATCGGGGATACTATAGCCGTTAAATTCAGTACGAGAGCATCATCATACAGCAGCTATAAGTATGTGGGCTTCGACAACTTCAGATTGAACTGCCGTATGGATGGCGATACTTATTATACAACGGTTTGTCCTAACGAAAGCTATAGTGGCTACGGCTTCAACATCACAGCACAAGAGCTTACGAAAGGTGATACTACAACGTTCAAGCGTTTTGGTGATTTGACCGACAGTTGCGACTCTATCATTACTTTATGCGTATATGTACCTAATATTGCCCGCACCGAAATCTATGATACTATCTGCGAAGGCGACGTTTACAATAAGGGCTCATTCCAAGGATTGACAAACGCAAACATGTATACAAAAACTATCAGTTCTTCTTACGGATGTGACAGTATTTTGATATTATACTTGGCAGTAATCAATCCTAATGCCACTATAGAAGTCAACTTATGCGAAGGTAATACTTACAACTTCGGCAATCAAGTAATTACGACAGCCGGAATATATACCGACACTGCAGTAAGCAGATTCGGATGCGACTCAGTTACTACCCTTACCGTTAATATTATTCCTAAGTACTACGAAACCACAGCATATTTTTGTGAGGGTACAACATATAAATGGAATGATAATCATTACACTACTGCCGGTAGATACCAGGTAACATTCACCAATACTAACGGATGCGACTCTATAGAAGTACTCAACTTGCTGGAGATAGCTACGAACACATATATGACAGCTAATATTTGTGCAGGACAAGAGTATGAATTCTTTGGGAATGTGTATAGTGAAGCAGGAGAATACACTCACAGATTGGCTAACAGCCTTGGTTGTGACTCTATCATCAACCTTACATTGAGTGTATCGGATGCGCCTCATGAATATGTAAGCGATTATGTATGTGAGGGACAAGAGTACAACTACTATGGATTCAGCTTTAAAAAAGTAGTTGGCGATACAGTGGTTTCTCGTACTATTAAGACATTCGAAGGCTGTGACTCAATAGTTACATTGACTTTGGACTATATTCCAACAGTACACGATACTATTTATGCCACTATTAACGAAGGCGAAATAATAGAATTTGCCGGCAATACATTATCTACAGCCGGAACGTACGAGCATACATTCCACACTGCCGACGGATGCGACTCTATAGTAACCTTTATATTGGATGTAATAACAGCTATGGAAACCGGCTACGCATTGCCTATCATCATGGCACCAAACCCTATTTCAGGCGGTCAACAAACTATTATTAACCGAGAATGGACGGCAACCGAGCAAGATGGATTACGTGTAGAAGTTCTTAATACCGTAGGACAAATAGTTGAAACGTTTACCCCTGCTACATATCCTATCGAAGTGGGAGGCATCTATACAAGCGGAGTATATTATATCCGAATCACTACCGGCACCGGTGATGTATATCTCGGACGCCTTGTAGTAAAATAACATCGTATTTCATCATACGAGAACTACATTGCAAGCTCAACTACAAGCCATTTGCAAGCTCAACTGCGAGCCCTGAAATGTAAAATATTGCAATAGAGGTTAAATAAATCAGTCCGTGTATCAATTTGGTACACGGGCTAATTTTTTTTGTAGTATTAGATAACGCCTACTAATCTTAATTGAGTAGCTTCTCAGAGAATGAAACCTCAATTACCATCTTAATATCCAATTTAGTTTTCTTAATTGAGTAGCATGTTGAAGAATGAAACCTCAATCACCGAGCAAGAAATAAATATTATTCTTTAATTGAATAGCATTATAATGTTGAAACGCATTATCGGTTCGTGTTAGGAAACCCTAACTATTTTTTTTGTAAATAGCAATAGGATAAATACGAGTGCAATAATCTTTTTACCAATCCACTTCTTCGATATAATTACAACTGGAATATTTATAAACAATGACTCTTATTACCATCACGACAGCAAACACGCAATGTATTTCTGTAGGTAATTTTAACAATACATATAGCTACTAATTCCCTAGAAATACAATCAGCATCTATAAATGAATTTTACCTAGATGATAGCTATATAAATGACACTACTATATACTGCAAATAAAACAAGTCTCAAAGCGGATGTAGATCCGAAAGGAAACAAATATATAAATGGAGTTTAGTCTGGAGTAGGAAGCATTAAAAAGGAGACCCACGAGTAATCCACTAAACGACACAGGAGTGATTGGGTGTGCATATAATAGAAAAAGGACAATAAAAAAAGGAGAACCTCGAGTAAGGGGGTTCTCCTTTGAAAAGTGGCGGCGACCTA
>JBJECF010000017.1:0-12074 GCA_051870785.1 Candidatus Aphodosoma sp.
AGTGTCAGCCCTAATTTTATTTGCTTATAAAAGTTTTACCGGACAGCAATAATTATGAAAAAAGCACTTAAAATAATCGGAGGAATTTTCTTAGCCCTTATTGTGGTGGGAAATATCGCAAAGACGATAACCAAACAATCCTACGAAAATTCCATAGAAGCTCAGATAAAAAGGGCTAATAGAGATTGCCCAATCCCAGTCGCAAATGGTGTTGGACAAATATCGTCAATCATACTTGAAGATAAACTGCTCACATACAACATTGATTACAAGTCCGGCTTTGTTGATATTGACGCATTCAAAGCTAATCCTGATGCTACGCGCGATATGTTTTATTTGTCATTTGTTGCCTTACAAGCTCAAGGCAATTATGTTAAAGAGATGATAAACGAGCTATTGAAACGCGACATTGGATTACGCATAATTATTTCCGACGGAACAGGCAGTAAATTTTGTTCAATACTATCTCCAGACTACATTTCCGACATAAGCAATCGTATTGCACTGAACCCATCAGAGGCTCTACACGAAGCTTTAAAGTTGAAAATTCTATTGGAAAACAATGGTTTCCCAATAGAAGCTGAAGAAGGTATGATTTTGACCGGAATGACCTTAGAAGGTAATAATATCATCGTATTTGTAGAATTGGACGAAAATCTTTATGATATGAGTCTTTTGAAAGAAATGTCAACAGATTTTGGATATTCATTGCTTGAAGAAGCAAATAATGGAGACCCGGAACTTGGTGCTTTGTTTGACCTATGTAAAATCTCTCATTCAGGATTGGTTTATCGTATGAGAGGCAAACAATCAATGCAACAATGTGATATGGGTATAAGCAGCGATGAAATTAGACGTTTAAGAAAGATTCCAACACAAGTAAGCATTCATTAACATGAATTCCATATATTATGAGATTATGCAAGAGATAACCAATTTGAGACAATTGAAAAGAAGTATGTTTGATTCAGTGTTTGAGTGCAGAGATATGACAGTTTCCGACATTTGTCTATCTGCGGATGTCTTATTGTTACCGCTTTATTGGTATCTAATTAATACTCAACAAGAAGAATTGGTAACGGTTAAGATAGAGGACTTTATGCTGGATTCTATCAAGTCTTTTGAATCAAGAGCACATCAGATAATACCATCATTGCTTAATAGGACAAAAGCACTTGATGAGATTTATAGAACTAAACCATTCAGGAAATACAGGTCAATTCTTGCTCGTTGTTTCCCACAGTATGTCATAAATTATTCAACTATATGAATATCATGCAAAATAAATCATTAGTTTTTGCAATTCTGACAATGCTCTTTGCTGTTGGAGTTGCCTGTGCTCAATCCCAGACCTCCGAAGGCTATGCTTTCCAACGAGCAATTGAGGAATATAGAAACGGAGAAACCGCATCCGCAATTGAATGGTTTAACAAAGAGATTAAAGACCATCCGAAAAATGGCTATGCGTATCTCTATCTTGCAACTATTCACTATGAGGAGGATGAATATGGGAAAGCATTGACTACAATAAACAGTGCGATAGCCAATCTTCCCCAAAAAGATAAAGCAATGGGAGCTGTTGCTCTTGGATATAAGGGCGATATAATGCTCGCTCTTTGTGATACTATCAGAGCTATAGCGAATTATGAGCAAGCCCTCAAACTCAATCCTGAAAATGTTCAGATATATATAAATCGAGGTAATCTATATTATTCACAAGCCAATTTTACATTATCTGATAAAGACTTCAACAGGATAACAGAGCTGAAACCAGGAGAAACGATTGGATATCTAGGCCTCGCAAGAAATTCCATAGCACAAAAAGACTATGAGAATGCGATATCCTTGCTTACATATGCATCAAGACTTGACTCTGAAAATGCTAAAGTTTATGCTTTTAGAGCCGAAGCGTTTTTAGGACAGTGCAAATGGACTGAAGCCATAGAGGATTTAATAAAAGCATTGAGTATAAATGGAGATGCCAAAGCTCATTATCTAATGATTACTATTCCGGATGAAGCATTGCCAACGCTGAAGGCACTTCTTCAAATTCAGGCGAACAAGGAAACTAATGAGGCGGCATGGTATTATTACCTCGGACTACTATCACAGAAAAAAAACAGGTATCGCGAAGCAATCAAATACTTCGCTAAAGCAAATGAGAGAGACGCAAACTCCATATTTGTTGAGCGAATCGCTGATTGTTATTTCGATCTTGGCGATTATTCACAAGCATTGATACAAGTAGATAAGGCTTTAGCCATGAAACCTGACGATGAGGATTTATATTTGCTTAAAGGGAATATCTATAATGAGATGGGAAATTACCCGGCAGCGATAATCCAACTTGGTAAATATATAGAAATGACCCCGGAATTTTATTATGGCTATTATCGTAGGGGATGGTTTAGAGATGAACAAGGAGATATAGAAGGTGCTATTGATGATTATACAATGGCCATCATTCTAGAGCCTAAATATGCTTATTCATATATAGGAAGAGGTCGTGATTATGAAATGCTTGGACAGCATCAAGCGGCTGTAGCTGACTACGAAAAAGTGCTAGAACTTGATACCGTACCTACGCAGGGATCTTGTGCACAATACGCATACTTCTTCCTTGGACAACAGGAGAAAGCCTTGGATTTCATGAAGCGTTATCTGGATAACCCCGAAGAGAGCGATGTAGACGGAGGTAATTATGATGCTGCTTGCCTCTATTCGCTTATAGGTGATATTGACAACTCTCTTTATCATTTGCGTGAGGCACTAAAACGTGGCTATCGAAGATTTGCCCATATCAGCGTAGACCGAGACTTGGAGAATATCAGGCGGACAAAACAATATAATGAGCTAATTCAAGAGTATACAGAAATTCAACAAAGAGAAAACGTTATATCAGATAATGATACAGTACAAGCCCTTGGAATGATAACGGCTATTAAGGAAGTGGAGATACCATTTATCAGAGAACAAGGCGTTACTAAAGTAATGTGTTCTATAAATGAATTACCTCTGCATTTTGTCTTTGATACGGGAGCCGCCGAAGTTACCATTTCAATGGTTGAGGCTACATTTATGCTTAAAAATGGTTACATCAAGCCCAATGACATCATTGGGACATCAAGATATATAGACGCTAATGGAGATATATCAGAGGGGACTTCTATTAATCTTCGTACCGTTAATTTCGGAGGGTTAGAAATCAACAATGTAAGAGCGTCTGTTGTCCGTAACCAAAGAGCGCCATTGCTCCTTGGACAGTCTGTTCTGGGACGGCTCGGAACAATCGAGATTGACAACTCGAAATCCGTTCTCAGAATAATGACTCCCCATTGAAATTTACACATTAGAGTTAACCTTTTATGAATCCTGTCATAAATAGTCACAATTATCAAGGATGCTAAATATCACATTCAGACAATATCTCTGAAAGCATAATAATTAGTAACTTCTCATCGTTATATTTTAATAAACAGAAACGCATTATGGGATTATTAGATATTCTATTTGGAAATAACAAAAACGAGCCTCAGAATTTAACAGTTTCTCGATCAACTTCGATCCAATCAGGGAAACAGTCTACTACTTTCAAGACTGATGAGCCAAAGATTGAACCCAAGACGAGAACGGCCTCTAAGGTAATGGAGCCTTTCGTTTTCGTATCTGATTGCCATCAGCGATATGAAAACGGCTCGGAAGTTATGGGTTTGCAGCAATGTGTCCGCACTGTAAGTGTTGAGAAAAACACAAATGGTTGCCGTGGGTACAGGCTCATCCCCGGCGACGGCTACATTGTAAAAATATTTAACGACGACATTGGCAATCCGAATATGTCGGATAAACCTATGCGTATTGTCGACAAAACGCCAGGAAAGGTTGAACTTCGTGGTTTCCTTATCGAAGCACAAACTCCTTTTGGCTGGCAGGAAGTTGATTATAGCGACTACGGCTTTACCGTGTATTACTCTAATGGCAAAGTCTCCAAATGCGTTCTTCATATGTTCGACCGAAATGTTGATTTAGAATATCGCAAGTCTGAGAATTCAGCATCTTACCTTAATGTTGTAGCTGATGATATACCTGCAAAATCAAAGAGCAAGCCACACTTTGAAGAATTGGCTCAACAAGCTATGTCCTTCCTTCAAATGGGAAACGATGGAGATGCTGTTTATCATCCTATGTACAAGGCGTGGAGAGAGATTCAACAAGCCCCATCACGGCTAAAAGATGTTCAAGACAAGGCTTTGTTGGGAAATGGATTGTTCGTATTCATTTCCTACGGCACTGTTCAAGACATCGATGATAGGCAGCAAATCATTAGCCTTGCATACCTACTTTTAAGTGACGCCATCAAGAAAGATCCCACGAACTTGAATTTAATAAGAAATCGCATACTCGTCATGCTTAATGATCGTGATGCTTTTCAGTATACTGTTTCTTCAGCAACAAATAACAGCTCAGGGTTTGACTTCTTGGGACTATCTCCATTTAAGAGTCGTGATGCACTCTATACAATGATATATAGTGACCTCGCCAAATCTTCTATTTTCAAAAACATTCCTTTGTTAAATGCTACGCTCGCTGATCTTGAAAGAAAAATTGACAACAATTTCTTTGGACAAAACAAAAGCAGAGCAATCGTTGTATCGGAAGGAGAAAAAAACCATACCAAGGTATTAACCTTTTTGCGCGAAAAGGTGTATGATAATGCAGACATTGATTTTTAACTATGACAAAAAAGCAAGAAGATAGATTTATAACGCTCGACAATGGTGAAGAGGCTAAAGCCACATTCCCTGTTGTTGTGTCGGCCAGCAGAAGTACAGATATTCTGGCTTTTTATGCCGATTGGTTCTTCCATCGGCTAGAAAAAGGTTATTCGGCTTGGACAAACCCATTTAACGGTGTAAAGAGCTACATTGGCTATGCCGATACCAAGTTCATCGTATTTTGGTCTAAAAACCCGCGACCGCTTCTTCAACATCTGGATTATTTAAAGTCTCGTGGCATTGGTTGTTATATACAGTACACACTCAATGACTATGAAGATGAAGGACTGGAGCGAGGTGTAAGGCCGATTGCTGAACGAATCGAGACATTTAAGAGTCTTGTCGAAAAACTTGGTAAAGGTGCCGTTGTATGGCGTTTCGACCCTCTTATTCTTACTGATAAAATTGATATGGATAAATTATTATCCAAAATCGAGAATATTGGCGACCGATTGATAGGTTTCACTGAAAAACTCGTTTTCAGTTTCGCTGACATCATTTCTTATCGTAAGGTTAAATCAAATTTTGAACGCAGTCATATCAATTATATTGATTGGACTCCGGAGCAGATGCTTGAATTTGCAAAACACCTTGTGGAACTCAATACGAGAAAGGGGTGGAATTACACCCTCGCTACTTGTGGAGAATCCGTAAATCTTCCCGGTGTCGAACATAATCACTGTGTAGATGATCGGCTGATTGTTCGTTTTGGGGCACAATCGTTAGAACTATTAAAGTATCTTGGTGCTGAGATTGTCGACACCATTCATACCAACAACCTATTTGCTGAGATTGAGCCGATCAATATTCCTGAAGATGCGGTAGATATAGGCAATGGAAAATATATTGCAATACGCCAAAATAATCGAGATAAGGGACAGCGCACAGCTTGTGGATGTATGAAAAGCAAAGACATTGGCGAATATAATACTTGTCCCCATATTTGTGAATATTGTTATGCCAATTCAAGTAAGGAGATAGCTGTCAGAAATTGGCAGCAGCACTTAGCGAATCCTCTTCAAGACACTATAACAGGAAAATAAATGTATTCCGATATAATATCAAAATATAGTCCGTTAACGATTGATGCGGTTATTGAAACGGCGAAAGTATTATTGCCATCCGCCTATAATAGTTCTCCTTGGTCTCACCCCGAGGTTAATCATGGCGTGGGGCTATTGGAGACAGAAGACGGATTAAATTGCTATATTGCTGCTTATGGAGAAAGCCACAAGCGCAAAGTTTTCATGGCAATTGAGGATTTACCTTTTGCGGAGTTAAGAGAGTCCATCGAAGTTGTTGACTGGGGATGTGGTCAAGGTCTAGCTTCGGTATGCCTTGCTGAAAAGATGCGAGAACGCAATCTAATTCAAAATCTCAAACAGATTACGCTCATCGAACCTTCTTCTGCTGCCATAAATCGTGCTAAGTTGAACGTCTCGTTGGCAGCTCCCGAAGCTAAACTTACCACTCTACAACTCGGATTACCTCCGACGATTTGTCTTGACTTCGATTGTATATCTGAAATTGTATTCAGGGAACCTATTACAATACATCTTTTTTCAAATATTCTCGACATCGAGACTATTGATTTGAAAAGACTTGCAGAGCTTATCACATCAACCGGACATAAGCATTATGTCTTGTGTATCGGACCGGCAAACCGTCAGGAAGACCGTATCAATGCATTCTGCCGCTATTTTCAACTTTCGCCGTCCGCATACTTTTCTAACTACCGGAATACGGAGTTTTTTACACGAACCGATTATAATAAATATACTTTTGGGTGCTTCTTAAAAAGTTTTGAATATCGTGTTGATCAAGGTGAACAGATACTTATTCCATATCGATTTTATGCACCAAAACAATATTTTGCTGCTTATAAATCAGATATGTCAACTCTAGATGTGTCCAAAATCGAAACCGCATTTGAAGTTCTTGCTCCATTCGATATCGGAGCAAGCGTTTACGATGATGTAAGCCCTATTCTTGCTGTCCTTAACAATATTGTAGAACGTGGGCTCCCGACAAAGGCAAGTCCCTGGCTAGAAAATCTTTTGATGGAAGTGTTAAATGCAGGAGTTAAAGATGAAGAAGAAGCCCTGTACGGAGGTATAAGGTTTCTTCCGAATAAGGACATAAGCCAAGAATCCATACAACTCGTTAAGGACATTCCATTAGCAGTCGCTCGAATCGAAAAGACCATACTTGAGGCACTGCTGACAAAACAGCTATCTCTTGACAAGGGTAATTGGAATGTTTTGGTAAAAGAAGCCGATGTGCCATATGCCGCAATTGCCCTGCATGAACTTGCCGAAATGCTTAATCATTTAGCATCGGCTTCACAGGATTATGCTGAAATGCATTTCCCTGAAATAAAACTATCTGTAATTAATTCAAATTATTCCGACTCAAGGCTTCATCCAGGTGCAAATGTGTATTCAAGTTCCTGCAAGCAACTCACCGACCAAACATTTGATATTGTAATTGATTTCTCACTCTACGAAAAATCCAATCCTCGTGATGTCGAGTTCTCTCAATTCAAAGCAAATAATAATTGTTACTTTAACGTTAGAGCCTCTGAGAGTATATATTCAGAGCGTTATATTTATACCTCAGACCGCATAGTATATAAACCTCTTACAAAGCTCAATCAGCAAGGTACACACGACAATATTGAAGACAATGTAGCACATCTTCGTTACTTCATCCAGTTACTATTCAGAAAAGAAAACTTCCGAGAAGGTCAACTCCCGATTATTTCTCGTGCATTGCAACTTAAGAGCGTTATTGGTCTTCTGCCGACCGGCGGCGGCAAGTCTCTTACATATCAGATTGCCGCAATGCTACAACCCGGAGTTACAATCATTATCGACCCCCTTATGTCGCTGATGAAGGACCAATATGACGGCCTTTTGAAAAATGGCATAGACTTTTGTACGTTCATCAACTCAGCAGTACAAAATAAAGCGGAGCGTGAGAATATGATGAAAGATTCCAAACTTTTGTTTGTGTTCCTCTCTCCGGAACGTCTTGCAATTTTCAAATTTAGAGAAAGTCTCCGTGCTATGGCAGATAACCACGTATATTTCTCCTATGGTATCATCGACGAAGTGCATTGTGTTTCTGAATGGGGGCATGATTTTCGCTTTACATATCTCCACTTGGGCAGAAACCTTTACAATTATGTTTTGCCTAAGCGAAGTGAAGATGAATCTAGAAATCATATAACTCTAGTGGGACTGACTGCAACTGCTTCATTTGATGTGCTCGCAGATGTGGAAAGGGAGTTATCCGGCAACAATGCATTCCCTCTTGATCCGGAGGCCACGGTAAGATACGAAAACACAAATCGACTTGAGCTGCAGTATCGTATCGTAAAAGTAGATGATGAAACGGCACATGATAAGTGGGACGTCTATTCTGCAAAAAATATGGAATGTCCTCGTATTATTAAAGACTGTTTCTACTCTTCACTTCAAGAGCTGCTGAAGCCCGAATCCATTGAGCGTATCAAGAAACGGTTCATCGAACGAGAGAATATTGAGCCTACTTCAGATTTCGCTCAGAGTGTTTTTAATCGCGACCTCAACGTAAATGTAAATCCCGAGTGGTATTCTAATCCAGGCGATGTATCCTCGGCTATAGTTTTCTGTCCTCACCGTCAGGGTACATTGGGCGTTCACAATGGATCACGCATAGGTATTGCCGGACAGATTAAAGAGACTCTAAACATCCGGCATGTTAGCGAATTTGTAGGGGGTGATGATCCATCATCACAAGATGAATTCATCCAAAACCGTACTAATATTATGGTTGCCACCAAAGCGTTCGGCATGGGTATAGACAAACCACATGTAAGGTTTACTCTAAACGTAAATCATTCCGGTTCACTTGAGGCTTTCGTACAAGAGGCCGGACGTGCCGGGCGAGATAGAAAGATAGCACTTGCAGTTGTCCTTTATTCAGACCGTGTTTTCAATGAACAAGATGAATTTACACGTCTTATAGAACCTGTCAAGGTCGATTTCGGCGTTCACAAATTCTTTTACGATGCGAATTTCCTTGGTGAAAATACCGAATGGACAGTTATGGACTATTTGATGAACCATCAAATGACCATAACGGAAGAACCCGATGAAATTTCTCGTCAAAACAAGACGGTAACAGGATTCCTTTCCAAACTAAACCAGGTAGCCGAGGGAGAAGCTGTGGTTTCTTATATTTCATATCGGTATCCATCACGAGACTCAGAAACACTTGACGGCTATCTACGACAAGCTAATCTTAGAACATTTACTCAACAACCCAAGAATCCAAAAGCGAATACCGCACAACTTCGCGATCTTAATCAAGAACAATATCAAGCAGCCTTAATGAAAGCCATCTATCGAATGTGTTGCATAGGCTTGATTGAGGACTTTACGCAGGATTATATAAATCAAGAGTTCCGCATTGTTACGCGCAAGAAACCTGAGGGAGCCTATTACGAAGGATTAAAACAGTTTTTTATGCGCTACTACAACGAAACTCGTGCCAATGCACAAATTGCCTACTGCAAACGATATAATGGCTCTGAAATTGCTAATTGTTTGTATTTCTTGACACAATTTATTTACAAGAAAATTGCTACTAAACGAAAACAAGCCATTCTTGATATAGAGCAATTTTGTGAAGAAGCCACTTCCGGTTCCAGAAGTTGGCTTGACACAAACGAGGAATTGAAAGATATATTGTATTACTACTTCAATTCAAAATATGCTCGCCACGAATATAAAGACGAAAACGGTAAGGATTTTTCTTTAATTGATGACACTCAGTCTGGTCGAGAATGGTATTTTAATGGGCTGTATGCCGATAAAGATAGTTCTATGGGTGCTGACTTTGAGAAATCCATACTAGCAAAATATATATCTATCATTAACATTGATGGCACATCATCGCCTAAAGATAATATTAAACATCTTCGCGGTGCTGTTCGTCTTATCCGTCGAGGCATACTTTCAACCAATCCCACTCTCAGCCTACTCAATGTATTTTGTCTGCTTTTCTTAAAAGCAGATGAAACATCAGATTCACTTAACAATGAAGTAGAGACATCATTTATTGAAGCATATGAAGAATTGCGAAAAAACCTTTCGCAAGACCAACTGTCTAATTATATCAAAAAATATTTCGATTATTTAGCCAAGTATAAAATTACTGACCAAGCACACATTGAGCACTTCGGTCTCCTAATCATGATGTGCGAAGCTGTAGAACATGCTGAATGGGCACATAAGTTCAAAGAACACTTCACCACTTAATATATTTCAAAATATGACTCCCCAAGAAATTCTCGCGAGTCTTTCACGACTCGAATCCGAACTTAATGAAGTCGCATCTGCAAGGCTTCTTGTTGAACAGACCGTCAACTCCTATAAGGAGGTGCAAAAAGAACTATGTTCTTTTGTTGGCAAATTCAAGACAGTAACAGACTCCCTTAATACCGTTGCAAGCGCTTTCCAAGACGGGAACGAGTCTCTGGCAACCGAGGTTACGCACTTAATTGAAATCCTTAAAGCACAACTTGAAACTATCAATAATTCTTTCTCAAGCCAATGCAACTCGGTTATTTCTAGATTTATTGACTCTGCAAACAAAACATCGAACCAACTTAAAACAAAAACAGTTGAACTGACTTCGGTCTATGCAGCTAATAATGATGCTTTCAAGAAAAGTATTAAAGAACTCGCAAACATTCACGTTTCTTTGCTTAAAGCTTCCGAATCTATTACTGCTCTAAAAACTGATGTGTCCACTCTAGAATCACAACTTCAGTCTTCGCAAAATGCCCAAGACAAAATTCTTGAGAAAATAACTAAAGACCTTCAGGCATCTACTGCGTCACACACAACTATCTTGCAACAAATCTCAAATGATTTAAGAACTTCGCAACATGCACAAGATGAAGCTCTCGCTACGTTAAAACAGAACATATCTGCCATTGCGTCCAATCAAGCAGAACATGCATCCAAAACCGAGCAGGCAATTTCTGATATAGCAAAAGTTGAGATTGTTGTAAGTCGACTTGATTCTACTTTTGCTAGTCAAGTAAATGATATTCAGTCAAAACTAAATAGCCTAACATCGGCTGTTTCCTCTGTTAGAACTATTGAAATAGTAAATATAGTAGCAATAATTATCGCAATTATTGTTCTTATAGTAAAGTAAAATACAATTAATTCTATAACGCTGTGTTATATAATAACAATTATTGTGTATTTTCATACGACATAAAATGATGTATGTTGCGTCAGTGCTTCACTTTAGCAAATCAATGTTTTGACCGAAAGGACTCGCACAAACGAGCATTGAAGTATATCAAAATATTATTCAAAACAAAATAATTATGGAATCATATATAGAACGATTAAATAAAATTGTAGATAATTCATACGAGATATTGTGCAGCAAGATTGCCGGAGGTCAAATCTCAATAGTTAATGAGGCATCATTACAACTACAATTTGGTGTGATTTTAACACAGTTAGGTAAACTATATGAGTTTAGTCCGGAAGATAGATTTTCAATATCACTTGAATCTGTGCAAGAAATAAAAGAAACAACTAAAAGCAAGCGAGGCTCAGCTCGATGCGATATTATGTTGTATTTTTCAAATAATACAACAACAATATCATTGGCTATTGAACTAAAATGCTTTTTAAAATCAAAAAATGCAGAAACTATTACATCCAACAGATACAGCGTTTACAAAGACCTTGAAAATTTAGAAAATTATGATAGTAATGGGGGCTATGAAGTGGTATATACAAACAATGAGAATTACTCGAATCCAGATAGTAAATCAAAAATTCCGTTTGGCGACAAAATGAAAATTAAAAAAATTCTGGACGATAAACACCCTATTGAATTAAGGAATGAATATGAATTACATTGGGATAGTTTTGAGAATAAGCATTTCTTTTTGAAAGTAAAAGTAGAAAAATAGAGATTTATGGTGTCATATTCCTAAGCGATAACACTATCGCTCCTCGTTCTTCGTTGCCCCTACACGGAAGTTTTTTGCCATTACACTTAGAACAACGGCAAACCTCCCGGTCGGTGCATTGGAACAAGAGAGTAACTGTCATCGGAATAGGTTCCACAGAGCGGTGCAATCGCATAAAATAATTGAAAGGGCATTCTATCCGTAAAAATTTGACGACCATGATGTGATTTTACCTAACCCAACTTAATTTTTAGGCTGTATCCTTATTTTATGCCGTAAATATTTTGCGGCATAAAATATTTTTTGTACTT
>JBJECF010000018.1:0-12011 GCA_051870785.1 Candidatus Aphodosoma sp.
CTTATTTTATTGATAACCAAATATTTATACTAAATTTCAGTATCGACTATTTAATATGAAGAGTATTAATTCGTTATCGGTTTTGTATTCTGTAGTTTATGGACGAGAAATATAAGGTAACGATAGATAAAATAGAACAACTCTGTGCTCAAAACTCAGAGTTTGATAAAGAACTCCGTAAAAGGTTGAATGTCAATTCTTATACGGAGGTTTCGTCGTGTGTAAGCGGTAAAGTGGATAAGATAGAAAAGTATCTTGGCTTGGACTATTTAGTAGATTCTCAAGATTCAATTATCGATTACTCGTTTGTGAATGATAAAGTAGTGAGAAATCAATTGATTTCTGATAATAGAGAGATGCTACGCTTTAGGTATAGTACTCGTTATCACGAGATTAATTTTAAAGAATATTGTCGCTTTGCCCATATGCAAGCCGAAATGTTGATAAATTATTTTTTGACACGGTAAATAGTAAGAAAATTGATTCTATAAAGAACCATATTAAGCAATATAATAATGTCGCAATAGATAAATACGATTCGTTGATATCTATACCATTTAACGTGAAATTATTCTCTTTTAACTGCGAGTGTAAAATTGATTTCGAGATGTTTTTGCATCTTAGTCAAGTGCGAAATCAACTTTCTCATCGCTCTTTCTCTAACAATAGCAAACAAGAAATTGCAAATAGTCAGAATAGATTGTCTCAATTTGGCTTTACTTTAAATAATGCTGGTAAACCGGCTTTGGATTGGTTTAATAAAGAAGAGGACCTTGCATTAAAAGAGAAATTTAATCAGATTAAGGATGACCCTTGGTATAAAAATTATCTCTTTTTATTGTGGTTTGAAACTACTCCTTACGAGTCGATTGTTGAAGCACTTGCTAAACTTGCAAATGTTATTAAAAATAGAATAAATACTTTATTAAAAAATCAGTAATATAAAGTTATGACGCAGTAAAAATCTGGCAATTTTTGTTGTTCATAACATTTAAAAATCAGTAGGAGGATATCTTATGAAAAAAATAGTGTCTATAACTTTGTTGGTAGCGTTATTTGTTTGTTTAACTTTGTTATTTGTAGTAGTTATTAATAAAAAGTTAGAAGAAATTCCACAAAAGAACGTTGTCCTCACTTCTATGAAAATTAATGATACCATCGAGAATCAGTATGACGAGGAAGAGATTGTAGAGGAAGTTGTAGATAATGAGGAAAGAATTGAGCTCCTTTATAGTGATACAATTTATGGCGATTTTAATGGGGATGGTAAAAAGGAGAGTCTGTTTTTTGTAAGTGATACTCTTACTGATTTGGATTTTATAGATGAATATGTGAGTTATCAAGGTGCTTATACATCAGTATTTTCGGATAAACGTATTCCGAAATTTGAAACTATTGCGAATTGGATCGGTCCCTTACATATTCTTGGAGATTTGAATGGAGATGGGCGCGATGAAATAGGTATCTATACATCTTATTTTTCTGCTTGGGGTGCTTACAAAGTCATGTCTTTTAATGGTAGTGAGTGGGTAGAGTTGATTGGTTCGTATCCGCTACATTATTATGTTTTTGATGTAAAAGGAAGAAATTTTCGCCCTGTAATAAAACACTTGGAAAACAAAGTGAAGATATATTATAGCGAATATGATAATATAGATGGAGATATTAAATTGAAGACAAAAGTTGTAGAAATTAAATTATTGGAGGAAAATAAAGGTAAGTGGTGATTTGACTTTTATGTCTTCGATATGGTCTAAAATTTTACTTTATCATATAACCTGTATGTTTTGCCGTCTTTAGTAATCGTGCAGTTCTCTTTGTCTATTTTTACATCTGTAGCCATAGCCCCTGCTACAATAAAAATTAAGACGAGAATGGTGATTATCTTTTTCATGCTGTTGTACATCTATATTTTAGTATTGATTGTTCGTTGCCGATTTATTAATCGGATTGAAACTCGAATTTCGATGTGCAAATATAGGTGTTTTATTTGATGTGTACAAATATAGCAAAAAAACTATCTATAGTGAAAGTCAGGGCTTTGTTTTATGTTTTACAGCACATTATAAAACAAGGCTGCGCCTATTTTGACACAGCCTCTTTAAATGATTATTTAATGATTGATTATTTTCTACCGGGATAAACTTTAAGTGCTTCGGCAAGGCATTTGATAGCTTCTTTAAGATCTTCGATTTTAAGTACATAGGCAATACGTACTTCGTCTAACCCACAGCCTTTTGTAGAATAGAATCCGGCTGCAGGTGCTACCATTACGGTTTTGTTTTCGAATTGGAATTCTTCGAGTAACCATCTTGCAAAGCGTTCGGAATCATCAATAGGAAGTTTTACTACAGTGTAGAAAGCTCCTTTTGGTTTTGGACAATAAACGCCCGGTATCTCATTAAGAGCTTTTACCATATAGTCGCGACGAGCGATGTATTCGTTATATACACCATCGAAATAATCTTTTGGAGTTTTTAATGCTGCTTCAGCTGCTAATTGTCCGTAGAAAGGAGGGCAAAGACGTGCTTGTCCGAATCTTAATGCTGCATTGATAAGCTCTTTATTGTGAGAGATGATTGCACCAACGCGCACACCACACATAGAGTAACGTTTTGATACTGAGTCCATAAGAACTACATTGTTCTCAAGGCCTTTAAGGGTCATACAAGAGATGTGGTCGTTGCCATCATAGCAGAATTCACGATATACCTCATCAGCAAAGAGGAATAAATCGTATTTCAATACTATTTGACGGAGGGTTTCAAGCTCTGCAGCTGAATAGAGGTAACCGGTAGGGTTATTAGGGTTACAAATCATAATTGCTTTTGTGCGTGGATTGATGATTTTCTCGAAATCCTCTATTGATGGTAATGCAAAGTCGTTTGCTATTGTGGTTTTAATAGGTACAACTTTTACTCCTGCTTGTAATGCAAATGAGTTGTAGTTGGTATAAAATGGCTCCGGTATGATGATTTCGTCGCCCGGATTAAGGCATGCCATCATAGCGATAGTGATAGCCTCTGATCCGCCATTAGTAACGATGATTTCGTCTTCCGTAATGTTGATACCTATTGATTTGTAGTACTCGGTGAGACCTTTGCGGTAAGAAAGATTACCGGCAGAGTGACTGTATTCTATCACTTTACCATCATAGGCGCGTACTGCATCAAGGGCACATTGTGGAGTTACGATGTCCGGCTGGCCGATGTTGAGGTGATAAACTTTTACGCCGCGTTTTTTTGCAGCGTCTGCATAAGGTACCAACTTACGAATTGGTGAAGCAGGCATGATTTTGCCTTTTTCTGATAATTGTGGCATAATTGTATTTTGTTTAAGGTTTTATATTGCTTGGTTATTTATTGTGGTTTAGAATTTTTAGGAGTGTAATTGTATCAATTCCCTTTTATTCAAAAACTCCGCAAAATTACAATATTTTATTGTAATGCACTACACTTTCCGATGATTTATTTTTTATGGTATTTATGTGTGTATAGTATGTTTTTTTAGAGAGTTGTTTTAGTCATCGAATTCTATTTTCTGTTGAGCGGCTTGCTTTAGGAGTATCTCTTTATCCGTTTCCGGTGTGAGTTGCTCTTCTTTATTACGATAATAATATATTACTCCGCATTTCTGGCAAGTTATTAACTTCTCGTATGGTAGCATATGCTCGTAATAGGCTTCAATAGAATCCCATATCTGCAGTATTAATTCGTCAACCTGGGCGCGCATTTCAGCCACCTTCTGTTGGTTCCGTGATGTGGATTTTTGTCGTATTTTTTGGCTGACATTTAAGTCGTAAAATATGTCATAAAATACTTTTAGTTTTGCTGCAGATGGAAATGACAGTGGTACACCGCCGTGTGCTACTCGCTCTTGCTCTCCATCTATGATATTTTTTCCCCATTCAATCAAAGCAGTATCGGAGGTCAAGTCCGGTACCGTATTGTCGTCCGGATTCAACTTATAATATTCTTTTACGTTCTTTTTTAAATCCCCTCTGATTACGGCAAAATTAAGTACTTGGATGAAATGTGAGATGTACATCTTTACGTTTTTTGCCGCACTTTGATATTTTTTGTTTGATTCTACTTGAGTGTCGAACGTTTGGTTATACTCACCTACAAGCATATTGAATGCGTTGTAGTAAGCTTTTGCTTGCGACAATAGTTTTAATGATATAGGTATTTTGTCCAGCTCCAATTTTTCGAGGTCTATTGCCTTTTGGAGTGACTTAAGGCGTGCCTGGTCGGTTTTAGGAAGTCGTCTGTAAGGCATATAAATCTTTGTTTTAGAGGTTGTTAATCATTTCTTCCCATCAGTTCTTTTGCTAATGATACGAATGGGGCTTTTTCTTCTTCACTTTTGTTTATTTTGTCAAGGCATTCTATTGCCAATTTGTAGTAATGGCTCATCGCTTCATTGCACATTTTCGGCATTTCGAGTTGATTGTAGATGTCGATTATTGTAGACACTTTTTCTTTTTCGTGGATGCTGTTGTTGTCTAATAATTGTGTGATTGTAAGTCGTTGAGAAACACCACAGTTTTTGAGGGTTTGGATAAGTAAAAAGGTGCGTTTGCCACACATAATGTCGCCTCCGATTTTCTTGCCAAAAGTACTTTCATCACCATAACAATCGAGATAATCATCGCGCAATTGGAATGCTATTCCGAGGTTGATACCGAATTCATAGAGGTTGTCGGCATCTTCTTTTGATGCACCTCCGAGTATGGCTCCGACTTTTAATGCACATGCAAGCAGGACTGCCGTTTTTAGGTATATCATATGATAATATTCCTCAATGGTGACGTCGGTTCTGGTTTCGAAATTGGCATCGTATTGTTGTCCTTCACAAACCTCTAATGCAGTGGTAGAGAAAAGGTTTAATAATTCTTCCATCTTGTTGGTGTCTGTTTTGGCAAGATATTGGTATGCTTTTATAAGCATGGCATCTCCCGAAAGAATAGCCGTATTGTCATCCCATTTTACGTGAACGGTAGGGCGGTTTCTACGCATATCGGCATGGTCCATAATGTCGTCGTGAAGCAGTGTAAAGTTGTGGAAAATCTCCAATGCAGCGGCGGCAGGGAGGGCTTTGTAGATATCTCCGCCAAAAAGTTTTGTCGCCATCAGTGTGAGCATAGGGCGTAAGCGTTTTCCTCCGCTTTCCAAACTATATGCTATCGGTGTATATAATTGTTTGGGCTCATTGTTCCAATCTATCTCTTTAAAATAGTTCTGAATGATTTCTTTTATTTCCATGATATCGCTAAAAATTTAAAATTGTTTGTTTATGCTGTTTTCTATTATTTCTGTCATTACATCGCTAATGTTCAGTTGTGCGGCTCTAATCTGTTGCGGTATGAAGCTTGTTGCTGTCATGCCGGGAGTAGTGTTGATTTCGAGCATATATATTTCGCCTTCTTTGGTTACTATGTAGTCCACGCGAATTATGCCGTTAGCTTCTATTAAATTGTAAATTTCGGCAGTCATCTCTTGCACTTTATGAGCCAATTCGTCAGGGATGCGTGCAGGGGTTATTTCATCTACTTGTCCGTTGTATTTGGCATCGTAGTCGAAGAATTCATTGTGTGTAACTACTTCGGTAACAGGGAATACTACGGTTTTTGCTGCAGTTTTATACATGCCGCAGGTGAGTTCGGTGCCACTTATAAACGATTCTATCATTACTTTGTTTCCTTCGTCAAATGCTTTTGTTATGGCAGGTATGATTTGCTCTTTTGTTTTAACTTTGGTAACTCCGAAACTGCTACCACCTGCCGATGGTTTGATGAAACATGGTAAGCCGATATAGTTGCAGATGTGGTTGATATCTACTTGTTGTTGGCGATTTTTAAGTTCGATGCTCTTTGCAATTTTTACGTTACTGTTTCGTAAAAAGTTGTTACAGAAAAATTTATCGAAAGTTAGTGATGCCGGTAGTACATCGCAGCAAGTGAAAGGAATGCGCATTAAACGGAAGTATCCTTGTAGAATACCATTCTCACCGGGGGTGCCGTGTATTGTAATATAGGCACAGTCGAAAACTGTTTTTTTCCCTTTGTAAGTAAAAGAGAAGTCGTTCTTGTCAATAGGTGTTTTTTCGCCATCTATTAGGGTATTCCATTCTTTGCCGATAATTGTAACTATGTATTTATTGTATTTTTCCGAAGGAATAAAATTCATTAACCCTTCAGCACTTCGTAGCGATACTTGCCATTCGCTGGAGTCGCCACCTGCTACTATTGCTATGTTTTTTTTCATATAATAAATATATGTATTTTTTAGTCGTTTATATTAGCCGGATTGTATTTTCTCCACTTCTCTAAAAGCTGTTGCATATCTTGTGGTAGCTCGCTGTCGAATTCCATCCTTTCTCCGGTAGTAGGGTGCGTGAATCCGAGTGTTTTTGCATGGAGGGCTTGGCGCGGACAAATTTCAAAGCAGTTGTTGACGAACTGCTTGTATTTTGCAGTGCGTATGCCTTTTAGAGGCTCGTTGCCTCCGTATCTTTCATCGTTGAAAAGCGTGTGGCCGATATGCTTCATATGTACGCGAATTTGATGTGTGCGCCCCGTTTCAAGTCGGCATTCTACAAGAGTACAATAGGCGAATCGCTCTAATACTTTGTAGTGCGTGACTGCATGTTTTGCAAGCGGGTTTTCTTTCTCATCGAAAACGGTGAATAGCATTCTGTCGCGCGGGTCACGAGCCAACGCCCCGTTTATTGTGCCTTCATCTTCTTTAATTACTCCCCATACCAAGGCATTGTAGGTGCGAGAGGTGGTTTTGTTAAAGAATTGGGCGGATAAGTTGGTCTTTGAGGCTTCGTTTTTAGCAACCAATATTAGTCCCGACGTGTCTTTATCAATACGGTGTACGAGACCTATATGCGGATTGTTGGCATCGAAATCCGGGTTTTCGCGTAAGTGCCATGCTACTGCATTAAGCAGAGTGCCGTCGAAATTCCCGAAACCTGGATGCACAACAAGGTTTGGCTGTTTGTTTATAAGCAGTATGTCGTCGTCTTCATATACTATATCAAGGGGTATCTCTTGAGGCACTATAGTGACTTCGTTTTTTGGGAAGTCGAGAACTACGGTAAGTATGTCATTCGGTTTGATTTTATAACTGCATTTTACCGATTTTCCGTTAGCTAAAACGTGCCCTGCATCGGCAGCCTCTTGTATCCTGTTTCGTGATATACCGGGTAGCATATTTGCCATGTATTTATCTACACGCATACTGCTTTGCCCTTTGTCAACTTTCAATCTGAAATGCTCGTAGAGGTTGCTCTCTACATCTCCATCGTCATCGGCATTATCTTCGGTTTCATATAATATGTCGTTGTCGATATTGTCGTCTTTTAATAACATAATGTGGTTTCCGTTAGTTGTTGAATTGTAAGCTAAAACGTTATTATGTTGTCAATTAAAAGAATTCTTCCGAGTTGGTTTTCTTAGATTTAGACATGTATACCGTTATTGTTGTGCCCTCGGAGATTATAGAGTTTGCTTCAGGGGTTTGCTTGTAGACCTTGTAGTATTGACGATCTGTTTCGCTCGATGGGGTAGTGTCGTAGATGATGTTAACTCTTTGATTCATCGAGTTTATGTCAGGGAACATATTCCGTAGTCCGTTATATGTCATACCGATATAGTTTGGAGCTGCAATCGATTCGTTGCTATTTTCTCCTGCAACGATTATTAATCGGGCTCCGTCCGGAATTTTGGTGTGCTCCGTTATCGGTTCGTTATTATATAGAACATTTATGGTAGAGTTGTGCTCCGCAGGGATGAGTTGGATAGAGTCGGCATTAAAGCCTAAATTACGAAGAGTGGATTGGGCTTGACGCGGACTTATTTCTATTAAATCGTTTATCGGAATAGTTCTTGAAATGCGAGTTATTCTGTTTGTGGTGAGGTAGATAGTACGATTCTTTTTTACGAAAGTTTGGGGAGCCGGCGTTTGCTCGGCAATTTCTCCCGGTTTTAACGTGCGTATATATACGGAGTCTATAACTTCGTATTTTAAATCCAAATCTTTGAGTATTAATTCCGCCTCTTCAACGTAATTGCCAATTAAATTTGGTACTTCAACTTTTTCGTTGTGGTGAGTATATTTTTTCAACCACCATGATAAAGCGAATAATACTACGATAGTCAATATAATAGCGGCAAGAACATTGCCCCATACAAACTTGCTTTTCAGAAATTTAATGATGTTTTTGAACATGTACTGCTGTTTTAATATTTATCTTGCAAAGGTACGTTTTTTTTTCTTTTGTTGTATGTTTTTTAAGCCATTATCATCGCTTTTTTATTACTTTTTTGTAGTAGTATCGATAATGAAGGTTGTGCCTTTATAATTTCTATTTTTTTATTACCTTTGCACGATAAATTTTAGATATTATATATAACCATGAATACACTGAATCTGACTAAGTTTGGCCGTCAATCGGTTTCTTTTTATTTGGCTTTGGAAAAATATTTGCTTAATTCTCCGAAATGGAGAGATAAAGAGTTGTTTTTTATCTGGGATATTTTTCCTGCAATAGTATGTGGAAGACATCAATTGATTGAGGGTGAGGTGAATATGGATTATGTAAAACGTATCGGTGTGAAAATTTATAGGCGCCATAGTGGTGGTGGTACTATTTATGCCGATGAGGGTTGCTTTATGTTTACTTTTCTGCGTCGGTCACAAAGTAGGGATAAAGTGTTTCAATCGTCGTTGATTCAAGTGGTGGATGCGTTTAAATTATTGAATTTGGATGTGACGCTATCCGGGCGTAATGACCTTCTTTTTAATGGGAAAAAATTCTCGGGAAATTCTTATTTAAAAAATGAATATGGCTCTATACTTCATGGTACTCTGATGTATAATACGGATATAGACACCCTTGTGCGCTGTATTACACCGGATAATGAGAAACTTATTTCTAAGGGAATAGAGAGTGTACGTCAGCGAGTTATCAATGTGGGAGATTCTTTGGAAATCAGTAGAGAAGAGCTGATGAGGCATCTTGAGCATTCTATTGCACCGGATGAGGTAGTACTGACAGATGAAGAATATGATATTGTCCGCTCAATGGAGGCATTTTTCTTGTCGGACGATTGGATGAAGGGCAATAATCCTCCTTTTACTTTTACCAATAAAAAAAGGTATCCGTGCGGAGTTATCAACGCAAAAGTGGATGTTAAGAAGGGTGTTATTGCTAATATTTTTTTTAATGGAGACTTCTTTACTCATAGCGATTTGGAGTCTTTTTACGAAAAATTTGTCGGAGTGCATTTTGAAAAAGATGCCGTTGCTGAAGTCCTGAAAAATAATCCAGTAGAAAATTATATCCTCGGTGCTGAAAACGATAATATTGTTGATTTACTATTTGAAAAATAGTCTATATGGATATTCTTTCGGTTTAAATTTTTATCAAGGAAAAATTTATGGCACATCGTTTATCTCTGGGTCGACAACTTTGTTAATAAATAAGTACATGCGATTTTTTGTGGACCTAAAAAAGTGTTGTGTTTTAAATATTAATTGATGGTGACGGATAGGGAGGACTATTAACTTCTAGTAGGTTGTGAAATCGAAGTAGGGGAGTAGTTTTTCTAATTCTCCCGGGGTGAATTGTGTCAGTTGTTTCAAATCCTCTTCTTTTAACGTGCCGTTATGTTTTTTATCCCATCGTAATTGGTATATCTCATTTGCTTGGTCGTAGTTTATGTAAGGGTGATTGAGCAAGCCCCTTATACTTGTTTTGTTTATCTTTATCGTCTTTATTGAATCGAGATTAGCGGTGGCATATTCCATTAGTGGTATGATGATGCTGTCCGGTATCTCTTCTATTTCAAGGAGTTGCTGCGAACTTGTGTAGCCTCCCAATTTGCGTTTGTAATTGATTATCATCTTTGCCCTTCCTATGCCTATACCTGGTAATCGGCTTAGCGTGAGTGTGTCTGCGGTATTTAGGTCAAAAGTAAAATAGTGCTTTTGGCTTTTTATTTTAGTGCTATCGACAATATTTTCTGGTGTGGGGTAAAGAGTATAAGGTCGCAACTCCGTTATAAGTGCCGTGTCGATATTGAATATTTGTTTGAATTTTCGCTCGTTGTTAATACTACCTCCTCGCCTGCGATATTGCAGTATGTTATGTGCCATAAAAGGTTGAAACCCAAGCTCTAACATCCCGAAACTGTCTAATTCGTTCGGGTTAAAACAAAACAATCTTTTGGGCGGTAGAGTTGCTTTTGATGATGGGAAATTCGTTGAGTAATTGCCATTATATGAATGAAATTTTGCAGTATCTATCGGAATTAAGGAATTTTCGAATGCCTTTACTTGTGCTATTAATGCAGAGTCCGGCACAAAAGTATCACTGTTTTTGCCCGAATAAAAATTGTTGAATATAACTGAGGAAAAAATAATACACGCTATGGCAGTGAAAATAATTTTTTGCGACAGCGTGTATTTATATTTATTTGAATTATGATTCATATTGTTTTACAACAACATACCTTAATGGAAGTGCTTATTTAGTCATTTCCCCTCTGAGCGGTTCGCTCATTTTTTCCTTTATAATTTCAGGGTCGTTATATTTTCCTAAAAGGAACATGAGTTTTGCAGTAGCGGCTTCCGTAGTTATGTCGTAACCCGAAACAACACCGGCGTTTATCAAATTAACGCTGGCTTCATATCTGCCCATCTCCACACTTCCCGCTCTGCATTGCGATACGTTTATTGTGATGATGCCTTTTTCGGTAGCTTCTTTAATGGCATCGCAAAGCCATTGGCGGGTAGGTGCGTTACCCGATCCGAAACTCTCAAGTACTACAGCCCTGATACCCGGTATGTTATATATTGCTCTTACGGTAGACTCAGTGATTCCCGGGAAGAGCTTCAGTATTACTACATCGGTGCTGAAGTGAGTCGCGATAGATAGAGGTTCTTTACTTTCTTCTCTATGAATATTATGATTATAATATTTCATGTGTACGCCGGCACGTGCCAATTCCGGGTAGTTGAAAGAGGCAAATGCGTTGAAATCTTCGGCATTACGCTTTGTAGTACGGTTGCCTCGCATCAATTTGTCCTCAAAGAAAAGACATACTTCAGGTACCATTGCCTCGCCATTTTCGTTTTTAGCCGCTGCAATTTCTATTGCCGTAATAAGGTTCTCTTTGGCGTCGCTGCGAAGCACACCAACAGGGAGCTGTGAACCGGTAAAGATAACAGGCTTTGTGAGGTTGGATAGCATAAATGATAGAGCCGCTGCAGAATAGGCCATCGTGTCGGTACCGTGTAATACTACAAAACCATCATAGTCGTTATAGTACTTCTCAATCAATTGTGCTATTTCTATCCAATTGGAGGGTTGTATGTCACTGGAATCTATAAGCGGAGTAAATGATACTGAAGAAATATTCACATGTAACATACTCAATTCGGGTATGAAACTTAATACTTGTTTGGTGTCGAGTGGAGATAATGAGTGATTGTTACTGTTCTCTCCCATACTTATCGTACCACCTGTAAATATAAGTAATACAGAACTTTGTCTTTTCATAAGTAGTCTGTTATCGTTGTGTGTTATGATATTATTTCCCTAAAATATTTTCTCTGCAAAGGTAATGATTTTTTTTGTACTTTTTCTTATATGTAGAATTAAATGATTATTATTTTTTATACATATATTTATATCTATAAATAAATTCTTCTTCCGCCTCACGTGGGATAGTCCTAGCAAGCTTTTCCACTCCTCTTGCTTGTTCGTCAGCTGTCGCCATAGCATAACAAAAGCAAGCTTCGTTCTGCCCATTTAGCTTAATCAAAACGATAAAATTTTGTCACTAATTTTGCACTTGATTGTTGAGAGTAGCGCCGTAAGTTTTTTTTCTTAAATATTTGGTGTGTAAAAATAATATTGTATATTTGCATCGTAAGAATATTTTTTTTTCATAATATGATAACACATTTTTTATTCATACTTTATTGTAGCTTGGCTTT
>JBJECF010000019.1:0-11996 GCA_051870785.1 Candidatus Aphodosoma sp.
GAACTTCGGACAGTTATTTTATGCCTTTTCGGGTTTTACCGGACAGCAATAATTATTATACAATAAAAAAGATGGTTTGAAATTTTCAAACCATCTTTTTTTATGCTTTTTCGTCGAAAGGTAGATTTACCGGTTTTAATCCGTTTTCTGCCGCTAATTTATAAAGTAATTGTAATGCCTCTTCATGATTATTTCCTATTTCACCATCTAAAATCGCATTTTTTATTATCTCTTTCATCTCTCCTATTATAGAACACGGCTTGATGTTAAAAATATGCATGATTTCATGTCCGTCAACAGGTGGTTGAAAATTGCGAATACGGTCTTTTTCTTCTACTTCAATCAGCTTTTTACGTACTAACTCGAAATTGTCTAAAAATTGTTTTACTTTTTCTTTGTTATTACTTGTTATGTCACTCTCACAAAGTAACATTAAAGAATCAATATCATCACCTGCATCAAAAAGCAAACGTCTTACCGCTGAGTCTGTTACAATTTCTTCACTCAATGCAATAGGTCGCATATGGAGGTCTACCATCTTTTGTACAAACCTCATATTTTCGCCTTGTGGTAGTTTTAATCTTTTAAATAAAGTAGGTACAATTTTTTGTCCGAACCAATTATGATTTCTAAATGTCCAGCCACTCTCTTTATCCCATTGCTTGCTTTGTGGCTTCCCAATGTCATGCAGAAGCGCCGACCACCTTAGCCATAAATCGTCACTTTTTTCCGCTACCGTATCCAATACACGTAAAGTGTGTAAAAATATATCTTTATGTGTAATTCCATTACGTTTATCCACACCTTTTAATTGGTCGATTTCCGGTATAATTAACTCCAATAATCCACTTGCTTCCAACAATCTGAATCCTATCGAAGGCTGTTTTGAGAGCATTATTTTATTTATCTCATCAATAATGCGCTCTTGAGTGATAATTTCAATCCTTTTTCGATTTCGAATTATCGCATCAAACGTCTCATCGTCGATGTCAAATTGCAATTGTGTTGCAAAGCGTATTGCTCGTAACATCCTCAGTGGGTCGTCGCTGAATGTTAAGTCTGGGTCAAGTGGAGTACGAAGTATCATATCCCTCATGTCTTCCAATCCGTCAAAAGGATCTATTACTTCCCCAAAGGCTATTTCGTTTAATCTAATAGCTAATGCATTAACGGTAAAGTCTCGCCTATTTTGGTCGTCTTCCAATGTTCCGTTCTCAACTATCGGATTCCTACTATCTTTGTTATAACTCTCTTTCCTAGCTCCAACAAACTCAATTTCTATCTCTTTTTCTTTATTTTTTACTTGAGCAGTGCCAAATGTTTGAAATACCGAAAGCGATGTACCCTTGCCCAATTCACGAGCAACTGCTTTTGCCATAGTTATTCCACTACCTACTACTACGATATCAATGTCTTTGCTCGGTCTTTTCAATATCAAATCACGCACATAACCCCCTATCACATAGCATTCTATTCCTAATTTGTCTGCTACGCGCTGTAATAAATGAAATATCGGTGTATCTATCTTCTTAGCTAAATTCATTATCTTTTTTAAAATATTCTTATCCTCATCTTAACTCAAGCAATACTACATTTTCAACGTGATGCGTGTGAGGAAACATATCTACAGGTTGTATAGCTTTTACTTTATATTTCTTGTCCAATAAGTGTAAATCCCTTGCTTGTGTTGCCGGATTACAACTGATATACACTATTTTACGAGGACTTGCATGAAGTATTACGTTCACTACGTCTTCATGCATTCCGGCTCTCGGTGGATCGGTGATAATTACGTCTGGTCTTCCATGATCCAAGATAAACTTATCTGTGAGGATATCCTTCATATCACCGGCATAAAAATCCGTATTAGTTATATTATTAATTTTTGAATTGATTTTTGCATCTTCAATAGCTTCGTTAACGTATTCTATTCCAATAACCTTTCTTGCTTTAGAACTGACAAAATTTGCTATCGTACCTGTACCCGTGTAAAGGTCGTAAACTAATTCATCTCCTTGTAAATCGGCAAAATTTCTAGCCACTTTGTATAATTCATATGCTTGGAGTGAATTGGTTTGATAAAATGATTTAGGTCCTATCTTGAATTTTAATCCTTCCATCTCTTCATAAACTGCCTCTCCTCCTTTATAAACAATTAACTCTTGATCCGTAATAGTATCATTACATTTACTATTTATTACATATTGTAATGATGTAATTTCAGGAAATTGCTCACATATAAAATTGAGTAATTTTTTGCGAACTTCTACATCTTCGTAGAAAAATACAATTACTACCATCACTTCTCCGATCGATGTAGTACGTATCATTAATGTTCGCAAGAATCCTTCTTGATTGCGTAAGTCAAAGAATGTCAAGCCGTTCTTTAATGCATATTCTTTAATGCTGTTTCTAATGCGATTGGAAATATCATCTTGTAACCAACATTTATGTATGTCCAACACTTTGTCGAACATCCCGGGAATGTGAAATCCAACTCCGTTTAAATCTTTAGCTGTATGCTCTTTCCCAACCTCTTCGAATGAGAGCCATTTGCGATTGCTAAAAGTATATTCAAGCTTGTTTCTATACTCGTAGATGTGTTGAGAACCAAGGATATAGTTCGCTTCCGGTAATTCTACATGCCCTATTCTGGTTAAATTGTCAATTACCTGTTTATGCTTGTATTTCAATTGCTCTTCATAAGGCAAAATTTGCCACTTACAACCACCGCACGTGCCGTAATGTTCGCATTTCGCTTCACATCGTATGTCGCTGTATTTTTGAAAGTTAATTACACGTCCTTCCATGTAATTTTTTTTCTTTTTTGTAATTTGTAGGTCAACTACATCCCCCGGTACGGTGTATTGTGTGAAAATTACGATATCATCCGATTTTACTATCGCTTTGCCTTCTGCAGCTACGTCTGTTATAGTAACTTCTTTTATTATAGGTAATTCTTTGCGCTTTCTCGACATTGTAAATAATTAATATTTATGATTGTTCTTCAACGAACAAATTCTCTTTTATTATTTAATTTCAAAATAGTCGGCTGATTTCCAAAACGGAAGTCTGTTACGAACTTTATCAAGGTATGCCATATCAATTTCAGCAGTGCGTACCCCGGATTCCCAATCATCAAATTGTGCCAAACATTTGCCTCTCGGGTCGAGAATAACGGAATGCCCACAGTGTTTTACACTGTAACTGTCTGTGCCAATAGCATTTACAGCACATACATAAGCCTGGTTTTCCATAGCACGAGCTACTGTTAGTGCATCCCAAGCCTCTATACGGTCTTTTGGCCAATTCGCAGTATAAATTAACACATCATAGTCGTTCCCATTCATATTTCTACTCCAAACCGGGAATCGTAAATCAAAGCAAATCAACACTCTAAATTTAATACCTTTGTATGCTACATCTAAATGCTTTTCTCCGGCAGTAAAATATTTCTGTTCATCTCCTATAAATAAATGCCTTTTATCTGCAAAAGAAATATCTCCATCAGGCTTGCAAAAAAATCCACGGTTATAAGATTTGCCGTTTTCTGATGCCATAAAACTACCCGCAATGGCAAAATTTCCTTCTTTTGCCCATCGTTTAATTGCTTGAATAGCCTCACCATCAGTACTTTCTGCCAATTCAGGCTTGTCTACAGAAAATCCCGTGGAGAACATCTCCGGCAAAATTACAAGTTCCGTAGTACCGTATAAACTCTGTATTGTTGTGCCGAAAGTGTTTAGATTGTGGTCTTTATCCCCCCAAACTATCTCTTGTTGTATTATGGATACTTTCATTTGTCCCCTTTTAACAAATTATGTAATTTGATTACCTCCATTGCCTCTTTTACATCGTGCACCCTAAGAATGTTGGCACCGCGTTCGATGGCAAATGTGTTTAATATTGTTGTTCCGTTTAAGGCTTCTAATGGCGTAGTTTCCAAAGGTTTGAATATCATTGATTTGCGCGAAATTCCTACAAGTATAGGCGCATTGAAACATTCAAATATCTCTAAATCTTTCAGCAATTGATAGTTCTGCTCTACAGTTTTTGCAAAGCCGTATCCCGGGTCTATGATTATTTCCTTATTAAATCCGGCATCTCTTAATTCCTTAATTTTTTTAGAAAAATACCTTAAAACATCTGACTCGAAGTCGGAATAATCAGTCATACTCTGCATTGTTTGAGGGGTACCTTTGCTGTGCATTAGAATATACGGCACTTGTAATTCTGCCATTGTACCGAACAATGTTTTGTCTATCTCACCTCCGTAAACATCGTTAATAATATCGGCTTTAAACTCTTTTACCGAAATTTTTGCCACACTACTGCGAAAAGTATCTACAGAAATAGGAATTTCCGGCCAATCTTCCCTGATAGCTTCCAATGCCATACATACCCTGTCAATCTCTTCTTGCTCAGAAACTTCCGGTGCTCCGGGACGGGTAGAGTAGCCACCTACATCTAAAATAGATGCCCCATCGTTAATAGCTTTTTCCGCCGATTTCTTTACTTCTTCTTTACATGAATGTCTACTCCCGCTATAAAAAGAATCAGGCGTAGAATTGATTATTGCCATTACTATCGGATTGCACGTATCTATGATATTTCCCTTAATGACAATATTTTTACTGTACACTACGTTATCCATATATATGCCATTTTTTTCGAATGCAAAATTAGGCAAAATTATTGGTTCTAAAAAAAAAAAAATCACTATAACGTAAAAATTTTCTTAGGTATATGGTAGTGTAATAAATTTTTTGTAAATTTGCAGTCGCAAAGTAAAATTCATAAAGTGTATGAGTTTTATTGTTAGCTTATATTAATAATGTAATAATCACCAAGAATTATATACTGTAATAAACATAGACTACTATGAAATTACTATCAAAATTATCTTTGTTCTGCTGCTTATTCGCAGTTTTGGTGTTCACAGGCTGCCAAAAACAGTCTATGACTACTCAATCGGAGAAAACCGGTTGGAAGTATAATAAGCCCGATCAAGGCTTCTTTAACGTGAATACCGTTTATCACGGAAAATGCCCTATGGGTATGATTTACATCCCTGTTTCTACTGCAGTTCGCGGTCAAAACAGCGAAATGATGTCTATTCCGGAAAATAATGCCAAAAAACGTGTAGCTGCCTCCGGCTTTTATATGGACGAGTACGAGGTTACTAACCTTAACTGGCGTGAATATGTAGAATGGCTTAAGGGTGTCTATTCTCACGACCTTACCAAAGTCGTAGTAGCTCTCCCGGACGAGTCAGTTTGGCGTAAAGAACTCGCTTATAACGAGCCTTTCGTACGCGATTACTACACTCACGTGGCTTACGGTTTCTACCCTGTTGTAGGAGTTTCTTGGCGTCAGGCTGTCGCTTATTGCGAATGGCGTACCGACCGCTTGAACGAAAACGAACTCATCCTTCGTGGTATTATACCTTATAAACCACTATCACTTATCAACGAACAAATAAGAAATGATAAACCGGATTCTGCCCGTAAATATTTTTTCACAACTAAATACGCTCGTGATTATGTTACTTATACAAACATGAATGCCGACGATTTAGGTGATGTGTATTTCGAGCCTGACTATCGTTACGACCTTAACGATGACGAAGAAATCAGTGCCGACGAATGGAAAATCGCCCTCGATGGTGTACTTTACGATGCAGAAATCCGACTCCCTACCGAAACTGAATGGGAATACGCTGCTTATGGACTCGATACCTATAGAGGTATGTATCAACAAACAAATACTTACCCTTGGGCTGGAGACCAAATGCGAGAGCTAGATGATAAGGATAAACGTGGTGACTTCTATGCAAACTTCCTTCGTGGCCGTGGCGACCCTATCGGTGTTCAACTTAACGGTACTCTTACCGTGCCTGTTACTTTCTTCCAACCAAACGGTTATGGATTGTATAATATGGCTGGTAATGTTAACGAATGGGTAAAAGATGTTTATCGTGCTAACACTAGTTTTGTAGACGAAGTAAATGCTTTCCGTGGTAACGAATTCGAATCAGATTCACTCTATGCCGAAAACGTTCTTACAAAACACTTCGCTGGTCTCTCCCCTGCAGTGCGCGACTCTATGCGTAAAGTGCTTATTAACGAACGAGGTATTACAAAAACAGGTGGTGATTATCGCGACTTTAAAGATGGTGATATTCAATCTTCTATAAAAGATTCTGTCCTCGTTTATAAAGATCTTACCCCTATCGAAAAAGCTAGTTTGTATTCTAACACTGCTCGTGTTTATAAAGGTGGTGGATGGAACGACCGCTCTATCTGGTTGAACCCTTCTAACCGTCGAGCACTAGAAGAAACTCGTTGCCGTAACGATATTGGTTTCCGTTGCGTTATGAGTACCGTAGGTGGTAACGAACATAGTCGTGAATACTATTATAAAAATAAATAAGTCTAATCATAAGTGAAAATTTCAGTGGAAAAGCACTTACTCACACCTGGGTAGTGCTTTTTTACTGCATATATACATTAAATTAAATTGTTATGAAAAATATTCAAAGAACCGTTATTGTAGATGCTCTTAAACGTACCGATTTCGGAGCAGATGTTAATATTAAAGGTTGGGTACGTACTCGTCGTGGTAACAAAACAGTAAATTTCGTCGCTCTTAATGATGGCTCTACTATTAATAATATCCAAATAGTAATCGATATCGAAAAATTCGGTGAGGATTTTTTAAAACCTATTACTACAGGTGCTTGTATCAGCGTTAACGGTAAATTGGTGCAATCTCAAGGTCAAGGTCAATCCGTTGAAATTCAAGCTGATGAAATATTGATTTACGGTACTGCCGATCCTAAAACGTACCCTCTCCAAAAGAAAGGTCATACCCTTGAATTCCTTCGCGAAATAGCTCACCTTCGCCCTCGTACTAATACTTTCGGTGCTATTTTCCGTATTCGTCATAATATGGCAATGGCTATTCACACCTATTTCCATGAGCACGGATACTTCTATTTCCATACACCTCTAATTACCTCTTCCGATTGTGAGGGCGCTGGTCAAATGTTCCAAGTTACTACTCAAAACTTGTACGACCTTAAAAAAGATGAAAATGGTAAGATAGATTATTCCAACGATTTTTTTGGAAAACAAGCTTCACTAACCGTTTCAGGTCAGCTCGAGGGTGAATTGGCTGCCATGTCACTCGGTAAAATTTATACTTTCGGTCCTACTTTCCGTGCCGAAAATTCAAATACCCCTCGTCACCTTGCAGAGTTCTGGATGATAGAGCCTGAAGTTGCATTCTATGAGATTGAAGATAACATGGCTCTCGCTCAAGATTTTATTCAATATTGCGTTCGCTGGGCTCTCGAAAAATGTACCGACGATGTTAACTTCCTCTGCAATATGTATGATAAAGAACTCATCGATCGCCTTAAATTTGTTGTTAATAACGACTTTAAACGTCTTACTTATACTGAAGCTGTAGAAATATTGAAAAAAGCCGTTGCCGATGGATATAAATTTGAATTCCCTGTCGATTGGGGTACTGATTTACAATCAGAGCACGAGAGATATCTTGTAGAACAACACTTTAAATGCCCTGTTATTCTTACCGATTATCCAAAAGAAATCAAATCTTTCTATATGAAACAAAACGATGACGGTAAAACGGTGCGCGCTATGGACGTCCTTTTCCCTAAAATCGGTGAAATTATCGGTGGCTCTCAACGTGAAGAAGATTTAGAAAAACTCTCTAAACGTGCAAAAGAGATGGGTGTGCCGGATAAAGATATTTGGTGGTATCTCGATACTCGTCGTTTTGGTACCGCCCCTCATTCCGGCTTCGGATTAGGATTTGAGCGTCTCATGCTTTTCGTTACCGGTATGCAAAATATCCGTGATGTTATTCCATTTCCTCGTACTCCGAAAAATTGCGAATTCTAATTTTATTTAAATATATAGCCGAGATGGATTATTGCCATGTCGGCTTTTTTAAGTTATGCTATATCCCGATAATTTCGAACGAAAAATAGGCTTTGATTCCGTACGCTCTCTCATTGATGAAAAATGCGCCGGTACTTGGGGCGTCGAAGAGGTGGAAAAAATTTCTTTCTCAAACAACTTCGACGATATCGTCGCTTCTCTTTCTATAATTAATGAGATGATGACGCTTTTGGGCGAATCAAATAGCCTGCCTATCCCTATGGTTACCGATTTACGTCGTAGGTTTAACGATACTAAAGCTGATGGTACTTTCTTGGATACTAAGGATTTAATAGCATTAAAAAAGAATATCTCTACCCTTCGTGAGTTGGTGCAGTTTATTTCTGATGCCGACCCGGCAAGATTTCCCTCTTTGATAAATCTTGTCAAAGATACATTTACGTTTGCCAATATTGAGAATCGTATCGACTCTATTATTAATCGATTCGGTGATGTCAAAGATGATGCTTCCGCCTCACTTGCTCAAATTAGAAAAGATATGGTTGTTGCCCAAACTAGTGTATCTAAAATAATGCGTTCCGTACTCAATAAAGCCACGGAAGATGGTATTGTTGATAAAGATGTTACTCCTTCTCTTAGAGAAGGTCGACTCGTTATCCCTGTTTCTTCAATGAATAAACGCAGAATACCGGGTATTGTGCACGACGAGTCTGCAACCGGAAAAACCGTCTTTATCGAACCTTCGGCTGTCGTTGAAGTAAATAACAGAATTCGAGAACTCGAAAATGAAGAACGTCGCGAAATAATTCGCATCCTTACCGATTTTACAAATTTCGCACGTCCTTATTACAGCGATATTCTTGACTCATTCTTACTCGTGGCAAAAATTGATGCTATTCGCGCAAAAGCCCTGTTTTCTATTGAAATAAATGCTATTAAACCATATCTTTATTCCGATTGCAGAATAGATTGGTATGAGGCAAGACATCCTTTACTCGAAAAAACTTTAAAGCGTCAAGGAAAAAGCATTCAACCTCTCAATATACGTCTTAATAAAAAACAACGTATTTTATTAATTTCCGGTCCTAATGCCGGTGGTAAATCCGTTTGTCTGAAAACAGCCGGCCTTCTGCAATATATGTTACAATGCGGACTCCCGATTCCTATTCATGAGCGTAGTAATGCAGGTATTTTCAATAGTATTTTTATTGATATCGGCGACGAACAAAGCATAGAAAACGATTTGTCGACATATAGTTCACACCTTATTAATATGAAAAATTGTATTAAGTATAGTAATGGTAAATCGCTACTCTTAATAGATGAATTCGGTACCGGTACCGAACCGCAAATAGGTGGCGCTATTGCTGAAGCAGTACTTAATAGATTGAATAATAACCATGTATATGGTATTATAACAACACATTATACAAATCTAAAACACTATGCAGCCCAAACAGATGGTATCGTGAACGGAGCAATGCTCTATGATAGGAATAAGATGCAACCTCTGTTTATGCTTTCTATCGGTACAGCCGGTTCGTCTTTCGCTATTGAAATAGCCCGTAAAATCGGACTTCCCGACGATGTCATAAGCAATGCTTCTAAAATTGTGGGTGAAGATCAAGTAGATTTCGATAAACATTTGCAAGATGTAGCTCGAGATAAACGCTATTGGGAACAAAAACGTGCAAAAATAAAGGAAGATGAGAAGAAAATATCTTCTATGAAAGAGCATTATGAAGAACTGCTACAAGATATAAAGAAAAAAGAGAAAGAGATTATCTGTAATGCAAAAGAAGAAGCTTCGCAAATTATCCGCGATTCTAATGCTAAAATAGAGAATACTATCCGTGTTATAAAAGAGAGTGCAGCCGATAAAAATGTTACTTCTACCGAGCGCCGCGAATTGGAGAAATTCAAAAAATCTTTGGACGATCAATTGGAAAAACAGAATCGTACAAAAACTTCAAATGTAGAATTCAAAAAAGGTGAGCGTGTGCGTTTAAATGGTCAGAATATCGCCGGTACTATAGAGTCCGTGAATGGTAAAACCGCTATTGTAATTTTCGGACAACTGAAATCTACTGTCGACGTTTCTAAATTAGAGCATCTTACTGCTGCGCAAGCAAAAGAAATGGATAAGTTTGCAAATAAAAATAATTCATCTAAAGGCTTTGATATGCGTGAGCGTCAATTGAATTTCAATCAAGATATCGATGTGCGCGGTATGCGTGTTGATGAGGCTTTGCAAGCTGTTATATATTTCTTGGATGATGCCCGTATGTTTAATATCTCACGCGTCAGAATCCTCCATGGTACCGGTACAGGTGCCCTCAGAAGTGCTATACGTGATTATCTATACCTGTCTACTATCGTGAAAAGCTTTAAGGACGAGCACGTTCAGTTCGGTGGAGCTGGTATTACTGTTGTCGACCTTGAATAATTATATACACATGTTCTTCATTGATTGGAGATAATTTTATGATAAGATAGTAGTAATCATATTTCTTGTCAGTAAAAATGCTTTTTATAGCATAATTTAGTGGAGAACGGAGTATAATCACAGCATAAAAAAAGAGACCGTGAATACTATCACAGCCTCTTATTAATTCTTTTTGTCGTACAAGAATTATGCCTCAGGGTGAATAGCCTCTGATGGACATACAGAAGCACAAGTGCCACATTCTGTACACATTGAAGGATCGATTTTATAGATATCGCCTTCTGAGATAGCTCCTACAGGGCATTCGCCAGCGCAAGTGCCACAAGCTATACAATCATCTGAAATTACGTAAGCCATTGTTTAATTTTTAAATTAATATTAGTACTAACTTGTAACTGCAAAATTACGCATATTTTTTGTATCTGCAATCGTTTTGTACAATAATTTTTTTATTATTTCGTTTCAATTATAATGAAAAAAATATATCTGATTATATTAGTTATTGTTATCACATTGCCCGTAAAAGCGCAAAATTTGATAATGGCGGATTATAAACGCTTTCATTTTGGTTTTTGTCTCGGTATTAATATGATGGATTATGGTATTAGAAACTCCTTAATCAACCAAAATGGTACCGTGTATCAAGCCGAAGTGTCAGTACCTATGCCCGGTTTTACTGTCGGCGTTTTGGGTGATGTTCGTTTGAATAACTATTTTAATCTTCGTCTCGTACCTACTCTTAGTCTTGGTGAACGTACTCTTACTTATATGAATAATGTAAACGACGACCTATATAAAACGACACTGAAATCTACAGTGATTTCAGTGCCTATATTACTTAAGTATAATGCCGTGCGTATCAATAACTACCGCCCTTACTTGATTGCCGGTGGTGGAGTTGCTCTCGAATTATCGCACGATAAAACTAAGCCTATCCTTCAAAAATATACAGATTTTTACGTGGAGGTCGGTGTCGGTTGCACATTTTATACCGAGTATTTTAGGTTTGCTCCGGAACTTAAGTTTGCTGTCGGTCTGCGTAATGTTCATACCCCTTGGGAAACCCGCTTGGCTGATGGTGGTAGCTACTTGGATCCTACTTTTGAACCTTACAGTAGGGCTATTTCTCGCCTCACTACACGCCTTTTCTCCTTAGTCTTTAATTTTGAATAACAATTTTTTCTATTATTCCGTCACATGCATCTTCCAATAGGTCGATGACGTTCTCAAATCCTTGATCGCCCCCGTAATACGGGTCCGGAACGCAATTTACATATTGATATTTAGTACAATAGTCGGTGATTAGTTCTATCTTTTTCAAAAAATCTGTTAACGGTGCTCGGCGCTCTAATGTTCGTCTGTTTTGCTCGTCCATACAGATAATTCTATCGAATTTATACCAATCTTCTTCTGTCATCGGTCGCGAAATATGCGTGATGTCATATCCCCTAAAGCAAGCATGTGACCGCATTCGCCTATCTGCTTTCTCTCCTTCATGATAATTGTCTAGCCCCGCAGAGTCTACTTCAATAATGTTAGATAAATTTTTCTCTTCGAGTTTTTTATTAATTAGTCGATACTGAAATTTAGTATAAATATTTGGTTATCAATAAAATAAG
>JBJECF010000020.1:0-11458 GCA_051870785.1 Candidatus Aphodosoma sp.
TATTTTATTGATAACCAAATATTTATACTAAATTTCAGTATCGACTAAATAAAAAAACCGAGACTTTTAGGGTCTCGGTTTAAATATTTTGAATTTTTTTATCTTTTTATTTGCACAAAATCCAAACACTTTTATCTGTTATACTTTTTATTGAGTCCAAATGGTGTAATGCCTCTTTATAAGTGTGAAAATTTTTTGCACTGACGCGGTATTTATCATTACATTTCAAAATCGTTAGCTCGTCCATCTTGTAATACGTTTGCTGAGCAATATATTCTTTTGCTTGGGCTTCGGAGGTCAAACTTGCTATTATTAAATGGTATCTGTTGGCATCTGTGTTGAGCTTTTCTTTATCTGTTGCAGAAGGTGCTTCTGTGTCAACTTGTTTTAAATTAATTTCAGATTCCGACATTGTGTTAGTATTTTCCACAACTTTGCACTCTTTTAATTCGTTTTGTTTGAATAATATAAAATTGCAATTATATTTTCCGTTAAAAACATCTGTATAGCATTGAGTAGAGGGTGTGTTTTCTCTTTCATTAGGCATTCTGAAAGGAATAGTTAAATTAGGAGATGTTTTATGGTTAGGGTATTTTTTGTATATAAGTGAAGCTGTGAAATTATTATCGTGTTGATGCGTAGGTATCAGTGTGCCAATGAGAAATATCAAAATAAACATTGCAGCATACCGAGCTATTTGTGCGTAACTCTTTGGTATTTTTACTATGATAGTTTTGTCGTCTTCAAATTTTGTCGGATGTAGCGGTGTGCTTTCAATAACTATTTTGTGTAAAGATATTGGTGAGAGTCCTATGTTTTCCGGTAGAAATGTTGCTGTATTGCTCTTTAATATTATGTTGCTGTTGGAGTCTTTTACCAATAGACCTATTTTCCCTAACAGATAAGTATTGTTATTGTAGAGTATGTTATTGATTTCGCTTACATGTAAGGTGATTTTTTCCATTGCTTCGGAATAATTTATTCCGTAGTAATTCATGTATGCTTCTGCTAGTAAACCGTCGTGATATCTCAGCTTTTGGTTAAATCGCACTTGTCTCATCGGGGGAATTAGGGTGTTATTCTCCCAATGTGCATGCTCAAAATATGTAACGAAACCGCCTAAGTTAGGAACAATTACGCATTCGTATTTCGACAATAAACTCTCTAAGTGTTTCGACAATTCATTCATGCTACAAAGTTACGTTTTATTTTTTTATGGTTTGTAGATTTGTAAATTAAGTTATCAACAAATAATCAACAATGGTTATTGTATTGTAATATTCAGTAAATCAGTGTTTTGTATAAATACTCTGAATGTGCGGTATTAGCCGATTTTAGTTTGTTGGTAAATTCTGTAATTTGCTTGTCAAGTCCTTTGGTTTGTAAGAAAAGCAGAATGGATTCAATGGCTCGTGTTGCTGAAATGTTGTCGGTGTCTGAAATATCTATTTTTTCTAGTATGTTATTTACGTCTGTATCATTCAAGATATAGGCTGATTTAGACAGAGTATGGAGCATACATAGTCGCACATAGAAGTTGTTGTGAGAGAGTAGAGTGATGTAAGTCTTTATTAGATTCTTGTTTTTTGCAAACATTATAGCTGTAATTTCTGCCAATTCAGAGTTGTTTATTTCGGAAATCCAATCGTTGATATTGTTCTCGTTTAGCATTTCAGGTGGGCATATCTTGGTTGCAATAAGTTTGGTTTCTCTGATTTCCATATTCCAAAGGCGTATGGCTAAGTCGTAGTTTTGTTCGTAATCGGAAGCAATTTCGCACAGTCTATTCCAACTTACTCCGAAATTTTTGCCATAATTAAAGCCGGATTTTTGCATTGTTTCGGCGCAAATCCCGTTCATTGACAGCATTATTTTATTTCTTATTTGCAAAATCTCTTTGTTAAGTGTTTCATTTACTGCAAAATATTTTTTATTGTCCATGTCGAAAAATATTTTTACTATAAGTGTTGTGTGATTGAATAAATTATTATAACTTTGCACTCGCAAATTGATGGTGGTTGTAGCTCAGTTGGTTAGAGCGCTGGATTGTGGTCCCAGAGGTCGTGGGTTCAAGCCCCATCTACCACCCGATTTATTTAAGCTTTCTGAAATGTTTCAGAAAGCTTTTTTATTTGTCATCGGTTATCGGAATGATGCCGGTATTCCGGTGTCGAAAGTCATTATCTCGTTGGTTATCGGGTGCTTGAAAATAAGTGCAGATGCATGTAGGCATAGACGTCCTAATGGATTAGTTGTTGCTCCGTACTTCTTATCTCCGGCTACCGGGTGTTTTATCTGCTCGAATTGTGCCCTTATTTGGTTTTTACGTCCCGTTTCCAATGTTATTTCCAATAGAGAATATTTATCGTTGCTCTGTAATATTTTGTAATTGGTGATGGCTTTCTTGCCTCCATTATCTGTTGGTGATGCGTAGACTTTTAGTGATTTGGCATTTTCCGTTAGCCAACTTACTAGTTTGTCTTCGTCTTTTTCCGGTCTTCCTTCTACTATGGCAATGTATTTTCGTGTGATGATATTTTCATTCCATCTGTTTTGCATTTGTTGTTGCACAAAGGGTGATTTTGCAAATATCAATAGTCCGGATGTATCGCGGTCTAATCTGTGTACAACGAAAACTCTATTGTCGGGATGTTGACGGCGCACGTGCTCCATAGCGATGCTATATGCTGTTATCTCGCCTTCTTTACCGGTTGATATACTTAATACTCCGTTCTTTTTTTCTACTACTAATATGTCTTGGTCTTCGAAAACTATTTTAATCCTATGATTCGGGTTTTGCTTAGGTTCGCCTACAGGATTTATACATATTTCATCATTTTGCTTGATAGGAAAATCAAAAGACGTTGTTGTCTTGCCATTGACGGCAATTTGTCTGTGGCTGAGATATGACTTTATTGTAGTGCGACTTTTATCTTTGAAATTTTCAAGAAGATATTCCAGTAGTGTGGAGTCGTATCTTACTAAATGAAATGTTGCGGCTTTGCGTTTGTTTTGTTGTCGTTTCATTTTTCTTCTATATAAAATATGTCTTCGTTATTTTTTTTCATGTTCAATTGCTCTCTGGCATATTTTTCTATTTGCTTTTTGTCTGATTCCAGCGCATGTTGTTTCTCTCTATTTTGGTTTATCGATTCGTTATAAAACTCTATTTGCTTTTCCGTCTTCTCTTTTTGCTTTTTTAATTTTCTCTGTTCCAGGTAAGAATAGTCTGCCAGAAATATGATTATTATTAAAAATATTAATAGGGTAACGGTGTATTTATTGATATACTTGTTTGTTGATAATAACCGTATCAACTTTGAGAATCTATTTTTCGGGTTATTTTTCATAAAAATGAATAACTAGTATTATGCTACAAAGGTAGTAATTATTTTGTAATTTATTGTGGTATTTAAAATAAAAAAAGAAGTATCACTTAAGAGTGTCAAGTGATACTTCTTTTGTTGTGAGATAAATTAGTATTATGAAAAGAGTTTATGTAATTTGTCGAAAAACATTCTTGAGATAGATTTATTCGGTATGATATTTTTTGAATCACGTAGTTTCTCGAATAATTTCTCTTCGTCTTTAGATAATTTTTCCGGGATGTATACGCCGAGATGTACGAGTAAATCACCTACTCCATAGTGCATATCCGGTAGTCCTTTCCCTTTTAACCTCAATATTTTGCCAGGTTGAGTGCCTTTTTCAATATTAATTTTTACTTTACCGTTTAGCGTAGGGATTTCTACAGAACCTCCGAGTACGGCTGTAGGTAAATCGAGCATAAGCTCATATATCAAGTTGTTATTATCGCGTATTAAATTCGGGTCTTCTTCTTCGTGAATAACTACTAATAAGTCGCCCGGGATACCTCCGTGTAATGCTGCATTACCCTTTCCTTGCATTTTAAAAATCATACCTTCAGCAGCTCCTGCAGGTAATTTAATTGTTACGGTTTCTTCCTTATTTATTACACCGTCGCCTTTGCAGGTTGGGCATTTATCGGTTATTATTTTACCTTCTCCATTACATTTGTGGCAAGTTACTTGCGTTTGGATATTACCTAAAATACTGCGTTGAGTACGTATTGTATATCCCCGTCCGTTACAATCCGGGCAAGTTTGTACACTACTGGCATCTTTTGCACCACTTCCATTACAATCCGGGCAAGTTACATATTTACGAAGTTTGATTTTCTTTTCAGTGCCATTCGCAATATCTTGAAGGTTAAGCTTGATTGTAATTCTTAAATCCGAGCCTTTATTTACTCGTGTTCTTCCTGAAGATGCTCCTCCTCCGAAGCCACCGAAGCCACCAAAGCCACCGAAGCCACTGAAAATATCACCAAATTGACGGAATATATCATCCATAGAAAAGCCGCCTCCAAAGCCTTCACCATTACCGTCTACTCCGGCATGTCCGTATTGATCGTAACGAGAGCGTTTGTCGGCATCGCTCAATACCGAATAGGCTTCTGCTGCTTCTTTAAACTTTTCTTCAGCATCCTTCTTTTCCGATTCAGTTTTATCTTGCTGTCTGTCAGGATGATATTTTATTGCTAATTTGCGGTATGCTTTTTTTATTTCTTCTTCAGAGGCATTTTTCTCAACGCCAAGTACTTCGTAATAATCTCTTTTTGCCATGTAAGGTTCTCCTTTATTATGCTCCTACTACTACTTTTGCATGTCTTATTACTTTGCCATGCATTGTGTAGCCTTTGGTTGTACAGTCGATAATTTTATTTTTTTGTTCCGGAGTCGGTGCAGGGAATTGTGCTATCGCTTCGTGTAAATCAGTGTTGAAATCTGCATTCTCCGTTGCAATTTGTTCTACTCCGTGACTTTTCATCATGCCAATAAGTTGCTTTAGTATCAACTCTACACCCTCTTTTAGGGCATTTACGTCTGTACCTTCTTTCATGTTGTCAAGTGCTCTTTCAAAATTATCTACAACAGGTAAAATGTCGGAAATAATTTTTTCACCCGCAGTTTTTATCATGTCAGCCTTTTCTTTAGCTGTGCGCTTACGATAGTTGTCGTATTCTGCATTTAGGCGTAGATGTCTGTCGTTTAGCTCTTTATATTTCTTTTCCCAATCTGTCTCATCTTTTTTTGTTTGTTCAGATTCCGGTTGTTTCTCTACTGCCTCAGCCTCTTTACTCTCTTCAACTTTTTCTGTTTCAATAGAGTTGTTGTCTTCTTTTGTTTCGCTTTTAGCAGATTGATCTTTAGAATCTTGAATTTCAGATTGCTCTTTTGCCTTTTCAGTGTTTTCTGTATTTTTCATTTCGTAGTCCTTTTTATTATTAAAAAGCCTTGCTTTGCTATTTTTGAACATATTCATAGTCTATTGTTTTTACATCAAAAACGATGCCAAATAGTTAAAAACAGATTTTATCTTTTAAAATGTCATTTTGTCGCTCAATGAATGCCAAAATGACTTACTTTATAGTTAATTGAAGATTATCGTATGCGTAGTATATGCCTTTGGGTAATTCCTTTTCGATAACCGAATGAAGCCCTGCGTGATGCGACATATGAATGAGAAAAGCTTTTTCCGGTTTTATCTTGTTAATATTATTAATGGCTTGATCTATAGTCTCATGGCTGTCGTGTGGCTCTTTGCGTAATGCTCCTAATATTAGTAGTTTTAATCCTTTTAACTTACAAAATTCACTCTCCGGAATGTCGAGAACATCGGTGATATAGGCTACATCATTTATTCTGTATCCATATATAGGTAACTTGCCGTGGAATATATTAATTGGTGTGATTTTAAGTGTACCCATAGTTATAGTTTCATTGTCTTTTATCACGTGCATATTGATTTTAGGAATGCCGGGATAAGGATGCGCTTCGAAACAATATGGCATCACTTTGCGTATAGTTTCTACAACCCTATTGTTTGAGAAGATGTTGATATCCCCAAACTTGCTAAAAGGGCGTAAATCATCAATGCCACCAACATGGTCGTAATGTTCGTGACTTAAAAATACACCTGAGATACGCTTGAATGGCATTTTGATTATCTGTTGACGGAAGTCCGGTCCGCAATCAAATAGAAGTCTTATGTTGTCTCCTTCAATTGTCTCTTCTTCAATCATTACCGAAGTTCGTAATCTATTGTCTCGCGGGTCGTTGCTGGTGCATACTTCGCATTTGCATCCGATTTCAGGTACCCCGGTAGAAGTGCCGGTTCCTAAGAATGTTACTGTCATGATTTTTTTTCTGCAAATTAAGGTAAAATTTTTGGAGTAGACAAATATTTAATTGTAGAAAAAATATTACCTTTGCAAAAAAATTAAATAGTTATGGATTTGAAAGATATGAAGAAATTTTTGTTTTATTTTGTATTATTATTACTTTTTGTAGCATGTAATAAAGAGAATAATATTTCAAACCAATCCGAGCCGAAGCCATATTCTATCGCGGAATACGGGTTCGAGGGTGAAGTTAAAACGGCTATTGAGAAAAACTATACATTGAATATAGAAACCGGAGAATATGAACTTGTAAGTACATATGAAGTAAATTTTAATAATAGAGGATTTGCTACAAGTGAAAAATATAGCAGTTCTGATATGCTATCTTCGATGGAAAGTGCCTTTGTTTATAACGATAATGATGATTGTCTTCAAAGAAATGACGACCTTAATATGTTTGGTGACGCATATAAAACAAGCGAAACATTGGAATACGACAAAATGGGTCATATAACTTATAGATGTCTTATAGGATATGATGGTAACGCTCAATATACTTATAATATATATGATGGAGATAATTTAGTACAAACCGAAACTTATGTCCAAGAGCCGAATTCTGAAAAACGACTTACGGTTCGGTCGGTTTATGAATATTCCAAGAAAGGATATTATGATAAGTCGATAAGTGAAAATTTTAATGAAGATGGTAGTGTAGACAAAGAAATAATCCTCTATAAATACGACGATAAAGGAAATAGAATACAGATGCAATTTGTGGATGAAGACGGAAATATATTGAGTACTTATAAAAGTAAATATAATGAAAACGGAAGGGAAATAGAGTGCTCTATGTATAATAATCAATCAATACTGGAAAATCGCTTGGAATATATTTATAATGAAGAGGATTGTTGTGTGGAAACTCGCACGTATTTTAATGAAGTGCTAACCTCTACTACACTATTTAAATATGATGAATATAAACATATATTGGAGTGCGTTCGCATAAATTATGAGATGGCAACCAAAGAAGTTGATACTTATGAGTACGAGTACGATAAATATGGTAATATCATAAAGATGATTGTCTATGACAACAATATGAATGTAGTATCAAAAGACGAACGTGAATTTATTTATTATTGACAAAGATGAAGATAAACGGTAAATTGCCTTTGCTTATATTTCGTTGTGTGGCATTAGGCTTGTCATTAGGCGTAGTATGCCTTGTTGGAATGGAGAAAATTGAAACAAAAGAAGCTTTAATGTTGTTGGCGCTCTCGGTAGTTGCTCTCGCTGCTACTTCTCTTGGTGAGCATTCTAAAGAATAATTATATTCATTCCTTAATATAAGTATCGATTACGACATTTTGGTGGATATGGTATATTCTATGCCGGTAAGTACTATTCGTGCCGGAGTAGGATTTAGATTTTAAGAAAATCGTTTTGTTGTGCGATTAATTTAATGGTTATAATATTCGGATAGCCGAATTGAAGATAAACTCTTGAAGAAAAAATCCCTTCAAGAGTTTATTTTTTTTTTATCATTACTATTTTTTTTACTGTCTTACAAAATAAATATGTTCATTTTTTATTTGAAATTTTTTATAAAATATTTGTCTGTAATTATTTTTTTTATTATCTTTGTAGCGGAATAATTGATTCATATTTTTATGAATTTAATTAGGATTATTTATTATATCAGTTAATGTTTATTACGTGATTTGAAATTTTTTGTCTGTTCATTTGGTGTTTAGAAATTATTATGCTTAATATAGTAGTTTTTTTAATTTTTAGAGTGAATTGACTATGATTATTAATATTACGATATTACCGTTCTGTTGTATTTATATTATTTGTTTAATTTAAAAATTTTTTATTATGAAAGCATTTTTTTTTGTAGCAGTTTTAATTTTGTGTATTAGTTGTTCTAATACAAATGATTATTCTATTTTAGAGCCGAAACAACAAGACAATTTACAGTTAGTTTCGAGTGTGTCTATTTCTGAAACTGAACAAATTTGTAAGGAGAATCTTGCTGCTTTTGCCGAAGCATTTTCAACTACATTACTAACTAATGATGATGTAGTAAAGTTAATTGATTCTCGTATTAAAATAAGACGAGGAGAATATTTGCCTGATAGGGTGTTTATTGCAGATTTATTGCAGGAGAATAATGATACTTTAAATAGTTTTTTTATCGAACTAAAAAGTGTATTTAAAGATAATGGACATGATTGGGATTTGTTATTGTCGATTTTTCAAAATGAAAATATCAGTATTTTTTGTCCAATTCCATTAGAAGATTATTCTGATTTTATAATTCCTACTATTGTGTCAGAGCCAATAGATAACCTTTGTGTCGGTTTAGGTTATGAATTTAAAGGAGATTGTTTCGTTTCTGTACCTGTAGATTATGATTATCTTGATAAATTACCGGTTTGGATTATTCAACGTGATGAATATAAAGATTATTCTTTTGCAGTATATCCTGACGATTCAAATGATTCTATGACAGAAATAGATGATTCTTCTTTTGAAAAAGATTCTACTTATTTAGTAAAAATAGATGAAATTTTCGTTAAAGAGAGATTCGGACTCTATGAGAATAAATACGAATTTGCTTTTATAAAGGGTCAGCAATCTTCGATTATTAATCCTACTGATTTTACCGCATCCGCCGGTTTTGATAATTTATTAATGGCATATGTTAGACCTAAAAATATTAGAAAAGCAAGAAAAGGATTAGAAGAAGGATGGGTGAAAATTAATTTAGTTTTTGATCAAGCTTGGAAACCTAATGAAATCGAACAAGTTTTAGCCATTTATGAAGTTGACCCTTATAAGTCGTTTACAATAAGTGGAACTGTTAAATATACACTCGACGTAGCTGTCGGAATAGGAGATGTAAAAATAGATGCAGGCAGAGAAATAACAGTTTCTTGCCAGACTGTTTGTCAAACTTCTTTAAATAATTTTGTGGGATGTATGCAATTTGATAGAATGTCTTTTCTCGGCTATATGATGTCAAATAATCAAGATAATTATTTTAATAATTCGTATCTTCGTAATGGGAATGTTATACAATCTATGAATCAAAATTTTTATTTTACATGTACAAAGCAAATTGTCTATTAATTAAATAATATATTTTTATGAAAAGAACTGTTTTTTTAGTAATGTTATTTACATTGTTATCCGGATTTATAAAGGCTCAAACTGTAGAAGTAAATAAAGAATTTATAATGAAAATGAATATTAAAACCGGAATTGGTGCTGTTATGACATCAGCTACAAATGTCGGTATTAATTCATATGTGTCTGCTTCTGCTGAATTACCACTTTCTAAAACTCTTAATTGGAATGCTAATGTTGGTGTGCGTTTTATTAATGATAATATTTTTGATTACGGTCGTACTAATTGGCAAGGAGGTGAAAATTATTCTGTGGGTCGTTTGGAGATTCCTGTTGTCTTTTCTTATGATCAACCTATTTATAATAACGCATTTATTCGTTTTAATTTCGGTGTTTATTATTCTCAATTGCTGTTTCAAACCCTAAATGTAGTACCTCAAAGTGCAAATCCAACTACATATATTAAACAATTTATGTACGATGCAGGGGCTGAATGTGGTGTTGCTTTTTTGTTGAATAAATTTTATATAAGTATCGATTACGACATTTTGGTGGATATGGTATATTCTATGCCGGTAAGTACTATACGAGCCGGAGTAGGATTTAGATTTTAAGAAAATCGTTTTATTGTGCGGATAATTTAATGGTTAATCATATTCGGATAGCCGAATTGCAGATAAACTCTTGAAGAAAAAATCCCTTCAAGAGTTTATTATTTATCGAAAATTCACGTCTCTTCCCTGATTTTGCGAAAATTTTGGGTAGTGACAAACCGAAAATTCAGCTAAAAACAGAGTGAAACGGTATGATAATCCGAGAAAGTATAAAAAATAATCGATTGTTACCCGTTGATATTCATTGATGTAAAAAATAATTCAAAAAAAGATTGCAAAATATTTGGTGGGTACAACAAAAAGGTCTACCTTTGCATCCGCTTTCGACAAGGAAACAGCCGCAAACGAGCGGTGATAAAGAAAGGGGTTTTTGAAAAGTAGGAATTAAATCGCCAAAAGCGGATTTAATAGAAGCAAAGAAACCCTGAGTTTTTGCCGAGAAGCGAAGCGAACTTTGAAAAGATGAAACAACGAAATGTAGTAAAAGGGAAAGGAAAACCTGACCGTTAAACTTGAGATAAAAGCGAATGAAGCTAGGAAACACAACAATGAAGAGTTTGATCCTGGCTCAGGATGAACGCTAGCGATAGGCTTAACACATGCAAGTCGAGGGGCAGCATTATTGAAGCTTGCTTTAATAGATGGCGACCGGCGCACGGGTGCGTAACACGTATGCAACCTACCCATAAAAGCAGGATAACCCGGAGAAATTCGGACTAATACTGCATGGTCTTCATAGGAGGCATCTTTTATGGAGTAAAGATTCATCGATTATGGATGGGCATGCGCATGATTAGCTAGTTGGTGAGGTAACGGCTCACCAAGGCGACGATCATTAGGGGTTCTGAGAGGAAGGTCCCCCACATTGGTACTGAGACACGGACCAAACTCCTACGGGAGGCAGCAGTGAGGAATATTGGTCAATGGGCGAGAGCCTGAACCAGCCAAGTCGCGTGAAGGAATACGGCCCTATGGGTCTTAAACTTCTTTTGTATAGGGGTAAAGTCATATACGGGTATATGATTGCAAGTACTATACGAATAAGGATCGGCTAACTCCGTGCCAGCAGCCGCGGTAATACGGAGGATCCGAGCGTTATCCGGATTTATTGGGTTTAAAGGGTGCGTAGGCGGGAGTTCAAGTCAGTGGTGAAATGGTGTGGCTCAACCATAGCATTGCCGTTGAAACTGAATTTCTTGAGTGCAGTAGAGGTATGCGGAATGTGTTGTGTAGCGGTGAAATGCATAGATATGACACAGAACACCGATTGCGAAGGCAGCATACTGGACTGTAACTGACGCTGAAGCACGAAAGCGTGGGGATCGAACAGGATTAGATACCCTGGTAGTCCACGCAGTAAACGATGATTACTAGCTGTTAGCGATATATTGTTAGTGGCTAAGGGAAACCGATAAGTAATCCACCTGGGGAGTACGTTCGCAAGAATGAAACTCAAAGGAATTGACGGGGGCCCGCACAAGCGGAGGAACATGTGGTTTAA
>JBJECF010000021.1:0-10082 GCA_051870785.1 Candidatus Aphodosoma sp.
AGTATTTCATATCAATGCAGACGAATCATCGGCATTCGACTACTACGGATACAGCTATAACGACGACATGTATAGGAGTTCCGACCACGACCCCGTAGTGATAGGCTTTAATTTAAACAGCACTACCACAGGAATTGAGACGGAAAATTCGGAACAATCCGCAATAATTTACGGAGAAAACAACATCATCGGAATATCCAATGCATACAATAGCACGATGATGCTTTACGATGTAAACGGAAAAATTTTATTTAATACTACCATCGAAACCTACGACTACACCCTTGACGTTAGCACGCTTACTGTCGGTGTATATATCATACAATTAATAGACACAAACGGAGACATACAAACCTTAAAACTAATACGACGCTAATGAACCCATACGATATAATAGAGAAGTATTACAATCCATGTGACGACCTCTACAAGATACTGGTGGAACATTCGGAAAGAGTAAAAGATAAAGCGATGACACTGGCATCGAAACATCCGGAATTGAATATAGACATGGATTTTCTATCAGAAGGAGCAATGCTACACGACATAGGCATATTTATGACCGACGCCCCGGGCATACAATGTTTCGGAACGCACAGATATATAGAACACGGATATTTGGGAGCGGACATCATGCGTAAAGAGGGATACGAGCGCCATGCCCTTGTATGTGAAAGACATACAGGCACGGGACTGAGCATCGACTATATCCTACGAAACGATTTACCATTGCCCGTGAGAAACTATATGCCGGAATCGATAGAAGAGCAACTAATTTGCTATGCCGATAAATTCTTCTCAAAGAACCATTTAAACAAAGAATTCACCAGCGAAGAGATAGAAAGAAAACTGATGAAATGGGGATACGACGGCGTATTAAGATTTAAACACTGGAAAGATATTTTTGAATAACAACAGAATAATGATACCATGAAAACAACAACAAAGAAAATATTGTTATATACGGCATCACTGCTGTATCAATTGGCGACACAAATACGCAATAAATTCTACGATTTAAAGATATTAAAGAGCAATTATGCCGATATACCGACAATATCGATAGGTAATATAACCGTTGGAGGAACGGGAAAAACACCACATGCCGAGTATATCATCTCTTTACTTAAAGACAAGTATAAATTGGCTTATTTGAGCCGAGGCTACAAACGAAAAAGCATCGGATATCAAGAGGCGAAAAAGGAGAGTAACGCCCAGATATTGGGCGATGAGGCATACCAAGTGCATTGCAAATTTCCGGAGATTACGGTAGCAGTAGACGCCGACCGATTTCGCGCCATATCAAACCTGAAAAATAGAGAGAACAAACCCGACATCGTAGTGCTTGATGACTGCTATCAATATCGCAAGCTACATCCGGATATTAACATATTACTTATTGACTACAACAGACTTACATACCTCGATTACTATTTGCCGTGCGGACAACTGCGCGAATCAAAGCACAATACCGACAGAGCAAATATCGTAATAATAACGAAATGCCCGAAGAGCATTAACCCCGCCGATAAATTATCTATACGCACGCAATTGGGATTATTAGCGTATCAATCGTTATTCTTCACGGGAATAGACTATCTTGTACCGAGAGGAGTATTCAATAACTCCACATTGGAGCTTAGCTGCGACTTGGAATTGATAGCTATGAGTGCTATATCGCAACCGCAACATTTCTATAATTATTTAAAAACTCAAAGCAAAGTGCTTCATACAATTACGTATGAAGACCACCATACATATACCCAACAAGACATCAAGAAGCTCAATAGCATTTTCGAAAAGCTAACGAAAGGCAAGAGAGCGATAATAATTACGGAGAAAGACAAAGCGAAACTGAGACACATAAACATGCCGGACGACATAAAAAACAACATTTACAGTATTGATATAGACATAGACTTTATGTTTGGTGACAAGGACAATTTTGATAAAAAAATGGTATCATTATCTGACATAATTACATCGTCCAAACGATTTAACATCATCAATATTATGTAAATTAAAAGTACAGAGGATGATTTTATGATAATTTTCAAGTAAACAAACCGATATTATAAATATTTCTAAGTAAAATAAAGCTAAAAATAACGCGAATAAATAAAATTATTTTTACTTAAAAGCCATTTATATAACAAATAAAAATTGTAACTTTGCGCTATTAAACTCATGTAGAAAAACGGAATATAAATATTTAACAATTAACGAATAACAAAATTACTTATGGCAGAAAAGAAATTAAATCTCTTGGCAGATTTTCCAGCCGTAACCACAGAAGAGTGGATGGCAAAAATCAATGCCGACCTCAAAGGAGCCGACTTCAACAAAAAGCTCGTTTGGAAAACGAACGAAGGGTTTAATGTAATGCCCTTCTACCGTTTGGAAGATGTAGCCACATTGAAAACATTAGATTCAGCTCCAGGTGAATTTCCTTTTGTACGCGGCACAAAGACCGACAACGATTGGTACGTACGTCAGAACATTGACGCATGCTGTGCAAAACAAGCTAATGAGAAAGCCCTTGACGTATTGAACAAAGGCATCAACTCACTTGGTTTCAAATTGAACAAGAAAGAGTTAAGCGCAGAATACATTGCTACATTATTGAACGGCATATGCCCTGAATGTGTAGAGCTCAACTTTACAGTATGTATTCGTTGCTGCGAGAAATTAGTATCATTATTAGCAGATTACTTCAAATCAAAAGGCATAGACACAGCCAATCTTAAAGGTTCTATCAATTGCGACCCTATCAACAGAATGCTTCTTAAAGGCAAGAAATTGAGTCGTGAAGAGGTACAAGAGATAGTATTAGCTGTAGCAAAAGCCAAAGCATTACTTCCAAAATACCGTGTAATCGGCGTTAACTCACTCAGCTTGAACAACTGCGGAGCATACTGCTCACAAGAGTTAGGATATGCCCTTGCTTGGGGAGCTGAGTACATAACAATGCTCACAGAAGGCGGATTAAGCTCTGATGATGCAGCAAAAGCCATCAAATTCAACATGGGAGTAGGAGGAAACTATTTCATGGAGATAGCAAAATTCCGTGCAGCACGTATGTTATGGGCAATGATTGTAAAACAATACGAGCCAAAATGCGACTGTTCTGCAAAAATGAGAGTACATGCAGAGACATCAATTTTCAACAAGACTATTTTCGATGCACACGTAAACCTTCTTCGTACACAAACAGAAGCTATGAGTGCAACAATAGCAGGAGTTGATTCTCTTACAGTAAACCCATTTGATATCACATACAAAGAGAGTGATGACTTCTCAGAGAGAATAGCACGTAACCAACAATTGTTATTAAAAGAAGAGTCACACTTTGACAAAGTAACCGATCCTTCTGCAGGATCTTATTACATTGAGAACCTCACACGCAGCATAGCAGAGCAAGCATGGAAACTCTTCCTTGACATTCAAAACAACGGAGGATTCTTTGCAGCAGTAGAGAGTGGAAAAGTACAAGAAGATATGAAAGCAACAGCAGCAAAACGCCTCAAAGACGTATCATCACGTAAAGAGGTACTTCTTGGAACTAACCAATATCCAAACTTCACAGAGAAAGCCGCAGACAAGATTACCAAAGAAGCATGCGGATGCAAATGCGGATGTGAAGAAGCAGAGACAGGTCTTGAGGCATTACCACACGTACGTGCAGCACAAGAGTTTGAATCACTTCGCTTACAAACAGAGCATGCAGCACACCGTCCTAAAGCATTTATGCTTACAATAGGTAACCTTGCAATGCGTCTTGCTCGTGCACAATTCTCATGCAACTTCTTTGCATGTGCAGGATACGAAGTAATAGACAACCTTGGTTTTGACACTGTAGAAGCAGGCGTAGAAGCAGCACAAAAAGCCGGAGCCGACATCATAGTACTTTGCTCAAGCGACGACGAATATGCTGAATTAGCACCTGCAGCATACAAAGCAATTAATGGAAAACAAATATTTGTAGTAGCGGGAGCACCTGCTTGCATGGAAGACCTCAAAGCTACAGGTATTGAAAACTTTATCCACGTACGTGTAAATGTTCTTGACACTCTTAAAGCATTTAACGCACAACTTATCAAATAAAGCTAACCTGTTATACATTAACGAAAATAATTAAGTTCAAAACTTTAAGAGAAACAAATATGAAACCAAACTTTAATAATATAGATATCAATGATGTAGTTGCATCAAAAGCAACTGTCAACGGTGAAAATTGGGTGACACCGGAGCAAATACCGGTAAAGCCTATTTACACTAAAGAAGATTTAGAGGGCTTGGAGCACCTCAATTATGCATCCGGTATAGCACCATTCTTACGTGGCCCATACTCAGGAATGTACCCTATGCGTCCTTGGACTATCCGTCAATATGCAGGTTTCTCAACAGCAGCAGAGTCAAATGCATTCTACCGTCGTAACCTTGCATCCGGACAAAAAGGACTTTCCGTAGCATTTGACCTTGCTACACACCGTGGCTATGATGCCGACCACCCACGCGTAGTAGGAGACGTAGGTAAAGCAGGAGTATCTATATGCTCATTGGAAGATATGAAAGTTCTTTTCAACGGAATTCCACTCAACAAGATGTCCGTATCAATGACAATGAACGGAGCCGTACTTCCTATTATGGCATTCTACATCAACGCAGGTCTTGAACAAGGAGCCAAATTGGAAGAGATGGCAGGAACAATTCAAAATGATATCTTGAAAGAATTCATGGTGCGTAACACATATATTTATCCACCTAAATTCTCAATGAAGATAATAGCCGATATCTTTGAATATACTTCAAAGAACATGCCTAAATTCAACTCTATTTCAATTTCCGGATACCATATGCAAGAAGCCGGTGCTACAGCCGACATCGAGATGGCATATACATTGGCAGACGGATGGGAATATTTGAGAGCAGGTGTAAATGCAGGTATGGATATCGACGCATTTGCTCCACGTTTGTCATTCTTCTGGGCTATAGGAACAAACCACTTTATGGAGATAGCCAAGATGCGTGCAGCACGTATGTTGTGGGCTAAGATTGTTAAGACATTCAACCCTAAGAACCCAAAATCACTTGCACTTCGTACACACTGTCAAACCTCAGGATGGTCACTCACAGAGCAAGACCCATTCAACAACGTAGGTCGTACATGTATCGAAGCAATGGGAGCAGCTCTTGGACATACACAATCACTTCACACCAATGCGCTTGACGAAGCTATAGCATTGCCAACCGACTTCTCTGCACGTATTGCACGTAACACACAAATATTCATTCAAGAAGAGACACAAATATGCCGTGAAATTGACCCATGGGCAGGTTCATTCTACATTGAGAAACTCACCAACGAGCTTGCAGAAAGAGCTTGGGCACACATCGAAGAGGTTGAGAAACTCGGGGGTATGGCAGCAGCTATCGAGACAGGAATTCCTAAGATGCGTATCGAAGAAGCAGCAGCACGTACACAAGCACGTATCGACTCAGGCGTACAAACTATTGTTGGTATCAACAAATATCGTTTGGATCATGAAGACCCTATCGATATTCTTGAAGTTGACAACACAGAGGTACGTAAAGACCAAATTGCTCGTCTTAAAGACCTTAGAGCACACCGTGACGAAGCAGCTGTTAAAGAAGCTCTTGCAAAAATCACAGCATGTGTTAAAGACTTCAACGAAGGTCGAAAATCAGAAGACAATCTTCTTGACCTTGCCGTTAAAGCAGCAGCACTTCGTGCAACCCTTGGAGAAATTTCAGACGCTTGCGAATGCATCGTAGGACGTTATAAAGCAACAATTAGAACAATATCAGGAGTGTATAGCGCAGGAACTAAAAACGACGCAAACTTCCAAGAAGCTTGCAGACTTACAGCAGAATTTGCTAAGAAAGAAGGACGTCAACCACGTATTATGATTGCAAAAATGGGACAAGACGGACACGACCGTGGTGCAAAAGTTGTAGCAACAGGATATGCAGACTGCGGATTTGACGTAGATATGGGTCCACTCTTCCAAACACCGGAAGAAGCAGCAAAACAAGCAGTGGAAAACGACGTACACATTCTTGGTGTATCTTCACTTGCTGCTGGTCACAAAACTCTTGTACCTCAAGTAATTGCAGAGCTTAAGAAACTAGGCCGCGAAGACATAGTAGTTATCGCAGGTGGTGTAATTCCGGCTCAAGATTACGACTTCCTTTACAAAGCAGGAGTTGCAGCAATATTCGGCCCTGGTACTCCGGTAGCTAAATCAGCTATCGTGATGATGAACATCTTACTTGACAAATAATCATCAACTAAGATAATAAAAAAGGATATGTCTTTATTGACATATCCTTTTTTTTAATAAAACTTGCAGTATCGAAAAAGTATTATTATCTTTGCCAAGTATTAACTATAAAATGAATAGGTTATGAAAAAGTATTTACTATTATCACTGTTAATAGTAGCATTCAGCATTAATTCCGTAGCACTTAACACAGAGCAAAGGATGGCTAATAGACATTCATTTACAATAGGTTATGGAGAGCAATTCTACGATTTATTCGGTACTAACAAATTAAAATCAGTAGGCGATGGTTTTTCCAGAAAAGAGTATTACAACAAGAAAATAACCGGTAATATCTTTATGGAATATATGTATCAAGCAACAAAAGTACTCTCGGTAGGACTTAATGTCAATTATAACGGATAGAGCTCAATGATAGATGAATATGGTATGCACGAAGACAATCAAGTACCGACAACATATAAGAGTACTTTACACACAATAGGACTAATACCTACATTAAATTTTACTTATTTCAATAGAGAAAACGTAAATTTATATTCCGGCTTCGGCATAGGAGCAATGGTGATAGCCGACAAAGGATGGGCATCCGCACTTCCGGCATTCGACTTATGCCTGCTTGGCGTATCCTTCGGCAACGAACATTGGTACGGTAACGTAGAATTGGGATGCTTATATTCTACATTAATATTAGTATATACAGTACCTACCAGAATTGTAAGTGTAGGATTCGGATATAGATTCTAATCAATTAACTAATTAAATAACAATGAAAAAAAATTATTTTTTACTACTCTCACTATTTATATTTAGTGTATTATTTATAGGATGCGACACCCGTACTCCGGAAGAAAAAGCAGATTATTACACTGCGAAAAGTGAAATACAACCATGGTATGATTCTCATCCTGATAGTACAACGACACCGGATTTCAGAGTAAGAACAGGTGAAGTAAGATTACACTTCTACGGATGGGGCTTAAATGAAGACAGCGTAATAACAGTAAAATTCCCTGAAAGCACCAACGAATACGAAAGAGCCATACTCACCTATCGCATGGGAGGATGGAATCAAGGACCAGCCGATTGGGATATGACAACAATGATAATGGTTAAAGACAAGAACACCGGAAAATTCTTTGAGATAGCACGCGCCTTTACACCTTACGGCGGATATTTCAACGCAGCATGGGAGAAATTTTACTATATGGATATAACCGAGTATCTACCGATGCTCACAGGAGAGACTGAATTTCATATTTACTATGGAGGATGGGATGCCACAGCGTCAAAAGCACATACTGTGCAGCTCTCTTTCGACTTCTATAAAGGCAAGAAAGGTCATAAATGCATCTACTACGACAAGATTTACGACTCAAGAGAGAGTAGCAATACGGGCTACAGATCATGGGCTTATGGTGTAGACTCTGCATCGATAGAAGACCCTGCTCGCCTTGGAGAACGCACCATTACCGTGCCTGACGACGTTAAATATCTGCTTATGAAAGTATCTATCAGCGGACACGGACACGACAGAGGAACTTTCCCTGACAGAAGCGGAAGTAAGAAATATGCAAACAATGCAGCTGAATTTGATGAGAATTGGTACACAGTTAAAATCAACGGTAATGTTACTTATAAAGGACATATCTTCTACGACAATAGTGGCACTTATCGCCAAGCAGGCACATATAAATATAATAGAGCCAACTGGGGACCGGGATTACCTCTAAAAGTAGACTATCTTGAAATCAACAATATCCCTAAAGACAACAGAGAGATGACTATTGACTTTGATTTGGATAACTTTATATCCAATGTAAATAGCCTCAGTGGTGAGGGACTCGCACAATACATCATCGAAGTTGACGTATTCGGATTCAGCAAATAAAAGTAATTAATTATAAACAATTAAACATAAAAAATTATGGAGATTACAGAAAAAGTACTGAACACATTGAAAGAGGCAGGAGAACCTCTCAATGCAGGTAAAATAGCAGAAATAAGCGGTTTAGACCGTAAAGAAGTAGATAAAGCCATGAAAGTATTAAAAGAAAACGGCTCTATCATATCCCCTAAAAGATGCTATTGGGAACCGGCTAAATAATAAACAAAATATATATTATTATGAAAAAAATCATTTTATTTTTTCTATCATTCCTTGTTACTACAACATTTTGTGTTGCCCAACAAAACGAATTAGGAGTTGTAATAGGCAGTTACAACGGATTGAGTTACAAACGTGTAGTCAATAAAAAATTCGCCACACTCACTGAATTAGGATTCGGTTTACAATCTACAAAATTCATTGAAAGCAATCGGGCCGGAGGACTAAACATCTCGATACACGGCAATGTAGACTTGTGGGATATTCATGTAAACCAGAATTTCCTTTTCAACTACGAAGTAAGTAGCAACATATTCTTCTACATAGGAGGAGGAGTAACAATAGGTTATGCACGAATATTCAATTCTCCGGATGAATACACAAAAGGAGGAATGAATGCGATAATAGGAGCGGAATTCAAATTACCGACAGCACCACTGGGTATAGCCTTCGACTTCCGACCGGGATATGCAACATTGATGTCATCGTCGGAAAGAAATGTCAACTTATCCATATTTGATTGGAAATTGGCATTAGCATTAAGATACTGCTTCTAAAAGGAAAGAGTCTTAAAAGTGAAATACTTTTAAGACTCTATTTTTATCTAAATAAAGTGGAGAAAAATTATTTATTCATCGTTTTGTGAAGCGGAACTATTATTGATAATGCTATCGACTTTCTTCTCTAATCTGTTCAGTTGCTCTTTCACATCATCATTATTATCCGCCACCATAGCATCTACGAATACGGAGTTGATAAACGACATTCCCAACATACCGAAAGAACCGAGGAGGAGGCAAAAATAGAAACGAGATAGATTGCCAATTACAGGAGAGGTAACGTCACTAATAGCATCCGGAATTTCATACCAACCCTCTATAGTAAAAAGGCGAAACACGGTATAAATGGAATTAAAAGGAGTATCGAAATATTGAGGTACCACATCGCGATAAAGGCTACAATTGATAAGACCGAAAATAAAAATCACGAGGGCGAAACTAATCAACACCACACCTGAATCGCGTAAAGCACGTTTTAAGCCGGCAGCAATCTGAGCGATATTCGGGAAAAAGTGGAAAAGGCGAAAAAAGCGCAACAAACGCATCATACGTAAAGTGAGGAGAGTGGAAAAATTAAAAGTAGTTACGTCTAAAAACGGTAAAACAAGAGAAGGAAGCGAGAGGATTACTATCACTCCATCAAACCTATTCCACCCGTTAGACCAATATCCTTTCGCACCTAAATCCAGATGTTTCAGCACCATTTCGAGGATAAAGATAAGAGTACAGCATATATCAATTATCAATAAATAGATATTATTAAAACCTATTTCAAAGAGATATATAACAACGGAATTAATAAATATAACAGCCAAAATAAAGTGGTCGTTCACCAATAATTTTTTCAGCAGATTTTTCATTAGATAAATAGTTATATAGTTATTTTGAAAACATAATACAATTACTCTATATAAGACAAAAAAAGCGATGGATAACATCGCTTCTGAATGTGGGCGTTGACGGATTCGAACCGCCGACCCTCTGCTTGTAAGGCAGATGCTCTGAACCAGCTGAGCTAAACGCCCGTTAATGGAAAAGTGTAAATAAGGATATACTTTTGTGGGCGTTGACGGATTCGAACCGCCGACCCTCTGCTTGTAAGGCAGATGC
>JBJECF010000022.1:0-10046 GCA_051870785.1 Candidatus Aphodosoma sp.
TGTTAATTGAATATTAGAGTTTAAATGTTAAATTTTACACAATATATGGCTCTTACAGAGTCTCAAATATTAAAATTATATTAAAATGGGTGTTGTGGAATTTATTTTGCAAATTGTTGTTTCAACGTTTTTTACAATACGAATATTTTACTATCTTTGGAGGTTTTCTTTTAGATTGAATTTTTATATAAAAGTTATTTGACGAGATACGCAATATAATATCAAGTTTATATGCTGTATAACATGATATTTAAAGGGTGCGTATCCGGTTGAATTCTTAATCTAAAAGAAGCTGAAAATTAGATTATTTTAGTAATATTAATTTAAACTTTTTTTTATGAAGAAATTTATTACTCTTTTATTGCTGAGTCTTTTTCTATTAGTCCCCTGGACTGATATAGGAGCTCAATCGGCAATTTTTTTGGAGGAGGATTTTGATAATAGTTCCTCACTTCCGGTTGGTTGGACTAAGTCAGGCACAACCACAACAACATCTTATAACTGGAGTATTTTTACCGGTACTACAGCAAATCCGGCTTTTAGTAGCCCTCGTTGTATTAGGGCTAATTCGTATGCCAATCCTGTAGGTAAAACGAGTATTATCATGTCCCCACTGATTAGTATTACCAATCCGGACACGAAACTTTCGTTTTACGTTAAAAATCCTACAGGAGGTAAACTTGCAGTTTATATCTCTACGGATTCAGGACAAACTTATCAGCAAAATTTGCTCGATTCAAATCTTGTAAATATTGCTGATTGGACCAAGAAAACCTACTCTTTAAGTTCTTTTTTTGGAAATAATATCAAGTTGGTTTTTGAAGCCACAAGTAATAAACTCACAGATGCCGGGGCTTATCAATATCTTGATAATATAAAGGTGTATGAAACCCCTACTTGTGCACAACCTATTGATTTAACAATCTCTTCTATTAGCCAAACTTCAGCTAAACTTAGTTGGAATTTGGATAGTGAGGGTGACGTTCCTACCCAATACCTTATTACTATTCAAGATGATGATGGTAATTATTTCTATCAAAATCAGGCTATTACTATTAATACATATCAAGAATATGTGATTAATGGGCTTTCTCCTGCTACTACGTATCACGTAAACCTTAAGAGTGATTGCTCTGCAAATAGTCGAGGATATTCAAATCTTTCTTCAACAATCTCTTTTACTACATTCTGTAATGCAGCCACTCTGCCACAATCTTTTGATTTCGAATCGGAAGTGGCTGGTGATGTGCCATCATGTTTTACTATTGTGGCTCCTACTTCTGCCTCTGCCGTTAATTCAAGTAAATTCAACGGTACAGCATCTGCCGGAAACTCATTGTCTCTTGTCAGTACTGTTGATGCTCAAGCACTTGCCACAACTATTCCTCTTGCACATAATGCCAATGATATTCAAGTGGATTTATATGCCAATACTACTTCTGACGGTGTTATACTCACTATGGGTTTGTTGAGCGACCCGTTCGACTTCTCTACTTTTGAGCCTTTATATACGTGTAACTTGACAAAGAATAAATGGGAAAATATCCGTTTTAACACCTATTCTTCACAACAAGGTACACAACAAAATCTTATGGTGGGTTTTGTGGTATCTTCCGGATCCGCTTCTACGGTTTATTTAGATGATATCACCATTACTTCTATCCCTACTTGCCCTCGTTTGGAGGATGTTACAATAGATGTAGCAGATTCTACTTTCTTTGAAGTGTCTTGGCTCGAAAACGTGCCTTCTAATAATTATCAAGTTGAAGTATCCATTGCCGATTCTATCGTTAGTTATTACAATGTTACATCAAATCCTTGTGTTATTTCCGGTTTAGCTACACAAACTTCTTATTCTATTAGAGTACGTTCTATATGTTCTTCCAGCGATACTTCCGAGTGGAGTTTGCCGGCTGTAGGTACTACTGTTTGTGGAGCATCACCGGTTCCATTCTTCGAGAATTTCGACGCTTCAACTTCACTTCCTGATTGCTGGAGCACTTATTGTTCACGCGAGGGAACTGTCGGTTCCGGTAGCGTTTCTTCCGGTTGGAGTATCAATTCTACTGCAGCTGCTTCGGCTATATCCGGATATAGTTTAAAATCACCGGATTCTAAAGAGGGAACGAAATATATGCTTCATTTCCCAACATTGTATATTCCTAACGGAGAAACGTATGAATTGGAATTCTGGATGTACCGCGGTACTACTTACGCTACTAAAGAAGAAAAAATAAAGATTTATGTCAATAACAAGCCTAATTTAGATGGTGCTATCCTATTGGATTCTATTCATCGTGTTTCTACTATGTATCCTGTAGAAGGAAATGTTTCCGCTTTTTACGAATATTTCTATGATATTCCGCTTACCGGAAATGTATATATAATGTTTGAATCTTATCAAGAATACGGAGCTGCTATATTTATAGATGATGTCGTGGTAGGTCCGAAAAAATCTTGTCGCTCGGGCGTGAAAAATGTTAGAGTTGATTTCGATGAAAATACAAACGATGCTACTATCAATTGGATGTCTAAAACTGATGAAACTCAGTGGCTCGTTAATATCTCTGTTACAAACGTCTCTATGGACAGTGTTTTGTATTATGGCAGTCATGTTTCAAACGACTCTAATTATGTGTTTAATTGTGCCCCTTATATATTCTCTTCTTCCGACTATATAATAAGTGCTACAGTATATGGTTTGTGTGGAAATGATACTACCGAAGGTTCCGCTACCGGCTCTACGTCGTTCACTACTCCTTGTGGTACATTATGGGTGCCTTATACGCAGAGTTTTGATAATACTCTTTTCCCGCCTAATTGCTGGTCTACTCTTACCGACTCTTTGAGTGCATCTCCTGCTAATATGTGGAAGCGAAGTACTTCTTATAAGAATAACGGTGCTGCCAGTGCTTATTTTGCTGATTCTAAAGCTACTACAATAGGTTATCTCTCTACCGGTGCCTTCAATTTCGAAGCTGGAAAACGTTATGTAGTTTCTTATTATCTACGCCGTTATGCTTATTCTTCTATCAAATATAAAGAGGGTATTACGGTTTGGATAAGTACTACTCCTAATGATACTACAAATGCTACTAAACTCGGCTTTGTACCTCGTCAAACTACTCTTGAACCTGTAGTAGCTACTTCCGGTATTTTCTATCCTTATGATTACGTGTTCTCTGTTCCTACTACCGGTCAGTATTATGTTATTTTCCAAGCTACTCAAGAGTATGGTAGCGCTAATTATATCGATGATGTCACAATCATTGAGGCTCCTTCTTGTTTGGGTATATTGTCTTCAAGTATAGATATAAATTCCAACTATGCCGATAAGGTTGTTATCGATATTAAAGATTCTGCTATCGTTCAATTGGGCGTTGCTATTTGTAGTGAGAATAAAATGTCGATGGAGACTATCGACCCTACGGACGTTATAGTAATGCCTCGCGTTGATAGTACTTATAAGGTTGTTATAAATAATCTTAGCCCAAGCACAACATATAATTTGTTCTTCCGCAATGTTTGTGATAGTGCAAATAATGTTATGACCGATTGGACGGATGAGCCTATAACAATTTCTACTATTTGTGAGCCTGTTGAGGTTAGTGGTGATTCTCTAATTTTCTTTGACGGATTTGAAGATTATGGTACTCTTGCCCAGTTGGATGATGAGAATACTTGCTATTCCGTTACTAATTCAACTACGTCTTACAAAACTTATATTAAAGGCGGTGTAGGGTCAAGTTATTCTTCTACCGGTACTCAATGTATGCCTTATGCCGGTGAAAAACAACTTATAATACCTTATACAAATTCAGCTACAGTTATCCGTAATTTGTATTTGAGAGCAGGAGTAAATTATCAAATTTCTATTTACTCTCGTCAAAGCTTGGATACTTACATCGATAAAACGGCATTGCATTTCTTCTATCGTCACGAGTCTTCGGATTCTTCAGTAGTGATGATTGCTGAAAATATCGATGATAACTCAGGTTTGTGGACGCAATACAAAGCTTATTTCAGTGTTGCTACAGACGGTGTATATTTTATAGGATTCCAAGACGAGCATAAAGCTTCCGTATCATACGTTGCATTTGATAACTTCTGTGTTCGTGAAGTAAATTGCATCCCTCCTGTTCATACCGAAATACTTTCTGTTACTTCAAATTCTATTTCTGTTGTCTCTACAGGAGAAACTGAACTGAAAGAGGTGCGCATCTGCTCTACACGTCCTTCCGGAGAAGATGTAAACCCTACAGCTGTCGTAATTGACACTATATCTGAGAATAACTTTACTTTGTCCGGACTTCAATCAAATTCTACTTATTATTTGATTGTACGCTCTGTTTGTGATAATGGTGGTAGTAGCGATTGGTCTATGCCTATCGAGTTTACTACTAATTGCGAGGCTTATGATATTCCTTACGAGGTTACCTTCAATAGTGTATTGGACACTCGCTGCTGGAAGAAGAGTGGCTCCGAAACAAGTATCGTGGAATTCTCTAATACAAGAAGTGTAAGTTCTCCGGGCTCAATGAAGATTAAAGGAGCTACAGCTATATCACCGGAACTTAACGTTACCTCTCTCGTCGGAATGATGATTACCGGTTGGGTTTATGCCGACCAAGATTCAGCTTCCGCTTTTAGTATCGGCGTTTGTGTCGACCCTAATGATGTAGGTTCGTTCGAAACCATTTCTGAAGTCGCTGTAACTACTAATAATGATTGGGTTGAGTTTACCGCTTATTTCGATAACCTTAATTCTGAAGACTTTGCAGATTTCGTTAATTCAAGATATGTTACTATTAACTGCTTGTCGGAAAATACTTATTATTTCGATAATATTTCAATATATCCGGTACCTTCTTGTCCGAAACCGACAGATGCTATCAATACGATAGTTTCTTCAGAAGAGGTTAATTTGCAATGGAATGCCGGTGGTACGGAAACAAGTTGGCATGCAGAGCTGTATAAGATTGTTGATAATGAATATTATTTGGTTAGCGACACTGTTGTAGATACTACATCTATCAACTTTGTAGGCTTGGAACCTCTTGCTTATTATCAATGTCAAGTGGCTTCTATCTGCTCTGCTACCGATACTTCTGCTTATATATATTCCAATACGGTTAAGACTCCTTGTGCTCCATTGTCTTTGCCATATTTCAGTAACTTTGGTTCTTCAATGCCTGATTGCTGGAATACAGTGGATGTTACTAATAATTCTACCCGTAAATGGACGTATTCAACTTCCGGATATTTCTATACTTATTTGTCTACCGGTGCAGCAACCGATACTACTTTCTTGAATACACCGGAATTAAAGTTAAAAACTTCTAATGGTGTTAAGATCGCTCTTACAGGATATAAGAGTGTGACTACCGATTCTGTATTTACTTATGTGCGTTACACTACCGATGGTGGATTGACTTATGATTCTCTTCCTGCTTCATTTATCACTTATGGTACTTCTACTAATAAACCTACAGTTAAAGCTACCATCCCTAATGTTGGTCCGGGTATGATTCAATTCCAATTCATCTCCGAAGAGCATAATACGGGATCTATTTATATTTACGGCTTAAAAGTAGAGGAAATTGATAATTGTGCAAGACCGGAAGAGGTGACTTTCAATGTTGTTAATGATACCGTTATCGCTACTATTGTTGATAATGATTCTACTCATACTCAATGGGATTATATATTGTCAACAGCCGATTTCGATCCTTCTACTCGTACTCCATTGACTACTAATTCCAAGACTATTGTGTTGACAGACCTCTCTCCTTCTTCTACATACTATATGTATGTTCGCTCTAATTGCGGTTCTGAGGTTTCTTCTTGGTTTACTTCTTACACTTTCTATACTCCATGTAATGGAATAGCTTCATTGCCTTATTCTCAGAATTTTGATAATCTGACGACTAAAGCTGATATTCTTGATAATTGCTATACATTCTACTCAACGAACGCGGCTAATCCGAGAGGACAACTTAGCGGTTATCCGACTATTGCATCTATAGAGTCTAGTACCAAGTATACAATGAATGGTTCTAAAGCCATTAAAATGGCTACTTGTAATATCAATACGCTCTTCCTATATCTACCGGAGGTAGAACTTCCTGTTACAGAGTTGAATGTTGCATTTAATTATATAAATGAGAGCGAAACTTCTTCAAATGGCAATATCGTTGTCGGAGTTATGTTGCCGGATAATGCAAATTCTTTCGTATCGGTTTATACTTGTCCGTTAGATAAGGATGATATTGATAAGAATAGAGTAAATGTATCATTAAGAGATGCTTTGCCTGCCGGTGATTATTCCGGTTATAGAGTGGCATTTAAATACGGTCCCGGCGGATCAGTTAATATGTGGGCTTCTATAGAGAATATTTTAGTATATGCCGGAGAGAAATGCTCTTTCACTCCTGTATTGTCTTTCTCTAATATTATTAAAGATTCTGTATTCTGTAATATTTCTTATAATGCCGACTCAATTCAAGTAGCTTACGGCCCTAATGGTGTAGGGGTAGAAAATTACACGAATATTATTAATAATGCTAACAGAACGGAGATTGTTGCAGGATTGACATCTTCTACTCTTTACGATTTTTATGTTCGTCAATTCTGTAATAATGTGGCAAGTGAATGGTATGGTCCGTTTACAGTTGCTACCGACTGCGACACAGTATTCGTTGACGAAGATACCCCTTGGGTTGAGAATTTCGATAATGTAGACGAAGAATATCAATTCCCGATGTGTATGCATCGCATATCTACATTTAGTTATAATAATACACTTTACCCTCAAGTAGTAGATTCTACCGTTATCACATCTCCTTCCGCTTTGTGTATGAGGCAACAGAATATTATCGGTTTACCACTATTTGAAAGTACTCCGGATAATTATAGGTTGTCTTTCTACGTATACGGAACAGGCTCAATCGAAATCGGTTCTATCGATGGTTTACGTATCAGTACGTTCAATCCGGTTACAACTGTTAATGCTTCTAATAGCGTCACTAAAGTGGATATCGATTTGTCATTATACGCATTTGATTATCACCGCCTTGCTTTACGCTCCGATGTTAATGCAATGTTGTATATCGATAGCTTGACGGTATATCAAAAAGCTACATGCTTTGAGCCTCGTAGATTACAAGTAGTAGAAGTATCGGATTTGGATGCTACAATAGCATTTGCTCTCTCTTCTATTGTCGAGGGCTTTGAGTATTATGTTGCTTCTGCAACCGACACTATTACTGCTGTTGTCGATAGCTTTGCTACTCAAGTGCATATTGATAGCTTGGAGGCATATACAAATTATCAATTCGGTATTCGTTCTTTCTGTACGGATAACGACACATCCGAATGGTCTACTATATCATTTATAACCGATCGTGCCGTATTTAGAGGTTCTTTCGTGCTCGATTTCGAAGACAATGCATTTAATAACGCTTACTTGACATTCATAAACGATAGTAGAAATAAATTCATTATCGGTACGAATGCAAATGCCGTTAAGGATGGTACTAAAGCTCTCTATATCTCAAGAGATAATAACTCATATAGATATGATTCCAGTATGACTCAAGTATCTTACGTTGTCTCTAAGATTGAATTCAGACCGGGGCAATATGAATTCTCTTTCGATTTCAAAGGTTATGGAGAGACTAACTATGATTACATGAGGGTATTCTTAGCTCCTGAGGATATGGTATTTACTTCTAATGTCTTAAATACCGGATTATCTTATTCTTCTATTCCTGACGGTTGCGTTGCTCTTGATGGTGGAAAACTTAATTTGCAAAACAATTGGATTAATAAATCTATTAGTGTGATTGCAAATTCTACTGTTACTATGCAACTCGTATTTGTTTGGAGAAATGATGGTTCCGCCGGAAAACAACCACCTGCATCTATCGATAATTTCACTTGCACATTATACCCTTGCAATAGTTATCTCGATTCTATCTCCGCTCTCTCTATTCTTAATAATAGAGCTACATTCCGAATCGTTCCTGGCGAAGACTTGTCTGATACTATCGTTTATACGTTGTATAGTGGAGCAGGTGTAGAATTAATGACCGATACCGTTGATATCGCTTCTCTCGGATATTTGTTGAATTTAACAGGCTTGAATGAAAACGACGAATATCTTTTGAAGGCCTACGGCTTCTGTAATGAGGGCAATACTATTACTTCTTCTTATGCATTCGAAACTACTTGTACACCAATAAGTGTGAGTGCAACAAGACCGTATGTTCAAGATTTTGAAAGTGCTACTACTACTACTTTTGCAGATAATTTCCCTTGTATTAAAGACATTACCGTTAAAGGTACTTATAAATTTACTTTAACATCCGGAACAAGTACTACTATTGGTATGATGCCTTATGAGGGTAGTAGAGGTGTATACTTGTACTATTATGGTCAAAACCGTAAGATGATGTATAATGTCTTTGATTTGGATTCCGGTTATTGCGAAATTTCTTCTTATGCCGTATCTAAAGGTGGTCTCGGTATAATTAGATATTATTACCGTGCTATGGGTGATGATAGTTGGACGTTATTGCAAGAATTCAACACAACAGAAGATTATGAAGTTAAAGCAGCTCCATTGTATGTACCTCAAGATGGTTACTATTATATCGGCGTTGAGTACGATTGTACTAATATGACTGCCGGCTATATGTGTATGGACTTGTTCTCAATCAAATACACCAATTTATTTACCCCTTCTTCTTTAACTATCTCTAATGTAGGTACTACTACTGCCGATGCTCAATGGTCTTCTTTGGCCACAACCAACAGATTGAAGGTTTATGATAAAGGTTCTAATGAAGTAGTATTCGACTCATTAGTTGCCAATGTAAATAGTTTGACTATTACCGGTTTGAATGCTTCTACCGATTATATCGCTTCTATTAGCGCTGAAAGTGGCAACAATGTTTCTGCTGAAGTTAAAACTTCATTTAGTACTTCTTGCGGTGTAATTACTACTCTTTATGAGAATAATTTCGATAATTATACTGACTATACAAGACCTAATTGCTGGGTTTTGGATGCCCATTTGGCTAATGGTACTGCATACGAAATGAGTGCTACTCTTGCTCAATGGGAGGTTAGGACCTATCAAAATCATAAGGCTCTGTATATGACCAATTCTTCGGCTACTAAATACTCTGTAAATGTGGTTTATTCTCCTGAAATTCAGCTGAATAGTTCCGCTATGTTGAGATTCGACTATTTCAATAATATAGATAATTCAGCTTTTGCCGATTCTTTAGTGGTTACTATAATCGCTAATAATGTAGAGTCTGCTCCAATCCTTATCGCTACTTATGCCGATATGGATGACGATTACTGGAGTTCTTTCGCTTACGACTTGAGTAGTTATGTGGGTTCTACAATTAAGGTTAAATTCTGGTCTCGTTCTTCTTGGTTTTCTTCAAACAAATTCGTAGCTATCGATAACTTCAAGATTTCTTGTCAAACCCCTGGTGAAGTATATTATGCTTCGGTTTGCCCTAATACAACTTATCGCGGTAACGGATTCGCAGTAGAACCAAGTCAAGTAGTTGTTGGTGATACTACCACTATTACCCGTGTTGCTGCAGGTAGAAACGGTCAGTGTGATACTATTGTTACTCTCCACTTGTATGTACCTTCTCCTTCCGCTACTATAATTTATGATACTATTTGCGAAGGCGAAGTATATAACAAGAACGGATTTAGTAACCTTACCGTTGCTAACCGTTATATACAGAATTTCACATCTTCCCTCGGTTGCGATAGTAATGTAGTACTCTACCTCTCCGTAGCAGATGTTAATAACTATTATACTGTTAACCTCTGCGAAGGCGATACTTATAACTTTGCCGGTCAAACTATTACTGCTGCCGGTGTTTATACCGACTCAACGATAAATTCTCGCGGTTGTGACTCGGTTACTATTCTTACCGTTACTTATACTCCGAAGTATTATGAAGAAACCGCTTACTTCTGTGAGGGTGCTTCTTATATTTGGCTTAAGAATGGTA
>JBJECF010000023.1:0-10014 GCA_051870785.1 Candidatus Aphodosoma sp.
TACCATTCTTAAGCCAAATATAAGAAGCACCCTCACAGAAGTAAGCGGTTTCTTCGTAATACTTAGCTGTGTAAGTTACTGTGAGAACTGTTATTGAATCGCAACCACGTGAGTTAACAGCTGTGTCGGTATAAACTCCGGCAGCAGAGATAGTTTGTCCCGCAAAGTTGTAAGTTTGTCCTTCGCAAAGGTTTACAGAAAGATAATTATTTACTTCCACTACTGCAAGATAGAGTATAACATTACTATCGCAACCGAGAGAAGATGTACCATTAATAGTATAACGACCCGGGGAAATCAAACCGTTAAACATACCTTTATTATATATTTGTCCCTCACAGATAGTATCGTAAAGAACTGTTGAATAAGGAGATGGTACAAACAAATTCAAAGTGATGATAGAGTCGCAAGTAACGCCCGTTTGACGACGAGTATACGTTGTAGTATCACCAACAACCAATTCATTAGCACTGATATTAAATCCATGACCTACATAATTAGATTGAGGGCAAGTAACATCATTATAAGTAGCACCTTGAGTAACACAAGAGATACTGAAGTTATCGATACCGACAAATCTGCCTGTGCTATAAGAGTAAGAGCGAGTCCAGAATTTTACTATTACAGAGCTACCTTGATATGCACTTAAATCATATTGGAATGAACACCAAACGTTATTAGTTGTTTGATAGTCGGCAATGAGAATAGGCTCTGACTCAACGCCATTAGAAATAATAGTCACTACCAAAGAATCCATGTTCGAAACAGAACTATTTTGATTATTATTGTAATAATCGAATGTTAATAACAATGGTCTAGTGATATTAATTTCAGGAGAGTAAACAATATTTTGAGTTCTTGCATCCATATAAGAAGATTCGAGCATCAAACCATTGTGACCAGCAACCTCAAACACTTTCCATTGAGGATGAGTTGTATATGTAGAGATATATTCAGCACCTGTAGATGTGAATGCTTCCAAAGTCCAACAATCAGGACGAGTCATAGATTCATATCCTTCGAAATCGTTGAAATAGTTGTAAACCGGGCTACACTTAGTAGTAAATGAAGTGGAAATAGTGTCAGATGACGTGGCATTTTCTATTGCATTTACTTCAACAGTATATGTAGAGTTATCAGACAATCCGCTTAATATAATATTAGTTACACCTACTAAAGTAGTATCTTTCACTAAAGTATTATTTGCATCATACAAGCGGAATTTATTACTATTGTTGTAAGAACTCCAAGATACATCTGCAGAAGTATCGGTAATGTTATTTACTTTTAAGTTGAAAGGCAATAACACAGAAGCTTTGCGTACTGACAAATTATCCATAGCGAAGTAACCGGATGAAATGTTACGAGTATTAATATCAAATGAGATGATATAATTACCTGCTTGAGCGATGTCGAGTTTAGCAACTACAGGTTGGTAACTATTACCTACTACTTGAGTAATTAATACTGAGTCGGTAACATCTTCAATAGGTCTATACTTGATAGTGATTTCTGCACCCGGAACTTTGGCAACGGCATAGAGAGAAATTTCGTGAATACCTTGAGTTAATGAGAATACACGTGAAATAACCTTTTCATTACTATTGTACAATCTCAAACCATTGTTACCATCATAAGGCATTGATCCAACTTCTGTAGAAGAAGAAGGTAAAGAGGTCAAGTAAGAGCTACCATAAACACTTGTGTACGTCCAGCAAGGGAATAAGGTAGTGAATGAAATAGAAGTAGCACAAGACTCAAAGCCTTCGAAGAACGGACTATTGTCGGTTACAACAATCGGAGCGCACAATGTGGTAAATGAACCGCTGATTTCGGAAGTTTTACCTTCATCGCAATATCCCCACATTACAATAGAAAATTCTGTATCATCCTCAAGGTTAGTGATAGTGAATGTATTATTTGTAGAGAGATCTACTGTAGTAGAATCAACAACCGCACCGGTTTCATCACTCAACACATAAGTAATACTATCATGAATTGCCGGATTAGGATAAACATTAAGAGTAACACTATTATATGAAACATTAATGATACGAGCAGAATCGATAGAATTCATACAATCGTATTTAACAACCTTGAAGTTATCGTAAGCGATACCCGGCTGTGTAGCTGTAGAGTTATCATTTCTCCACATAAATACGAGCTGCATTCTTACTATATCGTTAACGATGAATGTATTTGTTACATTTTCCCAGCTACCGGAAGATAGATTTAAAGCACCACCATCAAGGGCAACACATCCTGAAGGAAGTTTGTTGTAAGAGAGCCCTGAAGGGAGAGAAGAAGAAGCCTCGAATGTCATATTCATCGGAGCAAGGAATACTCTACCATAATCCCACATTGTACTAGTACCTTCACCACCTGCTTTCCAATCGAAGGAGATATCGTATTTACCAGGTTCGATCAATACAGGTAAAATAGCATAGTTGCAAGAAGAACTGGTTTGGTTATAGTTATTGTCAGTACCGGAAGTACTTGTAGAGACATAAAGTGCACTAGTACCGTCTTTAACGGCAGTAGATAAATTACCAATAACGAAGTAAGCAGAGCCACCATTGACTATATTCAACTTAGAATTTAAAGTACTGTCTTCAAAGTCGAGAGTAAATGGAACTACAATAGGTTCTGCAGCGGTAGTAAATGAAATTGTAGACCAGCCGGATACTGTGCTGTCGCTACATAACGTACGTACAGCAAAAGTATAATTAGTAAGCTCGGTCAATCCATTTACAACGCACATTTCAGCAGCAGGTAAAGTATCATGAACTACTGTATCCACGTTGTTATATACCATATATTCGATGCTTTCGGCAATTGGAGAGATATTAAATGAGAAGGAAGCCGTAGTGTCGCCTAAATCTGTAATACTCAATGAGCGAGGGTCGAAGCATTCCGGTTTGGTATAAATCATCAAGCTATCGATAAACAAATTGGCAGAAGTAGAAGATTGCAGAGCTAATCTGTTTCCGATAACGGTGCTATACAAACTTAAGTCTATTTCGTAGCGAGTCATAGTTGCTGAAATAGTTTTAGAAGTAATTTGACGGAAAGTTGTAGGATTAATATCCGTCACTGCACCGATATAAATTGAACCGGAACCTGCTGCATAGAATGATAATTTACAATCATTAATATCTTTATCAATAATAGGTAAAGCAATGATATTAGTGCCTCTCATTGCAAGAGCTGCAGGGGCGGTTACAGAAGTAGCGGTATCCATAACGATAGGATAAACTACATCATTCTCAGTCTTCGTTTGTACAGGATAGATACAATGAGGGAAGCGATAATCAGGAGTTGTATTATCAAAGTCCTCAACCCAAGGATTTTCATCATTTACATAAATAGTGTCACAAGAAGTATAAGTTGAGAAAGGACCAACCCAATTACTTTCAACACCACCACATACGTTACGTAAATAGAAATCGTATTTAGTGTCTGAAACGAGATTATTAATACCGCAATTTGTAGCTGTTGTAGATATAATATTTGTGCAAGCGTCAGGACTAACGCCGGAAGTTACACATGCCACTTGTATAGTATCGGCATAATAGCTATAAGCAAATGCAACAGAATCTTTAGAAACGAAATTGAAACTTTCGAATTCAGGATCAGCACTACATTTAGCTTTATGTCTTACTACAATATCATCCACACTTGCATAATAATTGTTGGACGGACCAGGGCCGTATTTATAAGCTACTACATAACCTGTATAATCGCCTGCCGTCAGTGATTCTGTCAAATCAACAGTCAATCTGGTAGCTATACTAGTTTGTATTGGGCAAGTATGTACGGCAATGAAAGAAGACGCATCATTTGGTAACATTACACCAAGAATTAGATTTGCATTAGATGCGGTAGTTGATTCATTACGATAATTAAATTCAACTTCCAACTCATTTACCGGAGCGGTAAATAATGGCAATTGCATAAATATCGGATCAGTGCTGGAAGAGAACCATCTAATTACTTTAGAGCTATTTACTGCATAAGCAGTACCGCTTTCATATTTTACATAAGGACAAGAAGTAGAAGTAAGCGGATCGGTAGAAGCTGTAGTATAGAATGAATAGCATTGAGTTTCTATTTCTTCTCTACTTTCCAAACTTTCAAAATCTTGATAATAAGGCAAAGAAGTATATTGTTCACAAGGAGTAATAAACCTAAATGGCTTCCACCAAGAAGAATGCTCTGTTTCGCTACAATAAGTACGTACATATAAGTTGTAAACAGAAGCAAGTTCAAAGTCGGTAATAGTGAAAGTATTTCCGTTTACAAGAGTAGGAGTTAGAGCATCAGGATCAAACTCGCCGAGGCTGTATACATATTCGTATTGAGTGTGAGAAGCGACGGAATCTACGATAGTAGCTGTAATCACTGAGTCGGTAATTGCGAAAGTCACATCTTGCGGACGAGCACAATTTTCTACCTCTTCCACTTCGAAGCCGTAAATATAATAGCTACCATATTTATGCTCCTCGTCTACAAACTTAAATGATATTGTACCCGGACCGATATTAGGGATAAATGTAGTTTTAACGGCTCTTGACGGACGGTTAAACAAGTTCACATTTAACGTATCGTAAGTCAATCCATTATCCAATGTGTAGAGGATAGGAGGGTTGATAGAGTCGTAACTTGTAGAGAGATAACCATCTAAGTAAACTATTATACCATTGTTAGTTTTTAACTTAAATGTAGGAGTTACAAGGAAAGAAGTATCTGTTGCATTACCACTACTGAATGTAGCATAGAAGTATTTAGAAGTACTATAAACGAATCTATGATTAGAAGAAGTAGGGTTATTTACTGTGTACAAGATATCCCAGCAACTTGGTTGTTCGCTACCGAAGGTAGGCAGATAAGGTAAATCTAATGGAGCGCAAGGTGTAGAGATAACGTTTGAAGTAGTAATCAAAGAAGAGTCTCCATTTGCGCACAAAGCTTGAATAGTGAAGTAATAATCAGTAAGTGGGCTGAAATTATTCAAAGCAATATTATTTGTAGTAACAACGGTATCGGCAATAACAACATCCGAAGAACCTACAATTTTATGAGTAACTATATACCAACTTGTTTCGGTTGCTGCAGGTGTCCAATTAAGATTTACAGTAAGGTCGGCAGCTACTGAGGCGATGAGTTTTCCTACTTTAGGACAAGAAGGAACAATTCCCACATAAAGTTCATCGAAATAGAAAGGATCATCACCGGAGCAAGATATAGCAATGTGTTTTGCATTGACGAAATCTTCATAGTCAGGGTCACTCAATATTGTGAAATAAGCAGTGAACTCTTCCCAAGTATTAGAAGATACAACGCTAACAGTAGAAACAACCTCATAAGTCTCAATAGAGTTAGGGTCAACCATAACGCCTATATCGAATTGAGCTGCGGAGTCTGAACCATTGTATACCCAACCATTAATCATATAACCAACAAGAGAACCCACATTTAACTCAGGAGAAACGGCAGTAGCATTGAACACTTTCAAAGCGTTTTCTCCAAGGTGAGATTGAGTGGATGATTGCACTACTACCGACTCCTCAGTACCGATTTTGCGCCAGCAACGAGAGTCAGCAACATCTTCAAATGAATTTGTATAAGGCACTGATTGTAAAGAACAGTTGGTTGTAAATTGTATAGGATAAGACCATTCACTCTTTTTATTCGTACAGTTAGTACGAGAAATATACCAATATTGAGTATTAGGGGTAAGACCACTTATTGTAAATGAAGAAGTATTGATAGTATCTGCATAAACATAAGCAGGATTATCATCCAAAGTACCTGGTTTTTCGGTGCAGATACGTACTTCCCATTCACTACCGGTACCATTAATAGTACCACTGACAGAAGTGTCGGTAATAGATATAATCTCATTACGAGTAGGAGGTGCACAATCTACTTGCTCTACTTTAAAGTAATCGTAAGCAGTATAATTTGTAGAATAGCCACCTGAATATTCAAAGCCCACTTCATAATAACCATCTGTAGGCACTGAGAAGTAGCCTGATACCGGGATGTATTCGTTCATACCTGTAGAGGCATTCTCTACCACATAGTTATTTTGTGATCCGTCTTGAGTTTTATTATAGAGGGATACGTGGCTGAATTCAGCTCTTGCCAAATTGTTTGAATCAAGATAAGCATAAGCGTAAACTGTTACTTTATAGTTGACCCCTGCTTTAAGGCTTAACAGGCGACCAAAAGTACCGTTACTGCTCCAACCGACAACAAATTGTTTGGTACCATCGAATGGAACGCAAACATTACCTTCTGTATATGAAGAACTTGACAAAGAACCTTTTACATAACCTAATGTTCCGCTTACAATATTACAAGAAGCAGTTGCATTCATATACATACCCTTTGTAAAAGATTCAAAACTCTCTATGAATGTAGAAGTATCATTTACTTCTACAGGTGCACATTGAGTAGTAAACGTACCAACAGGGTTCCAAGCAGAATATTGATCAGTAAGAGAGTCACATACCAAACGATAAACATAACTATAGTCTGTTTCAGGAGTAAGATTAGTCAATGTAACAACATTATTAGTAGGAGTGATATCAGCGATAACTCTTGTGCCGTTAGCGATTAAAGTATCAACATTCAAATTATCTCCGACTGCAAAATACAATTCATAAGTATTGGCTATAGTATCGTTGATTGTTATTTGAGCGTCAAAAATACCCTCTTCTAAAGATACATTACCAGCATTAATATTAACACAAGTCGGTGCTTCTTCTATAATTACATCATCGATATAATTAGCAGTACCATATTCTTGTAAAGCTTGGAAAATAATGCAATAAGTACCGTCTACTGCAGGTGTAAACCTATATTTCATCAACTGCACACCGGTAGAAGTATTATATCTTAGTGCAGAACCGATAAGTACGGCATTAGTGGTATCACTTTCTACTGTAGACAGCCATACATAAATACCCTCTTTATATTTTGTGTCGTAGCTCGAACTCCTATATTGATAGAAAGATACTATATATTCCGTACCTGCTGTAGCGGTAAATCTTGGAGAATTAAGATATCCGATAGTAGTGGCTTTAGCATCTTGGAATTGAGCACTACCGGCAGTATGTCCGTATGAAGAGCTTGTATTATGAATCCATTGTTTTGTAGGTTCAGTACTGTTAGGGTCGGTAAGTGCACTCCAGCAAAGAGGAGGTACTTTTGTAGTAAAATCTTCTACTATAGGTAAAGTCATAACCTCACAAGGTGTGTCGAAATTGCCGGTTCTTATAACCACTTCTGTAGAAGTATCATTGCCATTACAAATTCCGGCAATAGACATTGTATAAGAGTACGAACTTGCAGGCTCAATATATGAAGACAAATCCAATGTATAAGCAGTAGTATTTACTACACTATTAATATTACATACAACGTTAGTATCATTCTTAACAAGTTCGAAATTAACCAACCATGATGTTTCATCTGATATATGGTTCCAAGTACTTGAGAATAGTTGAGCATCTAAATCTACATTCTCTACTATATCTGTTAATTTAGTATGACACACTTTAGGAGTAATGGTTATATCCTCCAAATATATTGCTGTTTGATAAGCATGTGTAGACTCAAACATTACATATACAACACCTGTCATTGGAATTGTATAAATATAATTATAGTAGCCACTCTTTTCCTCTATAGGATACCCTTTATATGAATTTAATATAGAATCCAACAAGATTGCACCTGTCAAAGTAGGCTGAGTATTTACATATACTTTGATACCCTCGATAGAAACGGAATTAGAGTTTCTATACATCCAGAAGCTAATTTCTTGCTGTTGATCAGCAGGAATTCTAACTGCCGGTAATGTAAGCAGATAGCGTGTACCACTGCGAGAGTCCGGTGATTTAAGGGAATTTCCGGTACGGACATAGCTTGAAGAAGAAGTAGTAGTAAATATTGTCCAACCGGTAACACTTCCGCTTCCTGTTAATGGAGCGTTCAAAACAGTAGACTCCCAACATTCAGGAAGAGAAGTAGAACTGTTAAAATCTTCGGTAAATGGCACTGTAGTAGCCCCACATTTTGTTCTGAAAGAAACCGACATACTCCATTCAGAAGTATCATTAGAAGAGCAAATACTACGTACTCGAGCGGTATAATCGGTTTGCGGACTCATTCCGTAAATCGTAGCAGGATTATAATTTGCTGTTAAATATATGGTAGTATCGGCACTTACAATTTCAGTCTCATAATCACTGGAGCCGGATAGAGGGTCAGTCCATGACAAAGTAACACTGACAGAGTCGGTAGAGATTACAGTAAGATCCTCCAAACGAGGGCAAGATGGAATAGCATGAATATTTACATTATCCAGATAGCACGTTCTTGTAGCGCCGGAACTTACTACAAAAGCTATATGAAGATTTGTAGCAGTGCCTTGAGCGGAATTGGAGGTATTAAAACGATAATTTTTCCAAACAGAAGAAGTAGGAACAACTGCGGTATAAAGTTGTTCAAAAGTAGACATATCACTTGGGTCGCTCATAAGTCCCACTTGGAAAGAAGTGCCGGAAGGAGCATAGAACATAAAGTCCACCTCCATATCATTAGCGGCATGATTCAGCGGTTGTGTAGCAACAAGTACCTGATCTGTAGTGGTAGCATAGAGTTTTAACGATTTTCCGGTGCTACCATATTTGGTGGTAGTTGACACTGCAGTAGCAGTAGATGGTGCATAAACCGACCAGCAGTCAGGATTTGCATTCGCCTCCATAGAGTCGAAATCACAAGTATATGGGAAATTTACAGAGCTACAAAGAGTGGTAAAGCTCGAAGTACTTGACACTTCGGAATAACCTCTATAAGCAGCAGAACAGTCGGTCTTAAGAGAAACGAAATATTGAACGCCACTAGTAAGACCTGTAAGTTGATAAGAGTAACTACCACTCAATTCGGTAGCCGTAATAGATTGATTATTATACAAACTATTATTATCTTCATCGGTAACCGTCAATAAATAGGTTGAAGACGCATCTCCAACAGTATCAAGGTTCCACATTAGATTTACTGTAGTTTGTGTAATAGAAGAGATAGTAACATTTATAGGCTGAGCACAAGTTGCTGGCTCGCCAAGTTCGAACTTATCCATATAATGATAAGCATCTCCGCTACCATAGTTACTAACGGAGTAGAATACTATACGTACTGACTGTCCGACATAACTTGCGAGCGAATAAGACTTAACCGTCCACCCCGATATGTTAGTCAAATTAGTATCCAAAGGGTTATTTAAATAAGTACTACCACCATCGGTAGAAACATAAACACCCAAAGAACCGCCTGTAGGGTTCTTAATAGCAAAAGAGACCTTTGCTTGAGGACTGACTATTGTTACTGCAGGAGACAATAATATACCCGTCTGACCTTCTCTTGCTGACCAAGAGTTAAAACAAACACACTTTGCACCCTCATAAGCCGGCGAAGAAGAGGTACCCGTGAATATATTCCACTGATAGGAAGAAGACACGGTACCAGCTGTTGTCCAACCAGTAGGTAATGAAGTAACGTCCTCGAAATCTTCTGTCACCTGACCACCTTGCGCTTCCATGGTTTGCCATGGTACGAGCAAGCAGATCATGCATAAAAATGAGAATAACAATTTCTTCATAAAAACAAAAATTTAAAAATTATGTAAATAAATATATAATAATCTAACACTCAACTTCTTTTAGCGTCGAAATTCAACCCAATACACACCCTTAAAATCATGTTATACAACATATAAACTTGATATTATATTGTGTATCTCGTCAAATGACTTTTATACAAAAATTCAATCTAAAAGAAATCTCCCAAAGTTAGTAAAATATTCGTATTAAAAAAAACGTTGAAATAACAATTTTTTAAAATAATTCCATAACGCCCATTTTAATATAATTTTAATATTTGAGACTCTATAAGAGCCATATATTGTGTAAAATTTAACATTTAAACTCTAATATTCAATTAACA